>CAZLWX010000008.1:29044-58616 GCA_964563295.1 uncultured Roseivirgaceae bacterium | reverse complement strand
CATCATCAATTCTCCGGGTGAAGGCGAGCTACGGTATATGCCGCGTGCGCCAATAACACAATCCACGGCAACGCCCGCGGTTAAGGATACCGCAACGAGCAAACCTGTTATGGTGGTGCCGCAAACCCGCGCGAGAGTGGATCAGCCGGCTAAGCAGCCTGAAAAACCCATGAATGCCAGAGAGGATGAATCGATACTCTCGTTCAATTTTCTTTACTACATCATCCAGAAGTACAAGTTGCAGGATTTCGTAGATTGATTCAGGAAATCCATCATTTAACGCTGTTTTGAAGAGAGTCGAGGCGGGCTTAGATTTCCTTCTTGACGAGAAAATGCTCGACGTCCTTCAGGTCGAGGACCCCTTCATAGTAAGCCTTGCCAAAAATGACTGCAAAAAGTCCAATGTCATTGAGACGCTTGATGTCATCTATACCCCGCACTCCACCGCTGGCGAGGATACAAATTTCCGGAAAGGTCTTAAGAATCTCCTCATAGAAATCAAATGCAGGTCCTTCGAGTACACCATCGCGCGAAACGTCAGTCGATTTGACATACTTCAATCCCCGCGAATAGAAATATTCCAGGTGTTCAAACAACGTAAGATTCGATCGCTTTTGCCATCCGCGGAAGAGAAGCTCCTTTGAGTCTTTGTTGATGACGTCGGCACCGAGGGTAATTTTCTCCCGTCCATAGGAAATAATCCAGGAAGAGAAGAGCTCAGGATCGGTAACGGCGATACTGGCAGCCGTAATGTATGCGGCGCCGTATTCGTACGCCTTACTGATATCTCCGTCAGTAGAAATTCCTCCAGTAAAATCGACTTTTAGATGAGTATGTCCGGCAATGGCTTCAAGCACATGCCAATTTACCGGGCTGCCCTTCTCCGCGCCATCGAGATCAACCAAATGCACAACCTCGATGCCGTGATCCTCGAATCGCCGCGCCAGGTCCAGCGGATTTTCGTCGTAAGCTTTCTCGCTCGTCGGGTCACCCTTGCGCATCTTTATGACGTTGCCTTTGCGTATCGCGATTGATGGAATTACTTGAATCATTAAACCAGAAAAATTCTTGTTTCGACGAGCGAAGTTACGACTCCATGGCCAAACATCCAGTTAATTAGGGCAAAAGCTGTATTTTATTTGCCTCTGAATGACTGACCTCCAGAAGCATTATATCCTTATTTTTGAACAAGCTCCATTGCAAACGAATGCGCTCGAAATTTGCTATTCAAACGACAAAAACTGCCTATGAAATCGCTGGTCATTGTTTTTTCAATTTTGCTCATAGCGAGCGGCAATCTGTATTCGCAGGCGAAATTCAGAAAGCTGCCGAGTTCGATCAATCATCCGGCGCTCAACCTGTACACGCCTTTTATCAGCGCTGATGGTAACGCCCTCGTCTTTATTTCCGATAACGCCGAAGACCATGTGCTCACGCCGTTCTTCAGCTACCGCGGCACGGCAGATTGGAGCGAGCCAAAGGAACTTCCGAAGACCATCTACTCTCGTCTGAATTTTCTTCGCGGATTTGCGCTCAATGCGGATGGAAGCAAATTGTACTACAGCACGCTGAAAGGTCCGGGCGTCGGCGGTTTCGACCTTTGGGTCAGTGAGTGGAATGGCAGCAGCTGGTCGCCACCGGTGAATTTAACGATGCCCATCAACTCAAAAGAAAACGAGGGTTGTCCGTCCGTAACGGTAGATGGCAAAACGATGTACTTCATGCGATGCCCCGCCATGGATCATGACAAGGCTGAGAATTGCCGCCTGTACATGGTGCGAAAGAAGCCAAACGGTCAGTGGGATGAACCGATAGAACTGCCAGCTAACATCAACACAGGCAACTCACAGACCCCACGTATTATGGCCGACGGCCAGACTTTGATTTTCGCCTCGGACAGAATGCCTAACGGAAAGGGAGGCATGGATCTGTACATGACACGGCTTGTTAACGAGAACTGGACCACTCCGAAACCACTTGACTTTGTGAATACCGACAAGGACGATCAGTATGTCAGCGCTACCGCGATTGGAAGGTACCTCGTCCGGGATCAAATGGGCGCGCGGAAGAGCGAGCTTGTCGAGATTCTTTTTCCCGACGAAGTACGACCTAAGAGTATGTGCAAGGTGATCGGAACGGTGAACGATTTGTCGGGAATGCCGGTGCCGTCTTATATTTCTATCGAAGACCTCGTCGCACGAAAGACGTATTACCGCGGAAGGCCTGAAACGGATGGATCCTTTACGGTATACCTGCGCGAAGGTTCACGATACGAATTGTCGGTTGATCCCGAGCAGGATCACCTCACCTATTACACCAGACAGTTTGATCTTACCGGTGACAGAATCCCACAGGTAGAAAAAATTGCTGTAAGTCTGGAAACCCTTGAAGAGGGAGATTCGATCAGGCTGGATATGTTTACGTTCAAACCTTATTCGAGCGAACTTGAAATGACTGGATCTGAAGGCGAGCTGCGACGCCTTATGCGATTGGTGAACAGTAATCCCGAGGTAAAATTTGAAGTGCAGGTGATCCTGGAAGGTTACGTTCAGGATTCGATCCAGTCTGACCCCGATCTCACGGAGGTAATTTACGATTCTACTTACACGATCTATGATGATATCGACTCGTTGGGACAACTCTATCAGCGCGATACCCTACTGATCGACACGATCTACCACAATGACCGGACACTCCGCCAGGCCGAAGCAATAGTTCAATATTTCCTGCAACAGGGCGCGAAGGAGGAGAATTTCTCCTATTCCGCTGATGCAACTCCTGGCCTACTAGACGAAAAGCGGCTGACGATCCGGGCAGTTGTTAGAAAGAGAGATTAATTAGAGAAAGGAACGGAGACGAGCGTCTTATCCCAGATCAGCACCATCTCGGCGTCTTCTCCGGTTTTTTCAAAGGCAATAGTGAACTGCTCAAAGACCTGATCCAGCTTTACTGCCGCCGCATTTATGGCCAGGACATCGCGCTGCGGATCGCGGTTCGCCTCGCCTTTCGGGTTTATGCCCCACTGCCCGTATTCTGAATTGAAGATGACGACCCACGACTCAGGCCTGGGTATGGTCCACAACGAATACTTGCCCGCAGGCAAGGTCTTTCCTTCGATTTTAAGATTCTTGTTGGTTTCGAACGTTGTGGCCTCATTAGCTCCTGTGCGCCAAACGGTGTCGTAAGGGACCAAGCCGCCGAAGATTACGCGACCCTTCTTATAGGGTCGATTGTAGAACACCCGGATGTGCAGGTCACGCTGCTCAAAGACGACCTCATCTTCAGGGCTCAGAGACTTCGTCTGTCTTTTCTTGATTTGACCAATTATGGTTACCAGGGCCACCAGGACCACTACGCAAATCGCAACAAAAATTAAGAACCTCTTCATGGTCGATGACCGATTATTCCTGCGTTACGGCTGCTGAACTTATGAACATTTTCAGTCCTTTTCACAAAAATTTCAGGAATCCGGCCTATTTTTACCCCTACTTCAAAAACCGAAGATATGGAGCTAATTCTGGACTGGATGCCGTTTTTTGTCGTCATTACCCTTTTTATTCTGGCTATTGTTTCGCCATGGATCTTCCCGAACAAGATGGTCAGCAAGAACAAGCACGACAACAAATTCTAAAGCTATCTAACGCAGAATGAACGTCTGTGTTTTCTGCGGGTCAGCGACAGGAACAAATCCGCACTATGCTGATTCCGCCGGAAAACTTGGCGCTCTGTTCGCTCATTCAGGAATTTCAATCATTTACGGCGGAGGCAAGATCGGCCTTATGGGCGTCCTGGCTGATGCAGCAATTCAAGCAGGTGGAAGCGTCATCGGGGTAATCCCGGACTTCCTGGTCCAGCGTGAAGTTGGACACAACGGCATTACCCGGCTGGAGGTAGTCAGTAGCATGCACGAACGAAAGCAACGAATGGCGCACCTGGCGGACGCGTTCGTGGCGCTGCCCGGCGGCTGGGGTACGCTCGAAGAACTCGCCGAGACCTTGACCTGGAGACAGTTGGGTATAAGCCACCAGCCGGTCGTGGTGCTTAATCTTTTCGGATTCTTCGATCCATTGCTGGAACAGATGCGTAAAATGTCGGATGAAGGATTCCTCAATCCCGCCTACCGTGATGTGCTAAAGATTGCAAACTCGCCCGAAGAAGTGCTGGATATATTATCCCGCAAATAGCGTTAGCGAATTCTCTATGAAAATTGTCTTATATTGAAAAAAGGCATCTTACCGATTCCCTATGTACGGCAGGCTGGTGATAGTTGCATTACTTCTCAAGATTTCCTGCAGTGCCTGTTGTCAGACATTGGGATTTGCACTTGACGACGATAAGTCGAAGGTCCAAATCCCGATTGAGATACACAATAACCTGGTCGTTGTTCCAGTCGTTCTGAACGGCACGTTGCCGTTGAAATTTATTTTGGACACCGGTGTCAGAACAGCCATTCTTACGCAAAAGTCTTTTACCGACATCCTCAATCTTCCCTATTCCCGAAAGTATACCATCGCCGGCCCGGGCGGCGAGAAACTGATAGACGCCTATATCACCAACAACGTTTCCCTTGAGCTTCCCGGCGTGTCGGGTAAGGGACATGCCATGCTGGTGCTCGAAGAAGATTACCTCGAGCTCAGAAATTACCTCGGCACCGACGTTCACGGTATCCTTGGCTACGAATTGTTCAGCCGCTTCATTATCGAGATTGACTATGAGAGGAAGATGCTGACATTGATGATGCCGGAGCGATTCAAGCCCCGGCGGAAATTCAAGATGATACCGATCCGAATAGAAGACACAAAGCCTTATCTTACAACTCCTGTCGTGCTTGCGGATGGAACCCAGTTTACGGCAAAATTGCTCGTTGATTCCGGCGCGAGCCATGGGTTAATGCTCGATCCAGAATCGGATAGCCGGATAACCGTGCCCATGAATTCCGTCAGCAGTGTTATTGGTCGGGGCCTCGGCGGCGAGATAACCGGAAAAGTAGGACGCATTTCCAGTATCTCCCTTGGCGACTATGAACTTAAAGGTGCCATCGCCAGTTTTCCAGATCCCAATAGTTACTTTGACAGCCTCAAGGTAGGTACGACTGAACGCAACGGCTCAATCGGCGGTGAAACGCTGAGCAGATTCACGGTGATATTCAACTTCCCGAAGGAGCAGATGTACCTGAAACGAAACCACTCCTTCAAGAAAGGATTCCATTATAACCTCAGCGGAATCAATCTGAGAGCCAAAGGGGCAAGGCTGGATGTGTTTGAAATCACGAGTGTAAGAGGGCAATCTCCCGCAGACCTTGCAGGCATTCAGGAAGGCGATATCATCCTTACTGTCAACGGACTACTCGCCTCCACGATCAACCTGAATGTTCTTAATGGCATTCTTAACCTGCGCCCGGGCAAGCGAATACACCTGACCATTGAGCGCGAGGGCACACGGCTCAAAAAGGACTTTCAGCTGAAAGATCAAATCTGAATCAGAATGCCAACCGGTGTTGTCCTTTTCTTCGACGATACACTCGCGACAACAGGCGTTGTGTCCGCTCGAATTTCAGCGAATTCAGGATAGTTCGATAAAGCCCGTCCGCGGAGAAATTCTGCTTCAGAATAAAGTCGAGGACGCGTAGAGAGGGTGAGGACTCCTCATAATTGGAATTCTTGATGACAGTGATCGGGATCTTTTTGGTCTTCCTGTTTTCACTCAACCAGGAAATGGCCTGCTGAAGTTCTACTTTACCGATGTCATCATCGATCAGAATGAAGTTCGGGTCAAAGGCGTTAACCCGTTCGGCGATACTCTTCAGGTCGAACGCGATTTCCGTCACCACTTTCTTTCCCCGGATCTGTTGCACCTTTTCCAGGGTGCTGCTCATGTCTATCGGGTTGTTTCCAATCAGAAGGACTTGGAGGGGTCCGGCATTGTCCGTCAATTTGGTAGTCATAGATGTAAAGCCTAACAGTAGATAAACAATATTTAAACGTAAAAGGTTATCCAAATTTTGTTCCAAATCGCTTTTTCTCGCAATTCATATAAATTGGCGGGGGTTGCAGGTCAATTTTGAACATCGCTATTCAATTTGAGAAACGTTATCATAGTTGGTGGAGGTCTCGCGGGGCTGATTTCAGGGATCCAATTGGCCGGCGCGGGAGTCCCCTGTCGCATTTTTGAAAAGAAGGCATACCCTTTCCACCGCGTTTGCGGAGAATATGTATCCAATGAGGCGACATCTTTTTTAACACGAAGTGGACTTTTTCCCCATGATTTTTCTCCTCCCCGAATCACGCGTTTTCAGCTTTCATCGACAGCCGGAAAACAAGCTGTGCTCGATCTCGATCTGGGCGGATTTGGAATAAGCCGCTATACGTTCGATCATTTTCTTTACAAGAAAGCACTGGAGCGGGGGGTGGAATTCTATCTTGATACTGAGGTAAATGGAATTGCTTTCGACGCGGAGCGGTTCACCGTCTCGACCTCGGACCGGGCCTTCCAGGCAGATGCTGTGATCGCGGCATTCGGCAAACGCGCAAAGTTGGATTCATCTATCAGGCCAGCGATCGCCAGGCGAAGGTCTCCCTATGCTGCTGTCAAGTATCACGTTCGCACCGATCATCCGCAGGACGTAATTGCCCTGCATAATTTTCCCGGAGGATACTGCGGCATCAGCAATGTCGAGTCGGGAGTTGCTAATCTGTGTTACCTGGCGCATCGCTCTCTTTTGCGACGCACGCGAAGCATTCCAGCGCTGGAAACGGAAGTAATCTTCAAGAATCCCTTACTTAGGTACATTTTCGATAATTCTGACTTCCTTTTACCCAAGCCGGAGGTGATTAACGAGGTTTCTTTTGAGGGTAAAAGCGCAGTCGAGGATCACGTACTGTTTGCCGGCGACGCTGCAGGCACCATTGCACCCCTATGCGGCAACGGTATGGCGATGGCTATTCATAGCGGCAAGATTCTTGGCGAGCTGGTCGCACAGTTCTGTCTGAATAGGATTTCAAGGGAGCAGTTGGAGCGGGCGTACGAATTGGAATGGAAAAAGAATTTTGCGCGAAGGCTGTGGGTAGGGCGGCAGGCGCAGCGACTTTTCGGAAACCAGCTCGCATCAAACATGGCTGTCAATCTCATGCTCTTTTTCAGACCGATTGCCAATGGTATCGTGCAAAACACACATGGATCTGTTTTTTGAAATATTCAAAATCCCGCTTTGATGACTTGCGCGACTTGAGAGCTGTCCAGGAACAAAAATATGAAGTAGGCGTTCAGGCATGTTGAGGAAATCAGGCTAAGGGCCATGGCGTTTTGGTAATTCGCCCGGCTTTGGTCACGGCCAACACGAAATAACCAGTAGAGAAAGAACACCAACACCGGGGCAAGGGACGCCAGAAAAAAGAGAGCATACCCAAGAGCGAACTCGATTTTCAGATACATGAAAAATGCGGACGCTGACACAGTAAAAAAGACAGCGCTGAAATAAAATGTTCCATTGACGCCGAGCATGAGACTCAATGTCCGGTCGCCGCGTCGCGAGTCTTCCTCGTGTTGGTACACTTGGGTGAGTGGATAGTTGGCCCAAAGCATGAGACTGGTCAGTATCCCGGGAAAAATGACACGGGTGGACAACGCTGTTTCGATACCGAAGTCATTGATCCCCACGTAGCACATCACAAACGTGAACAAACCCTGAAACAATCCGGTGACAAGCCATCCGGTGATGGCATAACGCTTTAGGCGAATAGATGGGTGGCTGTAGGCTTTGGAGACTAAGCCATAGACCAGCAGCATCAATGCGAAAGTGGAATTGATAAAAATGTAACCGAGTATGACGGCCAGCGCATCCATTGACAATGCGAGGAAATAGAGACCTTTGGAAACCGGCGGCGGATGCTTAAGCCCTCCGATGCTTTTCTCATCGCGGTCGAAGTAGCTGTTGTAGCCATTGCTCGCAGGATATAAAAGAAAGTGAAGTATTAAGAACGTCCATGCCAGTCGAGGGCCGTTGAAATTTGGGGATATCGCGACGCTGAAGAGAAAGATGGGGAGCAAAAAATACGAGAATGGAATTCGCACGTGCAACCACGAGGAACGACTGAACATAAAACCAGGTTTTAGAACAAGTTAGCGGTTTTTGAATTATTATTGAACGTATGAGTTTGATCACGGCCATCGGCACAGCCAATCCAAAACACCGTTTTAGTCAGGCTACGATCGCTGACT
Source organism: uncultured Roseivirgaceae bacterium (assembly GCA_964563295.1). Classification (GTDB taxonomy): domain Bacteria; phylum Bacteroidota; class Bacteroidia; order Cytophagales; family Cyclobacteriaceae; genus Chryseosolibacter. The sequence goes on along the minus strand of CAZLWX010000008.1, from coordinate 50,399 downwards.
TTATGTTGAGGACTATGGAACTCAACAACGGCGATGGTCGCAAGCTCAAAACTATTTTTAACGCCAGTGGTATCGACTACCGTCACAGTGTCCTCGAAGACTTCGGTCCGGGATCATCCTTTCGTTTTTTTCCGAGGGATCAGGCCGTTGAGGTATTGCCGTCGACGGAGTTCAGACTGCAGGTGTTTCGCGAACATGCCGCCGACCTGAGTGTTTCTGCGATACAGGATCTTACTTCTGCCTATCCGGATTCCGATATCACCAACGTGACCCATCTGATCGTCGTGTGCTGTACGGGGATGTACGCACCCGGATTGGACATTGACATTGTGCGCAGGCTCGGACTGTCGCTGACAGTCCAACGGACTGCTATTAATTTCATGGGTTGCTATGCGGCGTTCAACGCGTTAAAAGTTGCTGATGCGTTTTGCAGAAGCGATTCGCGGGCCCGCGTATTGGTTGTATGTACTGAACTGTGCAGCCTTCACTTCCAGCCGGAAGGCACGTATGATAATCTGCTGGCCAACGCGCTTTTTGGCGATGGATCAGCCGCGGTGTTGGTGGAAGCCCAGTCGGCGGGAAGTCTTCGGCTGAGGCCAGAATGCTTTCACAACGACTTATCGATCGACGGAGCGCAGGATATGGCCTGGACAATAGGCGACGTAGGATTTGAAATGAAGCTGTCGGCATACGTGCCGGATATTATCCGCGGCGGCATCGGACGACTTACACAATCTTTGCTCGACAAAATTTCGATGCGACTTTCCGACATCGGGCACTTTGCCATCCATCCCGGTGGAAAGAAAATTCTCCAGGCTATCGAGGAAGAAATTGGAATTACAAGAGAACAAAACCGGCATGCGTATTCCGTTCTTCAGCGTTACGGCAACATGTCATCGGCAACGGTGCTGTTCGTTCTCAAGGAACTCATCGGGTCGCTGAGCAAAAAGAATGAGTCGGAGCGCATCCTGAGTTTTGCCTTTGGACCAGGCCTCACCCTCGAAAGTATGATCCTAAGAATTGAAAGCGTCTAGCGACGTATGCCGGATTATTCAAAGCGATCGGATGAGTTGGAGATCATGGATGATCTTGCCTGTGAAGGACCGGTCGTTGCTCAGACACTGCGGGAAATCGAATTCATCAACAGGACTCTGGGCGGGAACGGCGTGACACTGAATGCTCTTGGAAAACTGATCCCGGCGCCGACAGCAGGGCCGGTTTCCGTGGTTGACCTGGGGTGCGGTGGTGGCGACATGCTCCGGCGGATACGAAGGTGGTCGGGAGGCAACCACTCCCGACTGGACCTCACCGGCATCGATGCCAACCCTTTCATCGTGAAGTTTGCGACGGATCGCACTGGTCCCGACACCCGGGTCAGTTTCGAGTGTGTCAATATATTCTCTGAGGAGTTTAAGAGTAGAACATTTGACATTGCAATGGGGACCTTGTTCTTCCATCACTTTACGAATGAGCAACTGATCGAATTCTTGAGACAGCTCAAGGGCCAGTTGAGGATAGGTCTGGTCATCAACGATATCCACCGCCACTGGGCAGCCTATCACCTGATACGTTTGCTCACTCGCCTGTTCTCCAGGTCTGCGATGGTACGATTTGATGCGCCGATGTCGGTACTTCGGGCGTTTCGCAGAGAGGATCTCCGGTACATACTTGAAAACGCAGGATTTTCGGACTACACCATCAGGTGGATGTGGGCTTTCAGGTGGCAGGTGGTGGCCAGGGTAGGCGAAAAAATGGCATAGTTTTTCGTGATTTACATTTAAAATCAACACAATATGAAAACCCGCAATTTTCTCGTGCTCGTAGTGCTCATCGCATCCGCGTGTTCTTCGGGGTCACTGGGTAAGAAGGTGAGGGAACCTTTCCAGGGCAACGCATATGAGTCGAATAACCGGTTCTTCAGGGCTACAGGAAAAGGTGAAAGCTCTCAGGATAACATAGCCAGTGGCAAGGCCGATATCGATGCCAAGGCTGAGCTCGCCGGTCAGGTCAACACAACAATGAAACAAGTGGCGGATCAATATCTCGGGCAAACCGAGAATGCGAATGCGGCTGACGTCGCCGACAAATTTCAAAGTCTCGTTCGCCAGGTGATGAATACGGAGATCGCCGACTTGAGAAAAATTGGCGAAAAAAAATATTTCGATGCCAAGAACAATAAATACACAGTCTTCATCGCTTATGAGATTAAGAAGAACGCCATGCTCCGTTTCATGAAGAAGCAAGCGAAGGTCGATCAGACAGTGAACGAGCGACAACGTGAATTGATTGAAAAGATTATCGATGAAGAGTTGAAGAAGGCGGACGAGGCAGATTCAGGCTCATAGTAGTTTTTACAGGTTTAGTTCGAAAGATCCCTTTCCGAATGGAAGGGGATTCTTTTTTTGGAGAGGTTGCAACCCACCGGCCGATAGTTGCGTCTTAAAGCAAAGTCCAACACCACCGGTATGAAAAATGTCCTGCTTGCTTTCTTAACCCTGGTACTGGTCACCGGAGCCTTCGGTCAGAACGGGAATTTTCACCTTGATGAGGAATATGACGTCAAGTCCAATGGGACGATCGACCTGATATCGTCTGATGCCAATGTTTTTATCACCGGCTCTGCCCGAAAGACTGCCCATGTGAAGATTGATCGCAACGTCGTCACCGGGGGTTTTAACTCGTCAAAGGAAGAATTCAGGGTCGATGTGGCTGTTGTCGACGGGAACCTACGGATTCGGGAACATCAGAAGTCGTTGACAATCGGATTCATCGCGTATCAGCGGGAGGATTACAAGATTGAAATAGAAGCGCCGGAAGGAGCGAGCCTGGTAATTCGTGGAGATGATGGGGATTACTTCATCAAGAATGTGAATGGAAAGATTTCCATGTCATTGGATGACGCTGATGTCGAACTGACAGACTGCAAAGGCGACGCGTTCACATTTCGGATTGACGACGGCAAGATAAGAATGCGCGGAGGCAGAGGTATGCTGGATATCGACGGCGACGATTCCGACGTTGAGGTTTACGAAGGTGCCTTCTCCTCGATCTCAACTACCCTTGACGACGGCGATCTCGTGCTTGAAACTGCACTTGACGACGGCGGCAACTACTTTCTCCGGTCCGAAGATGGTTCCATCAGCCTTCGTATTCTTGCAGGTGGTGGAGAATTTCACATTGACCACGACGATGGCAGCGTGTTGCTGCAAGGCGATTTCCAGACCCTAAGCGAGAGCGATGACTATACACGGGTGCTGCTGGCACGAGGCAAAGCAAAGGTCAGGCTCCGCGCTGACGATGCCCGAGTAAAGCTGATCTCGGAAACGCGATAGTTTTTTTGAGGGCTTAGCTACTCAGACGTCGCACAGTTTGACGGCATCGGCCAGGGAGGCAATAGCATCCGCTTTTGCCGGGATAAATTCCTGAGCCACGTGGCCCTTGAATCCAGTCTCAACAATTGCCCTCATGATCGCCGGATAGTAAAGTTCCTGGGTCTCGTCAATTTCATGGCGGCCAGGTACACCCCCCGTGTGGTAATGGGCGATGTAATCCTTGTACCTACGGATGGTCGCGATCACGTCGCCCTCCATGATCTGCATGTGATAGATGTCATACAACAGCTTGAAATTAGACGCACCCACCTTATCGCACAGGTGAACGCCCCACTCGGTATGGTCGCACTGGTAGTCTTTATGATTCACCTTGCTATTCAGCAATTCCATCACAATGTTGACCCCATGACGACTGGCTTCTTTCACAACCGGGTCGAGTCCCTGCGCACAATTCTCCAGTCCCTGATCGTCGGAGAGGCCATTACGGTTTCCAGAAAAGCAAATAAGATTCTTGATCCCCATGTCCGCCGCCTTGGGAATAGCAGCTAAGTAGTCTTTGCGAAGCTGTTCATGAAGCGATGGATCGTTGAATCCACGGTTCAGCCCGATCGATGTCGCATATCCCATCGCACAAGTGAGCCCGTGTTTGATGACGACCGGCCACTGATCCGCGCCGATCAATTCCACTGACGACAATCCGATTTCACTCGCGGCGCGAGCCAGCTCATCGAGAGGGATGGTATTGTAACACCATTGACATACCGAATGATTGATGTTGCCTTTCAACGCCGGTAAGGGAACGTCCTTTGATGCCTCTGCCAACGACGGCAATATGACCGAACTCATGGCGCCTGCTGCCATGGTCTTGAGCGCTTGTTTACGGGTTATTTTCATATCGCGACCACGTTTTTTTCTTGTCTTAAATCCAAATTACAATAGTTTAATCGCTGGCACAACTTTGTTGCAGATAAGCGGCGCAAACAAGATTTATCATTGTCAAAAGAGTCATGTTTTTAATTATTGGCTATAAATTGCAACGCGACATTCGAAATGATAAGGGTATACACCATAAGCAAAGGAAAGATCGAGCAGTACAAGAACCCGGTACTGGAAGATATTCTTGAGTTCAGGAATATTATCTGGATTGACCTTCAGTCGCCAACCCAGCAGGAGAGAAAGTTCGTCGAGACGCACTTCAAGATTGAATTCTTTACTTCCCAGGAGCTCCAGGAGATTGAAAGCAGCTCCCGATTTCTGGAAACTGAGGAGACCATCGAGATCAATCTCGGCTTCGTTTCCGGAGACCTCGAACAAGCGGTGGATAACGTCACCTTTATCCTGAAGGGGAATATACTTTTTACATATCGGCAAGGGGATCTTAAAATATTTGCCGATGCAGTTCGCCGGTTGAAGTCAATGATAACGGAAACCAAAGAACACGGATTGGATATCTTTCTGACGATCGTCGAGGTCCGCATCGATAGCGATGCTGATCTTATAGAAGGCATCAACCGCAAGCTTAATCACGTCAGCAAAGAGCTGTTGTCACAGCGATCATTGAAGCAGGATCTCCTTCTCGGGATTGCCACGCTGCAGGAGAATGTCATGCTGTTGCATCAGACGATCACCGAGAAACAACGGGTGGTCAGCTCCCTGATCCGGATACCAGAATTCAACAAAATTGAGAATGAACGACTGACCATCATGATCAGGGATATAGCGTCACTTCTTCAGCACTCCCAGTTCAGCTCCGAACGACTTGAATATATGCAAAACACCTTTTTGGGTCTCGTCAATATTGAGCAAAACCAGGTCATCAAGATTTTCACTGTCGTAACCGTTGTTTTCATGCCGCCAACGCTCATTGCAAGCATTTATGGGATGAACTTCGTGCACATGCCCGAATTGCAATGGATCGCTGGATATCCGTTCGCCGTTGGGCTGATGATCTTCTCATCGCTCGCCTTCCTTTGGCTCTTCCGGCGGAAGAAATGGTTGTAACCCGCCAGCGCCTGATTTGGATTAACCGCTAACTTTGAGAGCATGATCACGCGCTGCATAGTCATCATGCTTCTGTTATCGGCTCACTGGGCGATCACTCGCGCACAGCCGGCGACCGAAATCTATCTTTTTGATGTCAACATGCGCGGAGGTGATATTAAGCTCAGAAACGGGCAGAATATCACCAATCATGAAGGATATGACAATCAGCCATTTTTTCATCCGCGCGAACCGACCATCTATTTTGTTTCGGCGGACAGCACAGGACAGGCAGATATATTCACGTTCAACTATGTCACTGGCGAGAAAAGGCAGTTTACCAGGACACCTGAGAACGAGTTCTCTCCAACGGTGACGCCCGACCAGCGGTATGTATCGTGCATCATTCAACGAATGAACGGAGACCAGGACCTTGCCAAGATACCTATCGATGGAGGTGACCCAATCGTGGTGATCAATAACCGCATGGTAGGCTATCATGCGTGGGGCGATGACGACCACGTGGCCGTGTTTACTTTACCCGCCCCATTCCAGCTTTATTTGGTTGGTTTCAAAAATCAACCCGACACCCTTGTCGCGGTCGATATTGGCCGCTCATTGCACCGCATCCCGGGCCAAAATGCCATTAGCTTCCTGCAAAATCAACCGGATGGATGGCATATACAGAAGTTCGACTTACGAAGCAGAAAAGTGACCACCATTTTGCTCAGTCCAGCAGGTTCTGTCGACATGGCCTGGACGCAAAAAGGCCAGATCGTTATTAGCCGCGGCAGGAAATTGTACTATTGCGATCCCAACAAGAGTACTACCATTTGGAAGGAAATACAGATTGAGTCAGGGTCGCCTGAAGGCGATGTCACGCGAATCGCGGTAAGCAAGGATGGAAAAAAAATGGCAATTGTCGTCAACGAAAAGTAAATAATCCATAACATGAACAGAACGCTGCACGTGGCGGTGTGCGGAAATATCGGTTCGGGAAAAACGACGCTCACTCGTCAGTTGGCTGATTATTATGGGTGGTCTCCTTTCGTTGAGTCGGTAGATGACAACCCCTACCTGCGTGATTTCTACAAGGACATGTCGCGATATTCCTTTCATGTCCAGGTTTTCTTTCTCAGCAGCAGGTTCAAACAAGCCGTCGCTATCGGTCAGAGAACCAGCACCACGATTCAGGATCGAACAATTTACGAGGACGGTCTCATCTTTGCGGCGAACCTTTATGAAAGCTCTCATCTCAATGAGCGAGACTACAATTGTTATCGACGGATCTTTGATGCGATGACTGCGGTGATACAGCCGCCAGATCTTCTGATCTATCTTCATGCGAACGTCGCAACCCTAATGAACCGGATTCGAAAGCGAGGGCGCGAATACGAAAATGATATAAGCATGGAGTATCTGGAAAACCTGAATCGCCGTTATGACGAGTGGATCCGCAACTACAAGGGCAAAGTGCTGGTACTCGACATGGATCAGACAGATTTCACAAGGAGAGATGATTTTATTTCGATCGTTAGTCAACTTGACAAGTTGGTCCGATAGGAATTAGGACGATTTGTTCGTGAGGGATTAACGGGCCATTTTCCTAAATTGCTTTGGTGAGAACTGTCTACGCGTCATTGATTTTGGTAATCCTGTGGATCAACAGCGCGGGTTTTTATTTGTATTACTTTGTGCAGATGCGACAGATCCGGCTGGAGATGAAGGCCAAACTGAGGTCGCTGCCTCCGGATCAGCTTGAGGCTTTGGTCTTATCACTTACAGATTTCAACTGTGCGCGGGTCGAAGAACACGAAATACGCGTCGACGGCAGAATGTATGACATTGCGAGAACAATCATGGATGGAGACAGCGTGAGGGTATTTTGCATTCACGATGAAAAGGAGGACAACCTTTTGGCGCTGTTGAACGACGTAATCGGCAAACCAATGGAACGCCGATCGACATTGCCGGAACCTGTCCTCCAGTTCATTGCGATGAATTTCGTGATGTTCAGTCAAAGTTTTGAGTTTGTCCGGTCAGCCGGACCAAGTTTGCCGGTTGAGATCTACGGCGATCTGCCGCTAAGTCGTGATGGTGATATCCCGACACCGCCACCCCGAGTGCTGTGATTACTGCGGCTCCGGACTGAAGGAGCCTTGATCACATTTTTCTAAATTCCTAAACAAAATTTTCAACGTGAAGACTGTCTTGATGACGGCTTGCCTCTTCGTGCCCGCGCTTATTGGCGCGGCTCAACAGCAGGAGGAAGCCGATACAATCGTACGTGTCATGGATGAGATTATCGTTTCTGCAAACCGTTGGGAGCAGAACCTCGGCGACGTTCCCATGAGGATCAGCACGATCAGCTCAACGCTGGCACGATTCCAGAACCCTCAAACCGCTGCCGACCTGCTGGGCAGTTCAGGAAACATCTTTGTCCAGAAAAGTCAATTGGGCGGAGGGAGCCCCATGATCCGGGGGTTTGCAACTAATCGCGTGTTGATCGTTGTTGACGGCATCAGGATGAATAATGCCATCTTCCGGAGTGGCAATGTGCAAAACGTAATCTCAATCGACCCGGGAGCTATCGAGAGAACTGAGATCGTCTTCGGTCCGGGAGCAGTGATGTACGGTAGCGATGCAATCGGCGGGGTGATGAATTTCACCACGGTTCGTCCGGAGTTTCAGATTGATGAAAAGCCAATGGTCAAAGCGAACGCCATGGCCCGATTCTCCTCCGCCAATCAGGAAGGAACCGCTCATGTAGGCCTCAGTGTCGGCCTTGAGACGTGGGCGTTTGTCACGAGCATCAGCCGATCGATGTTCGATGATCTGAGAATGGGCTCCAAAGGCCCCGACGACTATATTCGTCCGAACTTTGTGATACGGCAGAATGATCAGGATGTGATTGTACCCAACGACGATCCCAGGCTGCAGGTATCGAGTGGGTACAGTCAATGGAGCGCGATGCAGAAGATCGCTTATCGAATCGATCAGGACACCAAAGCAACGTACGCGCTTCAATATTCGGCTACCTCTGATTACCCGCGGTATGATCGACTGATCCTGGAGGAAGAGGGGGGACTGGCCAATGCCGAATGGTATTATGGGCCACAAAAATGGTTGACACATGCTCTAACACTGGAGCGCGATAGAGCGACCCGCCTTTTCGACCAGGCGAAATTCATCGTCGCATACCAGGAATTTGAGGAGAGTCGTCACAACAGATCTTTCGGCAGCAATAACCGGACGGACAGAACAGAAAATGTCCGCGCGTTGTCGGTAAACTTTGACCTGAATAAGCGGATCAATGATCGGACGACTTTGCTTTATGGCGCGGAATTCGTGGGCAACCGGGTCGGTTCTGTCGCACAAAGAGAAAACATTTCAACGGGGGCGATCAGCCCGACGTCGACACGTTATCCGGATGGGGCGGTTTGGCGCGCGTGGGCTGCCTATGGGAACGTCAAATTCGACGTAAACGAGGAATGGTCTCTTAACGCAAGTTCACGCATTACCACTGTCTACACCAGCGCGCATTTCGACAATACCTTCTTCGACTTTCCTTTTTCTGAGGCCAAACTAAACAACACCGCAATAAGCGGGGCGCTGGGAATGATCTATAATCCGAGCACATCGTTAAAGGTGTACACCAATTTCTCAACTGGTTTCCGGGCTCCCAACGTTGACGATGTCGGGAAGGTCTTCGATTCGGAACCCGGAACCGTTGTTGTTCCCAACCCATCACTTAAGGCGGAGAACGCCTACAACGTAGAGGCTGGACTCGTCGCCTTTGCTGGTTCAACCTTGAAGCTGGATTTGGCAGGCTACTATACCTATCTCGACAACGCCATCGCCCGTGGAGTGACAACATTCAATGGAGAAGATAGCATTTACTATGACGGTGTTTATAGCCGGGTACTATCGCAGCAAAACATCAGCCAGGTGCGGATCGGTGGAGTGCAGGCCGGACTTGACTGGGAGTTCGCCGGCCCGTTAAAGCTCTCGGCAACGTTCAACTACCAAAAGGGTCGCGAACTCGATCCCGAAACCGGGAGAGATTTTTCACCCACACATGTTGCACCCATGTTTGGATCTGCCCATTTGATCTACTCGAAGCGCAGTATCCGGGTAGACCTGTACAATGTGTTCAATGGCGAAATCGCATACGCAAACCTGGCGTTATCCGAACGCGCCGACGTTCATTTGTATGCGAAGGATTCCGATGGCAACCCGTATTCACCTTCGTGGTGGACATTGAATCTGAAGGCGGAAGGGAGGTTGAGTAATCATCTTCGCCTGTCGGGCGGCGTCGAGAACATCCTGGATAAACGGTATCGGCAGTATTCCTCTGGAATTTCCGCACCAGGCCGCAATTTTATCATTGCCCTGTACGCCAGCCTTTAGGTTGCGTGCAGGTCTTCCTGGTGACGTTGTGAATATGCACGCGTTCGTTCTATCTTTCGCGCTAAATTTCATTGTTTGATCAACCTATTCTCCTATGAGTTCACGACCGATCATTTGATCGTCTTTTTTCTTGTAGGGGTCTTTATCGGCATGTCGAAAACCGGAGTGCATGGTGCCGGGATGATTGCTGTGCCCCTGCTCGCCGGTGTTTTCGGTGGCCAGCTATCCTCCGGAATAATGTTGCCCATTCTGTGCCTGGCGGATGTCATGGGTGTATGGTATTATCACCGCCATGCATCGTGGTACCATTTGAAGAAGTTGTTCCCCTGGGCAGCGATGGGAACAATTTTGGGTGTCTGGGTTGGCGACTCCATCAATGATTCGCTCTTTAAAATGATCATGGCCGCGATCATCATGGTAAGCCTGGCCATTATGCTATGGTTGGAACGCGGCCATAGAGAGGATGTTCCCCATGCCAGGTGGTTTGCTGCCCTGACGGGCACGGCGGGAGGCTTTACTTCAATGGTTGGAAACCTCGCCGGATCCGTGATGGCGGTTTATTGTTTGTCTATGCGGCTGCCGAAGAATGAATTCATCGGAACGATAGCATGGTTTTTTATGGTCGTCAATTGGCTCAAGGTGCCCTTTCACATATTCGCGTGGGAAACAATCAACCTCAACACATTCCTGCTTGACCTGACGACCATCCCGTTTATAGGATTAGGGGGATACCTGGGGGTTCTCGTTGTAAAGAACCTGAAGGAAAAGACCTATCGATGGTTTGTGATTGCGATGACGTTGATCGCCGCAGTGTTCATGTTCCTGTAACACTTCCCTGTAATCCTCCGGTGTGCAAAAAAAGTATCGTGCTGCCACGAGCGAACTGGCCTTTGCCAACCAGATCCATCACAGCCCAAAATCCTTTGGCGGTGTAGACGTGGTCTAACGGGAGGTTATGCCGGCCTTTCATGGCACTGACGAAGTCCAGCAATTCCTTCGTCACTTTAGCATAACCTCCGTGATGATAGGATGTCAACAGCGTCCAGTTTTCATAGCTACCTCCATCAAATTCTTTTATTAGGTTCGATATTTTCGAAAAGAGAAATTCTCCGCCTTTCAGCACCGGGATTCCAATAACATTCCTCGTGTTCTTAAAGGCTGTGGCAATACCAGCGAGTGTTCCGCCCGTCCCGACGGCTAACACCAGATGGTCGAACGGAATCGCGAGAAGCTCCGTTCCAAGCTCTGCGCATCCCCTCACCGCATGAAGATTTGTTCCGCCTTCCGGGATGGGAAAAAATGGCCCAAAATCCTCTCGCAGACTATCGAGGAAACCGGGGTCATCCTTTCGCCGATAGTTGTCTCTGGAAACGAAGTGCAGTTTCATGCCCTGCCTGCTGGCAAATGAGAGCGTGTGATTTAGGGGCAACACTCGCTCGCCTCGTACTATGCCGATGCTCGAAAGATTCTTGTCGCGGGCGGCGGCAGCAGTGGCATAGAGATGGTTGGAGAAAGCGCCGCCGAAAGTCAACACGGTTGGGTACCCCTGACTGATCGCTTCGATCAAATTGTATTTCAACTTCCACCATTTGTTACCAGACACGTGGGGATCATTCAGATCCTCCCTTTTGACAAGCAGTCGTACGCCCGCTTTTTCGAGACGTGTATCGATGATTTCCTGCAATGGCGTCATCCGATACAAATAGCATAAAAAGACCCATTTTTTTCGACTAAAATCATTAGTTTTAGTGTCTAATAATATTAGTTACGGATCATGGCTGAAGGAGAAGATGACTATTTGCGCGGTAGGGGAGCACAGATAAAGACGCCGAACAAGTTCCTCAAGGCCCAGTATGTGACGGAGCACATCGAGGGCCTGGATGAACCGCTCTTGTCGTCACCTACGACGCAGGTCTTTTATGAGCAACCGAAGAAGATCGTAAATAAAGTCACCAGTCCCGACCTGGGTATGATGTATTCGATGAATCCGTACCAGGGTTGCGAGCACGGATGTATCTATTGTTACGCCCGAAATACACATGAATATTATGGGTTCAGCGCGGGGCTTGATTTTGAGTCGAAGATCATGGTGAAGAAAAATGCGCCCCAACTGCTTGAAAAGTTTCTACTTCACCCTGGATGGCAGGCCGTTCCAATTTCCCTTTCGGGGAATACGGATTGTTATCAGCCGCTGGAAAGGAAATACGAGATCACCAGGAACATTCTAAAAGTCCTGGCGCGATACAGGCACCCCGTGGGAATTATCACGAAGAATGGATTGATCGTTCGTGACCTCGATCTACTCCAGGACCTGGCTGCCGATAATCTTGTGCATGTGTACCTCTCGGTAACCACATTGAACGAAGACCTCAGGCGGGTGATGGAACCAAGGACCGCCAGTGGAATAAAAAGGTTGAAGACAATGGAGGCTTTGGCCAAAGCGGGAATACCAGTAGGCGTGATGAACGCGCCAGTCATTCCCGGCCTGAATCATCATGAGATACCCGAAATCCTGCACGCGGCTGCCGATCATGGCGCAAGGGGAGCCGGGATGACGGTGGTCCGACTGAATGGTTCGATCGGAAAAATATTTGAGGATTGGTTAAGAAAGAATTTTCCCGACCGATTTGAAAAAGTGTGGAACCAGATTTGCGAAATGCACGGAGGTCATGTCAACGATTCAGAGTTTGGCAGAAGAATGAGCGGCGAAGGAAACTACGCCGACGCGATCCATCAACTGTTTGACTTGTCGAAGAAAAAATACTTCCCGCGAAAGAAGATGCCTCCGATGGACCTTACCAGGTTTAGAAAGGGAGGGAACCTGAGTCTGTTCTGAGCGGGCGACAACTAATGTGCGATGGGCCCAAAAGGGAACAAAAGAGTGTAAGAGGGATTAAAGCATTAGTGGGCTGTGTTGTTTGCAACAAAAGAGACCGGCGACTGGCCACCCGGATCGCCGGCGACGTTCACTACTTAGGATCTGGAACCCCGAACTGCAAACTTCCAACCACGAACTAGCTCGAAGCGTAGTTCCGATAGAACGCCACAATCGTCTCGATCCCGACAAGGAAATTCTTAACCCCGAAGTGCTCGTTTGGCGAGTGAATGGCATCGCTGTCCAAACCGAAGCCCATCAGGACAGTGTCCAATCCCAATTCTTTTTTGAACAACGCCACGATCGGGATGCTGCCGCCGTCGCGGGTGGGGATCGGTGTCTTTCCCCAAACCTCCTCAAACGCTTTGCTGGCGGCTTTGAAGGCATGGGAGTCGGTTGGCGTCACAGCAGGCTCGCCGCCGTGGTGCGCTTTCACATTTACACTAACATAAGGTGGAGCGATTGCCTGTATGTGTTTGGTAAAGAGTTCGGTGATCGCCGCTGATTGCTGGTTGGGAACAAGCCTCATGGAGATCTTGGCATGGGCTTTAGCGGGCAATACGGTTTTCGCACCCTCTCCTGTGTAACCGCCCCATATTCCATTGACGTCCAATGTTGGACGAATACCGGTGCGTTCGAGGGTTGTGTATCCTTTTTCACCCCTGATGTCGGCGATGCCCAATTCCTTCTTGTAATCATCGAGGTTGAAAGGAGCGCGATTCAGGGCCTTTCGCTCTGCCTCGGAAAGCTCGGCAACCTGGTCATAAAATCCGGGTATTGTAACACGGCCATTTTCGTCATGGAGCGAGGCAATCATCGAGGCCAGCACGTTGATAGGGTTGGCAACCGCCCCACCATAGACACCGGAGTGCAGGTCGCGGTTAGGACCCGTAATTTCGACTTCCATATAACTCAGCCCGCGTAGCCCGACCGTTATTGAAGGGTGGTCAAGAGAAATGAGGGCGGTATCCGAAATTAGGATAACGTCCGCTTTGAGTTTGTCGCGGTTTGCCTTTACAAACGTGCCCAGGTTATCCGAACCAACTTCTTCTTCACCCTCGATCATGAACTTGATGTTGCACTTCAGCAGGCCCAGGCTTTTCATGATTTCAAATGCCTTGACGTGCATGTACACTTGCCCCTTGTCATCGCAAGAACCTCTGGCAAAGATCTTGTCGTCCTTGATGACGGGCTCAAAGGGTGGAGAGGTCCAAAGTTCGAGCGGGTCGGGAGGCTGAACGTCATAGTGCCCGTAGACCAGTACCGTCGGCAACTTCGGGTCGATGATATTTTCAGCATACACGATCGGGTGCCCCTTGGTCTCGCAGATTTCGGCTTTGGTCACGCCCGCCGCCATGAGCTTGTCGTGCGCGAATTGTGCGGCTCTCCTGACGTCTGACTTGTGTTTGCTGTCGGCGCTAACAGAGGGAATGCGCAGCCAATCGAACAGCTCCTCTAAGAACCGTTCTTTGTTCTCCGTGATATATGCTTTTACCATAGTCTGATCATCAAAGGAACATTCAAGGGCGGCAATGAATACAATTTTCGGCTAAACTTCAACCGCATTGGTCGAATTTCCGGGAGTGGTGTCAGTAGCGGCAGGCTGAACTCGAGGGTTCGTCAGAAGCCGTCGTCTTCGGTGTTCTTCTTTTCGTCGGCTTTCTTTTGCGTTGCCTGGGATCCGTTGTACAGGTCATAAGGCACTTCTATGCCATAGTAATCTTTTCTAAAGCGATTGATGAAAGCCAGCGTTTCATCGTCGCTGCCAGGGACAAACGCGACTTCCCCGATACGGGCCTTTCCGGCGTTTGTCTTCTTGGACAGTACCGTGTTGAAATCGGTGTTGGATGAATAGACAAGCATCCGGTTTCCTTCGAAGCCGAAGTAGAACCAGACCTCGGGCGAAGCCTTTATGAACAAGTTGAAGATCGAAAGTCCTCCTTCGTCCTTTTTGACTTCCAGGAAGCCTTCGAAGCCTCCATTGACATCCGTTTTCATGATGTTCGAAACGCCTATAAGACCTTCGCTGAAAAAAGCTTTTTTTGCCGGCGACCACTTGAGGTTGACGTCAGAAATGACGAGTGGTCTTGCGAGCGGCGGCATCGTGGCCAGCGACACATATCCCTGAAGGCTTTTGGTCTCGTAATCCTTCGCCAGGCGCTCGCCTACGATATCGGCGATCTTGTAGAGCAACTCAGTTTGATCGCCAAGTCCTTCCGCAATGCTTTCGTTCTTGATGACATCGAGCAAGCTACGGGCCATAATCTCCAGGGCAGTAGGAGGCACGTCGGTGTCCACCACCAACAGGGAGTTCATACTGATCTCATTGGTTTCGAGATTTCCCGTACCGATGCTCGTCGCCGTGACATTGAAATTTTTCAGCCCCTGGAGCAGATTCACCGGCCCCTCAAACCTGACCGCCCTGGTCTCGTCGTTGTACGAGAAGACCTTTCCCGACAGCTTATTACCGGCAGCTTTTTCCCTGTCCTCAATCTTGTATTCGTTTACTTCCTTGTCATAAAAGAGGGTACCGCTCGGAATGAAAAAGTCATCGTCATCCTCACTGCGCTTGTCATTCAGGAAGGTGACATACAAGTCGTTGTCCAGGGCTCCAAAGTGAAGGCCCGCCGTTGCTTTTTTGCCATCCTCGGTTATGGCATCGTCGAAGTTGATCAGCACCTCTGTTTCGTCGCCGGTCTGCGTGTAACGAATCCACGTGTTGTAATCTTTTATTTTGCGGATGTCGAGCTTGACATACCCGGTGAGTTGAAGGGCAGGTCGCGTTGCATACATGGTCATGTCACCTTTGTAATACATCCCGGCGCCGAGTACAAGGCTTTCTTTTTCCGTGACTGAACCCGTTGCTACAGTCTGTTGCGTGGCCAATGATCCGGTCTTTGACCTGCGCCCTTCCCCTGCTCCGGCAATGGGCTCGAGATGAAAGTCGGTCATTTTGATTGCAAAGGTGTCGTTCAGAAAGTTTACGTATTGATAGGTGGCATAGCCGCTGAACTCTTTCCGGGATATGATGTCCACGACGCCTTCTGTAAGCCGGTGAAATGCGTTCAGCGTATCCAGAACGATCGTTGTATTCTTAAGCGTGCCTATGCGGGCGTTCTCCAGAATCAGCACTTCGTTATTTTCCGGAGTGATCAATGCATCCGCTACAGTAATGTAAGGGATCCCGCTAACTTTCAGCTGCTGGCTTCTGAGGTCATACTCTGCTTTCTGCGCCAGGAAACTCAGGGAGTCAAGTTCCTTTCTGGTGGAATAGAAATATGAACTTTCAAGCGGAACATCCGGCGCTTTACTCATGGTGATTTTCTGTTGCGCCAGGTCCCAGTGCGCTTTGGGAATAGATGTTTTGAACTGGGCATAGGGAAAGTCAATGGCGGCTGTGCCTTCTATTTCCGGACTAATGTCAGCGGAGTTGTCGACAAGGTTGAATCGGAGTCGAACATCGTTGCCTGAAAGCAGGTTCTTGTTCGGATCGTCTGACTTAAGTTTAAAACGGGCATGGCGGGCTCCGAAATCATCGGCATTAAAGTGCAGGTACCTGGAGACCACTTCGGTGCCGCGCGTTTCGAGCTTACCCGATCCTGCAACCCCTTCCTTTGAAATCGTCAGGATACCCTGCATGTGGGCTGTAGAATCGTAAAAATTAAATGGAGCTTTCAAATTCTTCAGGAGCATGCGGTCCTGTTTCGGATACCATTTCATGTCATAATCCGGCAGGGACGCCTGTGGAAATTTCACGGCGCCGAACTGCTTCTCCTGGATGATCGCCCGTGTTCCGCGCGTTATTACCGAGTCCGGATAGAAGATAAAGTCCTGCGAATAAACAGTCGCGGCAAGGAAATCAATCTCACCAAGCCCTCGTAACCCGCGATTATCCATTGAAAGGACTCCGTTCATTTTGCTGTCGACCTTGTACAGTTGATAACCGGTCGAAGGTATCGCGTGCTGAAAGCCCAATGACTTGTCGGGTTGCGTTGTCAGTTTCTCTTTGAAATTCGGGAACATCCCTGATGACACAAATGTGCCGTCAAAGTTGATTGATGTAGGGTCTGCATCATTGAGACTGTCGAGCTTGAACGGAGGTACGACAAAGAACATCGAACGGTCATAAACACCACCGAGCACTTCCTCCCGGTCGAAGTAGATCACGCCGCCCGTCGTGGCATCGAGCCGCGGGTAATTGGGAATCTTTTTCTTGCCTGACTTATTGTCGGCGCGGCTGATGTATAGCGTTCCCGATGATTTTGAAATGTCACCCAGCCCGCCCGCGGCAGCCGCGATCGAATCGGCACCCACCATCGAATTACTGACCTTCCTTCTGATCTGTTGACCTCTTGCATTTTTTTCGGTGACGTAGAAGTTGATCGAATCGATGTGCATGAGATTGATAAAGAAGCTATCATACTTCAGCGTAAATCCCTTGCCGCTTATTTCAAAATTGCCGGCGTTGACAGTACCATTAAACTTGATGTCGCGATTCTGTAAAATTGTGATTATGCTGCTGTCGGGCTTTATTCTGACATTCAGCGAATCGCTAACCTTGAACTCATCCACCCCACGAACGGTCATCTGACCCTTCTCCAGGTTTACCGTCGCATTGGCAGCCTTGCTGGCAACGGAGTGGATCTTGAGATTGTCATAATCGGATTCGCCTTTCGCCGCCTGAAACAACGTAAAGGCCTTATCCTTCAACTGGATCCTGTCAGTCCGTTCAGTGTAAATTGCAAACCCTTTTTGCGCAAGAAATTCAGCCGCAGCCTTGACTTCGCGCGCATCAAGTCCGGCATAAATGGCGACATCGCCCGAGTAAAACTCTGATACACCCATTTTCAAAGCATACCCAACCATTAGATTGAGAGGGTGAAATCGAAATCCGACCCCCTTCAGCAGCCTATAATCTTCGAGGTCATAAAAGTCCGTTGATTCGATTATCATGGGCACAATTGACCTTCCCCCATCAGTTTGAATATCCAGGCTGTCGGCGCTCAAGTTCCAGCGAACGATATCCGCAGAGAAATCAACATTAAAGAACGATGAGGAATAGGGCGCATTTCGCATTTCACCCTTGTCCTTCTGTAGCAAAAGCTGTTGGATGCTGTCACCGACAAACGTGTATTTCATGCGGACCTGCGCGTGCACGAGGGAGTCGTTGTCCTGGTAAAGTTTTATCCGTGCCTTGTTGGAGCTTATGGTTGATTCACCAAAGATGAATTCTGCCGATCGCGCCGAGAATTTTCGCTGACCGTCGCGTGTGACTTCTATGGTCGCCGGTTCTCCGGAAACGGAGGTACTGGCAATGGTATTTCCGATGAGCGTGAACCCACCAATATACGTCACGTTGGCGTCGGCCAATCCGGTTATTTCGAGGTTTCCTGCGTAAGAGTGAAACCGCGGATAGGTCGAGAAAACAGAATCGGGGCGCGATTGCGACTTGAACTCAAAATTGCCGGCAACGAAACCCGGTGTTTTTCCCTGGTAAATCAATTTTACGAGGCTGCTCTTCAACTCCGGCTTGCGCGTATCGAAAAAGTAGGAGATGAAGTTGCAATAGACGGAGTCAGGATCAAGCCCGGCGGCTGCCCAGTCGAATGAACCACCCTCGCCGACAAACAGGTCTCGCGACAATGAAAACGTACCTTTTGTCTCTTTCAGGAAAACCGAATCATAGGACGTGACAAAGTTGAGATCAACTTTACTGAAATTGATAACTGGCCCTTCCACATAGGGTGGTGTTTCAGGAGTAAGCCACGATGGGATAACATCGTCCACTCCAGAGTTTTCCGGAGCGGATTCTTCGTAAAGCGGAGTATCGCTTAAGTCCTCTGGTTGGTCTGTCCAGGTATCATTCTCGGTGAGGTCGGATGCAGACGTGTCTTCCTCGAGCGGTGTGTCCCAGCTGAGTAGTGGAGTTGGTTCAATGTACTCAAACGTATAATTCGCATTGCGGGCATAAAGTCTGTACGTTCGCTCGCTGTGCAGGGCATGATCCGAAAAAAAAAGACGGCTCGCGGCGAAGAACTTCAAAGCATTGGCCGGCGTCTCATTCTCAATGACACGTCCGCAAACTGAAAGGTATTTGGTGAGTGTGGCTGCATCCGCCCGCTCGACCGACACCGCATTTGCAATGGCTCCAAAATAATTGACCAGCCCCGGTCGCAGGGAAAATCTCTTTCTGCGCATCATGTACGTCTGCCGCTGGATTACGCGCTGCAGATCGGCACCGATCAATGACCAGGCCTGGGAGAAAGTCGCCGCAACAGTGGCCGCATCTTCACTGCGGGTATTCTGAAGGACCGTCGCAACGCTGTCAGGAAAGCTTAAGACACCGATTCGGCCCACACCATTACCCTGCGCCCAACCGGGGATGCACAGCAGGAAGAAAACGGCCGGAAGAAGTATCTTTTTCACAAATTACAAATCCTGAAATTCGCAAATTAACATCAAATAAGCTATTGCCTTTAGACTGTAAGAACGACGTGAAAGAGCTGTTCTTATGCTGATGATTTATACTATTGTTTCGCCTTATTGATCAGCAGCAACACGAGGGAGACCAAAAGGCTAAGCACCAAACCGGAAACAACGGGAATGTAGATCTTGACGTTGCCCCGTTCGATATAGATATCCCCCGGAAGTCTGCCAAGCCAGGGTATTTTCGGTGCAAACTCCACGGCGAGGCCGACAACCACGAGTATAATTCCGGCGATTATCAGAAATTTGCCCATAAGTCAACGCATGTCAAACAAAGGTACCCTGTTTTTGATTCCAAGCCTGATTGCAGAGGATTCTGGTGAAAGTGTGCTGAGCGGCCAGGCGCGCGCGACATTGCCACATGTCCGCACTTTTCTGGCTGAGAATGTGCGATCAGCCCGGCGATTTCTCAGCAGTCTCCGAATTTATGAATCCATTGAGGTGCTGAAGTTTTCGGTGTTGGACAAAGACACCAAACCGGAGGATCTGGCTATCCTCTGCGGGCCTTTGCTCGATGGAACCGACATGGGCGTGATCACCGAATCAGGTTGTCCAGGGGTCGCCGACCCTGGAGCGGCGGCAGTCGAATTTGCGCATCAACACGGCATCCGTGTGGTTCCCCTGGTCGGCCCCTCCTCGGTACTGCTCGCTTTAATGGCTTCCGGCCTCAATGGCCAGCGTTTTACCTTTCAGGGTTATCTCCCCATTGAGAGCAAAGAGTTGACGCATATGATTCGCGAACTGGAGAGGGAATCGCGCGCCAAGGGGCTGACGCAAATTTTCATTGAGACGCCATACCGGAACAACGCGCTTCTTGGACATCTGCTCCGAAACCTTTCCGCCGAAACCCGGCTATGCGTCGCCGTGGACATTACCGGGCATGCCGAGAGCATAAAAATGCAAAAGGTTGTTCAGTGGAAAACTGAAAAAGTGGATTTGCCCCGGAAGCCCGCGATATTCTTATTTCTCGCATAGGCGATTGAATAATTTTTTCGTTTTTGCAATTCACCTAAATTTGCGCACTCTAAAAAATAAATCGCCGCACTATGCCCTACTTATTCACGTCGGAGTCTGTTTCTGAGGGCCACCCCGACAAGGTTGCCGATCAAATATCGGACGCGCTCATCGACTATTTCCTCGCTTACGATCCAAGTTCGAAAGTGGCGTGTGAGACCATGGTCACTACCGGCCAGGTGGTATTGGCCGGCGAAGTGAAATCGGAGGCATATCTCGACGTTCAGGATATTGCACGCGAGGTCATTCGGAAGATCGGCTATACTCGTAGCGAATACATGTTTGAGGCTAATTCGTGCGGCATCATTTCGGCCATTCATGAGCAATCACCGGACATTAACCAGGGCGTAGAACGCAAGAAGAAAGAGGAGCAAGGTGCCGGCGATCAGGGAATGATGTTCGGGTATGCGACCAACGAAACCGACAACTTCATGCCCTTACCGCTGGAGCTGGCGCACTCTCTGCTCCGTGAGCTGGCACAGATCAGACGCGAGGGTCGCATTATGAAGTACCTTCGACCGGATGCCAAGTCTCAGGTTACGATCGAGTACAGCGACGACAACCGCCCCGTCCGAATTGACACCATCGTGATCTCAACGCAGCACGACGATTTTGGTAAGGATGGCGCAATGCTTCGGAAGATAAAAGACGACGTCATCAATATTGTTATCCCGCGTGTAAAAAAGCGATTTCCGGCACGCGTTCAGAAGTTGTTTGGCCCGGGTATTCGCTTTCACGTCAATCCTACCGGCAAGTTTGTGATTGGTGGCCCTCACGGGGATACCGGCCTTACGGGGAGAAAGATCATTGTCGATACTTATGGCGGAAAGGGGGCCCATGGGGGCGGCGCTTTTTCCGGAAAGGACCCTTCAAAAGTTGACCGGTCTGGCGCCTATGCAACTCGCCACATAGCGAAGAACCTCGTCGCGGCGGGGCTTTGCGATGAAGTTTTGGTACAGGTTGCTTATGCTATCGGTGTCGCGAAACCGGTAGGCCTAAATGTAAACACCTGTGGAACGGCGAAAGTGAAATTGAATGACGGTGAGATCGGCAGAATAGTTGAAAAGATTTTCGACATGCGGCCATATTTCATCGAGCAACGTTTCAACCTTCGAACGCCCATCTATTCCGAGACCGCAGCGTACGGACATATGGGCCGGGAGCCACGCCGGGTGGAAAAAATATTTAACAAGGGAAAGAAGAATGAAAAGAGATTGACTGTCGAAATCTTTCCCTGGGAGAAACTCGATTACGTCGA
>CAZLWX010000008.1:0-28944 GCA_964563295.1 uncultured Roseivirgaceae bacterium | reverse complement strand
GCCTTTAGCCTTTAGCCTTTGGCCTTTAACCCTTGGCCTGTTGTCAAACGCGACCGCGTAGTTGTCTCGTCTTGAATTTCTTGAGCTGCATGCGCAACGCCTCCGCCGCCTGGTCGGTAGCTTCCTCAAATGATCTGGCCTTCTCAATGGCGAACAGCTGCGAGCCCGGCAAGTTCAATTTTATCTCGACCGTCTTGTTCTCTGAACCTTCGTTATTGAGTCGCAAAAAGACTTCGCCATGCATTAAACGATCATAGAACGTTTCCAGCTTATCGACCTTGCGTTGAATAAAATCCACGAGCTTGCGATCGGCGTCAAAATGGATGGAGTGAACTTGCAGCTTCATAACCAAAAAATTAAGATTGAACATCAGAACAATCCGGTGACTTTTTTAGGGACTCAACCGGCGAGTCGTTGCTTGTTTCCTGTGTCTACATATGAAAACGTTTTAATTATGCTTTCGGATGCGCCTGATCGAAAACCTTTTTCAATTTCTCGATCGAGTTGTGGGTGTACACCTGGGTGGCGGCCAGGCTCGAATGACCAAGCAGGTCCTTGACGGCATTGATTTCGGCACCCTTATTGAGCAAATGGGTCGCGAATGTATGGCGCAAAACGTGGGGACTCTTCTTGTCGGTGCTCGTCGCAGCACTGAGATATTTTCTGACCATCCTGTAAATCATCATCGGATAACATGGCTCGCCACGTGAGGTGACGAAAAAAAAATCGTGGTCTTTTTTACCTATATCCCGCTTGCGCGATGTGAGGTAAGCCTTAATTACGGGGACAACATTCGCGCCAAAAGGAATGACCCGCTCCTTATTGCGCTTTCCGAGAACCCGTATGGTCCGCTGGCTCATATCAAAGCTGGAGTCTTTCAGATTGAGCAATTCTGAAAGGCGGATGCCAGTGGCGTAAAACAGTTCAAGGATGAGGACATTTCGGGCGCTCTCAAAAGGAGTCTCCGTTTGTTGTGTATCCGGCTCATCGATGGCCTTGCCGACCTCATCTTCTCTAAGGAAACTGGGTAACTTTTTCTGCGTCTTGAGCGCGCGGATTTTCATCATTGGATCTTTTTGAATGATCCCCTGTTTTCGCAGAAACTTGTAATACGTCCGCAGTGCTGCAATTTTTCTGTTTATCGATCGGGCCTGAACACTCGATTCTACAAGGTGAACGATCCATGCCCTTATGGAGCTGAAAGATGCGGCGTGCAATTCGGTGCCGGGAAAATTCGTGGCGAAGAATTCTGTGACCTGATTCAGGTCGTTTCGGTAGGCCACTAATGTGTGTTTGCTGACCCTTTTTTCGTACTGGAGATATTTCAGGAAAGAGTCTGTCATGGCCACCGCGCTGCCAAGAGCAATGTAAAAAAAATAATCCCCTAAGGAAACACCTTAGGGGCTAAAATGCGGGGCGAAGTGGTTAAGGCCGGTAAACTGGAAAAAGCCGGCAATCAGCTATTTTCCATATTCCTCTGTCTCTCGCGATAGGCAGCGCGGATGATCTCATTTCTCCGCCTGACAGAAGGCTTCTCAAAAGAAGTACGTGCGCGCAATTCCTTGAGAACTCCCGTCTTTTCGAATTTCTTTTTGAAGCGCTTCAGCGCCTTATCGATCGACTCGTTCTCTTTTACGTTGACAATAATCATATTCTTTCGTTAGGGCTGCAAAGATAAGTTGAAAATGCCAATTTGGCAAAATTCACTACTTGAGTATAGACCGTGAAATAACAAGTTTCTGGATTTCGGAAGTTCCTTCTCCGATGGTGCAAAGTTTCGCATCCCGATAATACTTCTCGGCGGGAAAATCCTTGGTGTAGCCGTATCCGCCGAAAATTTGAACGCACTCATTGGCGACATCGACTGCGACCTCTGACGCGAAAAGCTTGGCCATGGCCGATTCACGGGTGACGCTCAGGCCCCTGTTCTTGAGATCCCCGGCGCGGTAGGTCAACAACCGGGCGGCTTCTACGCGAGTAGCCATGTCGGCAAGTTTGAAGGCTATGCCCTGAAAACGGGAGATCGGCTGGTTAAACTGATGCCTTTCTTTGGAGTATTGTAAGGCCGCTTCGAAAGCGCCCGTAGCGATGCCTAGACTCAATGCTGCAATCGAAATTCTTCCGCCATCAAGCACCTTCATCGCTTGAATAAATCCTTCACCTTCTTCGCCGAGCATCTGAGAGCGATGAACCCTGCAATCCGTGAACACGAGTTCGGTCGTCTCGGAAGCTCGCATGCCCAGCTTGTTCTCCTTTTTTCCGGAGGCAAAACCAGGCGTACCCTTCTCGATCACGAATGCGGTCATGCCATGGGAATCGCCCACTTCGCCGGTCCGGACGATGACTACAGCCACGTTCCCGGATTTCCCGTGCGTGATGAAATTCTTCGCGCCATTAATAACGTAATGGTCACCATCGCGAACGGCAACGGTCCGCATATTGCCCGCATCCGACCCCGTGTTTGGTTCTGTCAGTCCCCAGGCGCCGATCCACTCGGCGGTGGCGAGTCGCGGGAGGTACTTGCGCTTTTGCTCTTCGTTGCCAAATGAAAGAATATGATTCGTGCACAGGGAGTTGTGGGCGGCCACCGACAACCCGATCGAACCATCGATCCGGGCGATCTCAGACACCGCTGTGATGTATTCCAGGTAGCCGAATCCGGCGCCACCATATTCCTCCGGCACCAAAACACCCATCAGGCCCAGGCCGCCCATCTTCTTGAAGAGTTCTATTGGAAACTCCTGCCGTTCATCCCACTCCATCATTCGGGGGGTGATTTCGCGCTTTGCAAAGTCGCGCACCATCTGGGCGATCATGCGCTGGTTTTCCGTCTCGGAAAAGCCAACCTCCAGCACCTTATCTGTCAGGACATCCATTTTTTAGCTTAATTTTGAAGGCCCTAAAGGTAAATTAATATTTATTAGGCCACAAACGAATGTTTGTTTGTTGATGAATCGGGTACAATATTTTTAAAGCTGCAGGGCTGGATCGCCCAAGGTTGCAATCTCTTGAAATCCATTAATTTCGCTGATTAACATAACTTTTTTACATGAAAATTGCTGTCGTTGGCACAGGTTACGTGGGTCTGGTAACCGGGACGTGCTTTGCTGAAACTGGGAACACGGTAACTTGTATTGATATCGATGAAAAGAAAGTAAAAAAATTAAAGGGGGGGCAGCTGACGATCTATGAGCCGGGGCTGGAGCAACTCTTTGAACGCAACATCAAGCAGGAGCGGTTGTTTTTTACCACTAGCCTGGAGCAGGGTATCAGGGATGCCCGGGTAATTTTTCTGGCACTGCCAACGCCCCCTGGAGAAGATGGCTCTGCCGACTTGAAATATGTCTTGAAAGTTGCCGACGAACTCGGCGGCTTGCTTGGCGAGTATACTGTGATTGTCGATAAGAGCACCGTTCCCGTTGGCACCGCCGACCGCGTGCGCGGGAAGATTGCACAAAAAGCGAAGGTCGACTTTGATGTGGTGTCAAACCCGGAGTTTCTGCGTGAGGGGGTAGCCGTGGAGGATTTCATGAAACCCGAACGAGTGGTTATCGGAACGTCGTCTCTGCGGGCAAGGAAAGTGATGGAGACACTTTATGCCCCTTTTGTCAGGCAGGGTAATCCCCTCGTGTTTATGGATGAGCGTTCTGCCGAGTTGACCAAGTATGCCGCCAATTCCTTCCTGGCGACGAAGATTTCATTCATGAACGAAATCGCCAACCTGTGTGAAAGACTCGGTGCAGATGTCGATGCCGTACGAAAGGGAATTGGAACGGATACTCGCATCGGAAAAAGATTTCTTTTTCCGGGTATCGGTTATGGAGGAAGTTGTTTTCCAAAAGACGTTCAGGCTTTAGCGCGTTCGGCGCAGGATGCCAGCTACGATTTCAAGATCCTGCGCGCCGTGATGGACGTGAATGCCGATCAAAAATTGAAGATGATCGAGCCGATGAAGCAATATTTCAAGGGCAACCTGAAAGGCAGGAACATTGCGGTCTGGGGATTGTCGTTCAAGCCTCATACCGACGACATTCGGGAGGCTCCCGCGATTTACAATATTGAGGCCCTTCTCAATGCGGGCGCGCGGGTCAAGGCGCATGATCCGGAGGCAATGGGGAACGTAAAGGCCCTGTTCGGCGACCGCATTGAGTATTATGATACTGCCTATGAAGCTGCCGACGGAGCGGACGCCATTCTTATCGCCACGGAATGGCCGGAGTTCAGGACGCCCGACTTCGAGAAGCTTTCGTCGCTGCTGAAGAACAAGGTCATTTTTGACGGCCGAAACGTCTACGAGCTCGATGTCATGAAGGAACAAGGCTTCACCTACTACAGTATCGGCAGGGAGGTGGTGAATGGGTAGGAAGCGGGTACTCGTTACCGGCGCCGCCGGATTTCTGGGATCCCATCTCTGCGACCGGTTTCTAAAAGAAGGATTTAGCGTTGTCGCGATGGACAATCTGATCACCGGCGACCTTCGCAATATCGAGCACTTGTTCCGGAATGGTGACTTTGAATTCTATCACCACGACGTGTCCACTTTTGTACATGTTCCCGGCGATCTGCAATACATCTTGCACTTCGCATCCCCGGCCAGTCCGATCGATTATCTCAAGATCCCAATTCAAACCTTGAAGGTTGGCTCCCTTGGAACCCATAATCTGCTTGGGCTCGCGAGAGCAAAGAACGCGCGCATACTCGTTGCTTCGACTTCAGAAGTATATGGCGATCCCCTGGTACATCCTCAGCCGGAGGAGTACTTCGGCAACGTGAACCCGATCGGCCCGAGGGGTGTATATGACGAAGCGAAACGCTTTCAGGAAGCTATGACGATGGCCTATCATCGTTACCACCAGGTCGACACGCGCATTGTCAGGATCTTCAACACTTATGGCCCGCGCATGAGGCTCAACGACGGCCGGGTTCTTCCAGCTTTCATTGGCCAGGCGCTGCGAGGAGAAGACCTCACTGTGTTTGGCGACGGATCACAGACGCGGTCATTTTGCTACGTCGACGATCAGGTAGAGGGAATTTTCCGTTTGTTATTTTCGGATTATCCCCTGCCGGTGAATATTGGAAATCCGAATGAAATCTCAATCAAGGATTTTGCGGAGGAGATTCTGAAGTTGACAGGTACCAAACAAAAAATCATCTACAAACCGCTTCCCCAGGACGATCCCAGGCAGCGACAACCCAACATTGAAAAGGCGCGACAGATACTGGGATGGGAACCAAAGGTCTCGCGGTCCGAGGGACTGAAAATAACGTACGACTATTTCAGGTCGCTTCCCAAGGATGTACTTTATCACCGCGAGCACAAGAATTTTGAAGAATACATGCGTTAAGCGTACTGACTATGGCATTGAGAAATATTTTAATTACGGGAGGTGCCGGGTTTATTGGCTCGCATGTGGTGAGATTATTCGTAAAAAAATACTCCACCTATTCTATTATCAATTTCGATAAGTTGACGTACGCCGGTAATCTCGAAAACCTTTCAGACCTCGAAAGAGAAAACAACTATAGGTTTGTAAAAGGCGACATCCTGGATGTAGAATTCCTGTTTGAGTGCTTCAAGAAGTACGAGATCGACGGCGTGATCCATCTGGCCGCAGAGTCCCATGTCGATCGGTCATTGCATAATCCGACCGAGTTTGCCAACACCAACATCATCGGCACGCTCAATTTGCTGAGGGCGGCACAGGCTGCGTGGCAGGGTCGATTTGACGAGAAGGTTTTTTACCACATTTCAACAGACGAAGTGTATGGCTCCGCCGAGCACGGCGTTTATTTCACGGAAGAATCTCCGATCGATCCCCGCTCGCCATACTCGGCATCCAAGGCGGCCAGCGACCACTTTGTCAGTGCTTTTAACAACAGCTACAATTTGCCCACGATCATAAGCAGATGCTCCAACAACTACGGGCCATATCATTTTCCGGAAAAGCTTATCCCGTTGATGATCAACAATATCATCAATAACAAACCACTCCCCGTCTATGGCAAGGGCGAGAATGTTCGCGATTGGCTTTATGTTGAAGACCACGCTCGCGCGATTGATGCGATCTTTCACAAGGGCAAACCCGGACAGGTTTATAATATTGGTGGCAACAATGAGTGGAAGAATATCGACCTGGTAAATCTTCTATGTCATATCATAGACAAGAAGCTGAGTCGGGAGGACGGAACCTCGGCGAAACTGATCACATTTGTAACCGATAGACCGGGCCACGATTTGCGATACGCCATCGATGCGTCCAAGCTGACCAGCGAAACCGGATGGAGGCCCGAAGTGCCATTTGATGTCGGCCTGGGGAAGACGGTTGATTGGTACCTCGCCAACGGCGCCTGGTTGCAGCATGTCACCTCCGGGGAGTACCTGCAGTACTATGAAAAGATGTATAAGACGAAATTCGAAAAAAGTAAATAAGCGATGAAGGGCATTATTCTGGCAGGCGGCTCTGGCACTCGACTTTATCCATTGACACTGGCTGTTAGCAAGCAGCTTATGCCGCTCTATGACAAGCCCATGATCTACTATCCCCTATCGGTCCTGATGATGGCGGGAATCCGCGAAATCCTTATCATCTCAACGCCGCATGACTTAGCGGCCTTTCAGCGCCTGCTCGGTGACGGAGGCAGGCTTGGATGCAGGTTCGAATACGAAGTTCAGCCTAGACCGGAAGGCCTCGCCCAGGCGTTCCTCATCGGCGAGAAGTTCATCGGTCGCGATAAAGTAGCCCTGATTCTTGGCGACAACATATTTTACGGATCCGGACTGAGACAACTACTGCAGCAAAATATCGATCCTGACGGAGGAGTTGTTTTTGCCTATCACGTGAATGACCCTGAACGATATGGCGTGGTGGAATTCGATTCCAGCAACAGGGCGATTTCTATTGAGGAAAAGCCGTCGAAGCCAAAATCGAACTATGCTGTGCCAGGTCTTTACCTTTATGACAACGAAGTCATTTCGATAGCGCGCGCGATCAAACCCAGCGCTCGCGGCGAGTTGGAGATTACCGATGTGAACAATGCCTACATGAAAAAAGGTAAGCTTAAGGTCGCACCGCTCAGTAGAGGAACCGCCTGGCTGGATACCGGAACATTTGACTCGTTGATGCAGGCGGCCAATTTCGTCCAGGTAATCGAGCAACGCCAGGGCCTGAAGATAGGGTGTATTGAAGAGGTGGCCTTTCGCAATGGCTTTATCACAAAACAAGAACTGATGGAGATCGCCAAACCACTTGAGAAGAGTGGCTATGGGCTGTATCTGGAAAACCTGCCCGAGCAAATCTGACTTACAGCCGGTTGGGTATAATTTTTTTTCAGCCCTTTTCCGTCAAGCCAGTGCGTCATCCACACGATATTCGGTGCATCCATGGCGAAAGCGTTGACTTTCAATCCGTAAATTGCTGAAGCTTGCATTTTGGTATAATGTGAAAAACATATATCTTTGCGGAGCTTCTGAAAAAAATTTTAGGGGGGACGACTAAGTCCCCTCTTTGTTTATACCGTTTTTTTGATGGGTTTGGCGGAAGAGATCAGCAGACAAGCAGCGTCATTGCTGTCGGAGAGCCAGTTTATAGTGGATCTGTCCGTTTCGCGGAATGTGCCGCACAAGATCAATGTTGTCATTGACGGCGATGATGGCGTGGGCATCGACGACTGTGCTAACCTCAGCAGAAAATTGTCGGCGATTTTGGACAATGGACTGCTTGACGACGACTATGTGCTGGAAGTGTCGACGCCCGGTGTTGACCAGCCCCTGAAGCTCAGGAGGCAGTACCGCAAGCACATTGGACGAAAGATGAAGGTAGTGACGGCCGAACGAGTTGTAGAGGGCCGATTGCAAGCGGTTGGCACAGATAAGATCGAGGTCCTCGAAGTGAGTGGCTCCGGGAAGCGAAAGGTGGAAACGTTGGTGAGTATCCCGTTTGAAAGTGTAGAAAAAGCATTTGTGTTGGTATCGTTTAAATAATATGCTATAGTATGGATGTTTCAAATCTCATTGAATCGTTCGCGGAGTTTGCCCGGCAAAAGAACATCGACAGGCCGACCATGATCCGCATTCTGGAGGACGTGTTCAGAAACATGATCCGCAAAAAATATCAGACTGACGATAACTTCGACATCATCATCAACGCCGACAAAGGGGACCTCGAGATCTACCGCATACGCGAAATCGTGGATGATGATTCCGAAGACATCTGGGATCACGACAAGATCAGCCTGACGGAAGCAAGAAAAATAGAACCTGACTTTGAGGTGGGTGAAGAGGTTTCCGAGCAGGTTGATATCGAGGACTTCGGCAGGCGAGCAGTCACCACAGCGCGCCAGACGCTGATGCAAAAAGTAAAGGACCTGGAGAAGGATATTCTTTTCCAGAAGTACAAGGATATCGTCGGGGAGATTATCACCGGCGAGGTGTACCAGGTCCTGAGTAAAGAAGTTCTGTTGATTGACGCCGAAGGCAATGAAATTTCTATACCCCGGAGTGAGCAGATTCCCAAGGACAGGTATCGCAAAGGAGAAAATGTGCGGGCTATCGTTCATAAAGTGGAAATGGTCAACGGCAACCCCAAGATCATCTTGTCACGTACATCGCCTGTTTTCCTGGAACGGCTCTTCGAGCAGGAGGTGCCTGAAGTTTATGATGGCTTGATCACGATAAGGAAAGTTGTTCGCGAACCCGGCGAGCGTGCGAAGGTCGCTGTTGAGTCGTACGATGATCGCATTGACCCTGTTGGCGCATGCGTTGGTATGAAAGGTTCGCGGATTCACGCCATAGTAAGAGAACTGCAGAATGAGAACATCGATGTGATCAACTACACGGAGAACCTGGAACTTTACATTCAGCGTGCGTTGAGCCCGGCCAAGATCACTTCGATCAAGATCGATAAGGAAAACGGACGGGTGTCGGTCTATCTGAAACCAGACCAGGTTTCGCTGGCGATCGGCAAGGGAGGATTAAACATTAAGCTGGCGAGCCGTTTGGTTGGACTTGAAATTGACGTGTTCAGGGAACTGGCGGAAGGACAGGAGGAAGAGGACGTTGACCTGGACGAATTCTCCGATGAGATCGAGGCATGGGTTCTCGACGAGCTTAAGCGCATTGGACTTGATACCGCCAAGAGCGTATTGAACCTGAACAAGGAAGAGCTTGTTCGAAGAACAGACCTCGAGGAGGAGACTGTTGAAAGCGTTTTAGGAGTATTGAAGAAGGAATTCGAATAATAATTAGGGGCAGAATATAGAAATCGAAAAATCATAGGGATATTTGAGCATGGCAGAAGAAAAAATGATACGGTTAGGACAAGCATCACGCAAGCTTAACGTAGGCCATAATACCATTTTGGAATTTTTGGCCAAGAAGGGCTTTGCGGTCGAGAATAATCCGAATGCTAAACTGACCGGAGAGCAATTTGCCATGTTGTCAAAAGAATATGCTTCCTCAGCTTCTGAAAAGCTCGAAGCCTCCGGCCTGACGATAGGCACCAAACATGTGGAGAATATTACGATCCAACGCGAGAAGGAGGCGGCGAAAAAACGCATTGATGAAGAGGAAAGCATCATGATCAAGAACCTCGGATCGAAGGATCTGAAGGTTAAGGAAGAGCCGCGTCCCGAGAAAGTCGAGAGCGAAAAGCCGAAACTCGAAGGGATCAAAGTCCTGGGCAAGATCGAGCTTGATAAAAAGGCTGGAAAAAAGACCGAAGCAGCTGCTGATGAAGCGAAGCCCAGCGAGGAGGCCGTAACGCCCCAACCTGCCGACAAATCACATGAGCAGGAACTCATCAAAGCACGAGCCGACAAACTGAAGGGTTTAAAGGTCGTTGATAAGATTGAATTACCAGCCGAGAAGAAGAAAGATGCGCCTGTTGCATCCTCGGATATCAAAGAGGATCGCAAAGGCAAGCGGCCTCGTAAGCGCATAGCCACACCGGGAGATCAACAGCCCGCGCAGCCCCAGCGCGGTGGCCGGTCGGCACCGGGCCAACGAGGAAAGACTTTGCAACGGACTCCAAAGGAAGAGCCGTCTGAGAAGGAAATCCAGGAGCAGATCAGAGCAACATTGGCAAAGCTGAGCGGCGGAGGAAAGAAAACGGCCGGCTCAAAGTATCGCCGTGAAAAGCGTCAGGCAATATCGGAGGCTCAGGAGCAACAAATGCTTCAGGAGCAGGAATCATCCAAGACCTTGCGGGTGACTGAGTTTATTTCTGCAAATGATCTTGCCTCGCTGATGAATGTCAGCGTCAATGACGTGATCTCGACGTGCCTGAGTCTGGGAATGTTCGTTTCCATAAACCAACGTCTCGACGCAGAGGCTATTACCGTAATTGCCGATGAGTTTGGATATGCCGTCCAATTCACAACTGCGGAGGAGGAATTGACTGTCCAGGAGGATGAAGATCCCGAGGACCAGCTCCAGCCGCGCGCACCTATTGTTACCATCATGGGCCATGTCGACCACGGTAAAACTTCCCTGCTCGACTACATTCGAAACACCAAGGTCACTGCTTCGGAGGCAGGAGGTATCACGCAACACATCGGAGCTTACGACGTAACGACCAAAAGCGGAAACAAGATTGCGTTTCTCGATACCCCGGGTCACGAGGCGTTCACCGCCATGCGCGCCCGCGGTGCCAAGATCACTGACGTGGCAATCATCGTCGTTGCAGCTGACGATGATGTCATGCCTCAAACGAAAGAAGCGATCAACCACGCACAGGTGGCGGGCGTTCCCATCGTCATCGCTATAAACAAGGTTGATAAACCCAACGCCAACCCTGACAAAATCCGTGAGTCGTTATCGAAAGTGAATATTCTCGTGGAAGAATGGGGAGGGAAGTATCAATCGCAAGAGATCTCCGCGAAGACGGGAATGGGTATTGATGACTTGCTCGAAAAAGTATTGCTCGAAGCAGAGATTCTCAACCTGAAGGCAAATCCCGATAAACCCGCGACAGGTTCGGTGATTGAAGCGTCGCTCGATAAGGGGCGTGGCTATGTTGCCACCGTCATGGTTCAAAGCGGTTCACTTAAAGTTGGCGATGTGCTGTTGGCGGGACCGCATTTTGGAAGGGTAAAAGCGATGTTCGACGACACCGGTAGAAAGGTAACCGAAGCCGGACCGTCTACACCTGTGGTGGTCCTCGGCCTTGATGGTGCTCCTCAGGCGGGTGAAAAGTTTAATGTCATGGACACCGACCGCGAAGCTCGTGAAATGGCGACCAAGCGGACCCAGCTCATGCGTGAGCAGAGCATGCGAACGAAAAAGCACATCACCCTCGACGAAATTGGACGCAGGCTTGCTATCGGTAACTTCAAACAATTGAATGTGATCGTAAAAGGCGATGTTGATGGTTCTGTGGAGGCCTTGTCAGACTCGCTGCTGAAGCTGTCTACTCCTGAAGTTCAGGTTGCGATCATTCACCGCGGCGTCGGTCAGATTTCGGAGTCTGATGTTTTATTGGCGTCAGCTTCTGATGCCATCATCCTTGGTTTCCAGGTGCGCCCTTCAGCGGCCGCAAGGCGTATTGCCGATCATGAGGAAATCGAGATTCGCCTGTATTCGATCATCTACGATGCCATTAATGAAGTGAAGGATGCCATGGAAGGTATGCTCGCGCCGGCCGTAGAGGAAGTGATCGTGGGCAATGCTGAAGTCAGGGAAGTATTCAAGATCTCGAAAGTTGGCACGATCGCTGGATGCATGGTGACCGATGGTGCCGTCAAGCGTTCCAATCCTATCCGTATCATTCGCGATGGAATCGTTGTTTATCAGGGCAAACTCCATTCGCTCAAACGCTTTAAGGACGATGCTGCTGAAGTGAAGTCCGGATTCGACTGCGGTATTCGCATCGATGGATTTGACGACATGCAGGTCGGCGACGTCATTGAAAGCTACGAGAACCGGGAGGTAAAGAGGACACTATAGTCTTGAGAGGAGCCCCGGTAATTTCTCCCGGTCGCCTTGGAACCCCTTGCGTCTGGCGATGTAGGTCCCCTAATTCGATGGTCGGAACAAAATAAAAAACCCCGGTCCGACCGGACCGGGGCCTCTCTAATTGCAAGCAGAGAGTAGGTTCTTTTAGAACGTGACAGTCGGAGCAGTGTCGGCTCCCTTCGCCGCTTCGAAATATCCTTTCCGTTCAAATCCTCCCATACCAGCCACCAGGTTTCCGGGGAATCTGCGGATGGAGGCGTTATAATCATTGACAGTCTCGTTGAAGCGCTGACGAGCCACCTGAATGCGATTCTCGGTGCCTTCCAGTTGCGCCTGAAGATCGAGGAAGTTTTGGTTCGCCTTGAGATCCGGATATCGCTCAATCACAACGAGCAATCGCCCCAGCGCTGAGGTCAATCCTTGTTGAGCCTGTTCAAACTCCTGAACCTTATCTGGCGTGAGATTCGTCGGGTCGATTTTAACGGCTGTCGCATTGCTGCGCGCCTCGATAACCCTGGTAAGGGTCTCCTGCTCAAAATTAGCGTAACCCTTGACCGTGTTAACCAGATTAGGGATGAGGTCTGACCGGCGTTGATACTGACTTTCGACGTCTGCCCATTGTTTGTTCACAGCTTCCTCTTTGTTGACAAGGCCGTTGTAGGACCCGAAGATCCAAAAAATCAAAATGACAATTACGCCAACAACGATCAGCGTGGTGATGCGTCCTTTGCTCATATGTGTTGCTTAATAGTTTTCATTGAAAATAAATCGATGAATCAGGTCAAACACTATGCCTGAGGCGTTCCCTCTGTCATTTTTTCAGCACTGTCCGCTATTCTCAGCTGTTCGATAAAATCGTCGATCTCACCATTCATGATCGCTGGCAAGTTGTGCTGGGTGAACCCAATTCGGTGATCGGTCACACGACTTTGCGGATAGTTATAGGTCCGGATTTTCTCCGACCGGTCGCCACTTCGAACGAGTGATTTGCGAGCCGCGCCCATTTCTTTTTCCTTCTTCTCCACCTCCATTTCATACAGCTTCGTCTTGAGCATCTGCATAGCGCGTTCGCGGTTCGCGTGCTGCGACCGTTCTACCTGGCAAGTGATTACGATTCCCGTAGGCTTGTGTGTCAGCTGGACCTTGGTTTCCACCTTATTGACATTCTGTCCGCCCGCACCACTGGAACGCGCGGTCTGCACTTCGATGTCGGCGGGGTTAATCTCTATATCGGCAACCTCGTCGGCTTCCGGAAGAACGACGACCGACGCCGCCGAGGTGTGTACCCGGCCCATTTGTTCGGTAGCGGGTACGCGCTGAACGCGATGTACGCCAGATTCAAACTTCAGAAGACCATAAGCGCCTTCACCGGTCACACTGCTTATAACCTCTTTGTACCCGCCCGCGGTTCCTTCGGTTACGTCGATGACAGTCAATTTCAATCCTTTACGGTCGCAAAAACGCTGGTACATCCGCCACAGATCGCCGGCAAAAATAGCCGCCTCGTCGCCTCCTGTGCCCGCGCGAATCTCGAGCAAAACATTCTTGTCGTCGTTCGGGTCAGCCGGGATAAGCAGTTCTTTCAGTTCGGCATCGAGTGTTTCGAGCTTCGGCTCCAGCTCTTCGATTTCCATCTTGGCCAGCTCCCGCAGTTCGGGGTCCTTGCTTTTCGCAAGAACGTCTTTCGCCTGCTTAAGGTGGTCCTGGGCCGCTTTCCAATGCCTGTATTTGCCCACAATCTTCTCGAGATCCTTGTACTCCTTGCTGAGCTTGGAGAATTTCTTCACATCCGAAACGCTATCCGGCTGAATCAGGAGTTGCCCGACCTCTTCAAATCGAAGACTCAATTCCTCTAGTTTCTCAATCATAAGATGGAAAAGCAGGCAAATTTAAACAATTATAACCATGATCGTGCTGGTCCGGCAGTACAGTCGATGGATGTAATTGATTTGGATTTTAGAATCAGTAGATGAACTTTGCGTCATGCGGATCATCGTTATAGCATGCCTCTTTCTTGTTGCCTGTGGCGGGACACTCTCGGATGAGCAGCGAAGGAAAATGCGTGAGGAAATGGAACGACACGAGATTCGAAGGGTCACGGAGACTCAAATCACCGAAGCTGCGTTCGCCGCGGGACGCGCGCTAATGGATACCGTAGACCGTGTTGCTGCCGACAGCGCACAACTCGATTCGATGATTCGTCGGAAGAATGGCGCTCTGCACTTTCTCGTTCCGGGCAAGGAAGATGCGATGGTCATCGAGCAACAGCTGATCGAAGCCTACCTGAACGCCGAAACCGGTGACCGCCGGGATAATGTGCAGATCATTAAGAATGCGGAGGGTGCGACCGATTCGATCCTCTATACACGACCCGTCGTGATCTCGGATAGCCTGCGCGGCGTTTGGAACCTTTGGCTATCCCGTAAGCAACTGATCCTTTCCATGGACAAGGATTGAAGGACGGATTTTTAAATGAGCGGTACGCCATCCTTTGGGGGAGAACCGTATTTTTGGCTGTTACCTAAACAAAACCTTTTATGAAGAACTGCATTGCACTTCTCTGCGTCTTCGCTGCCGGGACATTGTTCCCGCAGGTTCACGCGCAGGAAAAGATAGACACGGCTACCGTATCGCGAATCAAGGATGAGGGGATGAACCATTCGCAGGTGATGGATATCCTGAGCTATCTGACTGACGTCAACGGGCCTCGCTTAACCAACTCCCCTGGCTATCGAAAGGCGGCCGATTATGCGAAGAAGGCGCTTGAAGCATGGGGACTGAAGAATGTCCATTTCGATGAATGGGATGAAGATTTTGGTCGCGGATGGGAATTGAAGAGGTTCAGCCTGCAAAGCCTCGGACCGGTTTATTTCCCGGTGATTGCGTATCCGAAGGCATGGAGCCCCGGAATCAAAGGAAATGTTCAGGCTGAAGCCGTCTACCTCGACATCAACAAAGAGGAAGATCTGGCGAAATACAAAGGAAAACTGAAGGGCAAGTTTGTGCTGTTCAGCCTCCCGACAGCCGTCAAGCCGGGATTTGAGCCCGATGCCACAAGGTTCAATGACTCGATCCTACTGGAGATGGCGAATGCCGGCGTTAGCGAAGGCTTTCGCGGACGTAGGTTCAGAGGTGCCAGCGACGCTCAACGGCTGGCTTACAAGAAATGGGAGCTGTGTCAGACTGAAGGAGCGATTGCCATACTGGAGGCCAGCCCGTCGTCGCGTCTTGAGGATGGTACAATGCTTGTGAGCGCCGCAACCGTACCCTATCCGCCGGAGACTCCGTTCACTGACCGCGCACGCGCACAGTCTGCCAATGTTCCAAAGATATTGCCTCAGGTAGTTGTCGCTGCCGAGCATTATAACCGGATGGTCAGACAGCTTCAAAAAGGATTTCCCGTCAAGTTGGAA
Source organism: uncultured Roseivirgaceae bacterium (assembly GCA_964563295.1). Lineage (GTDB taxonomy): Bacteria > Bacteroidota > Bacteroidia > Cytophagales > Cyclobacteriaceae > Chryseosolibacter. The sequence continues at coordinate 13,581 of CAZLWX010000008.1, read as the reverse complement.
ATGTCGCTGGAGACGGCGTTCACAGAGTCATCGAAGGGCTTCAATGTTATCGCTGAGATTCCCGGTACGGATTTGGCCGACGAAGTAGTGATGATCGGTGCACACCTGGATTCCTGGCACAGCGGGACTGGCGCTACGGATAATGCCGCTGGCTCCGCAGTCATGATGGAAGCGATGCGCATCCTTAAATCCCTTGGTCAAAGCCCGAGACGCACAATCAGGATTGGGCTGTGGGGTGGAGAAGAGCAGGGGTTGATCGGATCGCGCAACTACGTGAAACGTGTTTTTGGTCAGCGACTTGATCAGTCACTCCCCTATGATTCAATGCAGCTTACTGCCGCGGCGGAGAAATTTTCCGTGTACTTCAACATGGACAACGGAACGGGGAAATATCGCGGTGTCTACATGCAGGGTAATGAGGCTGCGCGTCCGGTCTTTCGCGCCTGGATGCAACCCTTTGAAGACATGGGGATGGCAACATTGACGCTGCGCAACACAGGGGGCACTGACCATTTGTCGTTCGATGCAATTGGCCTGCCTGCTTTTCAGTTCATCCAGGATCCTATTGAATATTCTTCGCGCACGCACCACACCAGCATGGACCTTTACGACAAAGCGATAGAGGCCGATTTGCAACATAATGCTATTGTAACTGCTGCGTTCGCGTGGACTGCGGCTAATCGTGATGAGAAATTTCCCCGGAAATAGGAACTCTTGACATTGCCAGAGATAACGGAGCCGGTAACGGCTCCGTTATTGTTTTGAAATTGCATAATTTGTGTATTGAATCAACCCCAATACCATGAAGGCATCGATTTTTGCACTGGTTTGCTGCCTGCATCAGATTATTTCGCTGGGGCAGGGCTTTGAGGCTCCATCGGAAGGTAAGGCGGTCATCTATTTCACACGTGTTACCGGTTTGGGTTTTGCCATCGGCTTTGAATTCTTCCACGATAAGCGTTATATCGGCGACTTCGCTGGCAGGAACTATATGCGTTACGAGTGCGATCCAGGGGAGCATCTGTTCTGGGCTTCGTCAGAAAACAAGGAATTTCTCACAGCCGAAGTAAAGGCGGGTGAAACCTACGTCGTATTAGTTGACGTACTGATGGGTATCGGAATTGCCAGGGTTGGCCTGACGCCGATCGATAGTCATCACAAGGATTTTGAACGGGCTAAGAAACTGATTGAAAAGAAGTCTCCGGTGGTCAATACTGCGGATGAAGTGGAGTCGAAGAACGCTCGCCTGGCGGAATTCATCGAGAAAAAGCTGAAACAATATAATGAGGACTGGAAGAACACCAAGGACTTCAAGCACTTGTCGCCTGAGATGGCGATCCCCGTGACAGCTTTGTAATATTTGGACTGTGATATGATGGCGTTGACTCGTAAAGCAATTTTTCTCGCGATTCCCATTGTCCTTGCCTGCAGTAAGGATGATGACATCCACACGCGTAGTTTTTTGCTCGGCTTTACGCCGATGCCTTTCGCAGTATCCGAAGCCTCTGTTCAATATACGTACGATCGTATTGCAGCCGATGCCGACATTGTCAATCACCATTTCGATAACGGTATCCCGTGGAATGAGGCTCTCCATGATCTTCCCTTTCATCAGAACATCGTCAGCGATTGGGAATTCAGGAAGGCGAATACCAGCTCGTCGCATAAAGTCTATGTCTCAGTGACACCCTTGAACGAACGGCGCACAGGGTTGGCCAATGTTCGGGGAGAATCGGAAAACATGCCTCTCCCGTCGCCGTGGAGTGAATATTCGTTTCGCGATCCGCAAGTGCGAACGGCCTATGTAAAGTATTGTCAACGCGTGATCGATTTCTTTGAGCCTGATTTCTTCAATATGGCAATCGAGGCTAATCTGCTTTTTGTACATAAGCGCGAGGAGTGGTCGGCCTACCTGAGTTTTCATGAACAGGTGTATCATGCGCTTAAGGAATGCTATCCAGACTTGCCGATCTTCACGTCAGTGGTGGGTGCCTACATGTTGCCCGGTTTTGTTGCAGGCAACGATCATGTCGAGCAACGCCTGGCGGTGTTGCAGCTAATGGAGAACTCGGACTATTACGGGATATCATTCTATCCGTATCTGAGCAATTACCTTGGAAATCCATACCCGTCGAATACTCTCGATGAGCTATTCAACATTTCTGAAAAGCCGGTAGCCATCACGGAAACGGCATATTCGGCGGAGACCTTTTCCATGATGGCACCGACCGGATTGATTACGGTGGAATCGAACCAGTTGAAACAGCAGGCGTATCTCAATGACCTTTTATCAGCATGCGAACGTCGGAAGGCGGTCTTTGTAATCAATTTCGCCATTCGGGATTACGATCAGCTATGGCAACAATTGGGAGCCCCAAGCAATGTTCCGCTCGCGTGCCGGGACGCAGGACTGTACGATGAAAATGGTGTACCTCGACTTGCCTGGGTTACCTGGAAGGAATACCAGTCGCGAAAATACCAGCCCCAAAATTCGCATTAGCGTTCATCATGATCACGGTCTTTGGCCAGGTCGTCGAACAGGCTATTGAAGATTGACAGGATCAGACTGAAGAACAACGCCCACCAGAAACCGTCGACGTGAAATCCTGGAACCAGGTAATCGACGAAAAGGATTAGTAAGGCGTTAATGACGAGCAGAAATAGTCCAAGTGTGATGACCGTAATTGGAATCGTCAGCAGGATGAGTATCGGTTTCACAACCGCATTGACGACAGCCAGTATTAAGGCCACGATTAACGCCGTTCCATAACCTTTTACATCCACTCCTGGCAGCAGATACGCTGTGAGCAATACGGCGAGACCATTCAGGAGGAAGCGGACAATCAAGGTCATCCCAAGAGGTAAATTTTCTCTGAATATCTGCTTTTAAGTCAACATGTCAAATTCTAAATTGCCTGTTATGTACGCGATCGTTGACATTGAGACGACAGGAGGCTACGCGGAAGGACATCGCATTACTGAAATTGCCATCTTTCACCACAACGGTATCCAAATCACGGATACGTTTCATACACTCGTTAATCCCGGTAGGCACATTCCGTACTATATCACTGGGCTCACAGGCATCACGTCCGAAATGGTGGTTTCCGCTCCAAGTTTCAAGGACGTTGCACAAGAAATATTTTCGTGGCTGGATGGAAAGATCTTCGTGGCTCATAACGCGCACTTCGACTATTCATTCTTAAAGAAAGAATTTGAGCAGGCGGGCATCAGTTGGCAGGCGAAAAAACTCTGTACCGTTCGACTTAGCCGAAAGATCATTCCAGGGTTGCGGTCGTACAGCCTCGGAAGCCTGGCCGACAGCCTTGGTGTTCAGATCACCAACCGGCATCGTGCCGGAGGGGACGCCTCCGCCACAGCCAGAATTTTTGATCAACTCCTGCAGCGCGATCGCGATAGCTATATCCTCAAAGCGCTGAAAAAGAATTCCGGTGAAACAATACTGCCGCCCAACCTTCCAAAGGAGGAGTTCGACAAACTGCCAGCAAAGTGCGGTGTGTATTATTTCCACGACGCCCGTGGAACGATCATCTACGTCGGAAAGGCAATCAATATCAAAAAGCGGATCGCCGGACATTTTACCGGAGACGCCCGCGAATGGAGCAGGTCGCGCATCCGCAATGAAATTCACCACATTTCATATGAGCTGACCGGCAACGAGCTTATTGCGTTGATCCTCGAATCTCAGGAAATTCGAAAACAATGGCCTAAGTATAACCAGGCCCAAAAATACCGTGTCGAAGAATGGGGTATTTACAGTTATGAAGATCGCAATGGATATTTCCGATTTTCTGTGAATATGGTGAGCCGGGGACCACGCCCGTTGATCCGATTTGCTTCCAAAGGGGATGCATGGAACTACTTGTGGGGAAAGGTTCGGGAATTCAATTTGTGCCCTAAGCTCAGCGGACTGCAATTATCGAAGGGCCTTTGCTTCGACTACCAGGCCGGTTCTTGTCAAGGTGCATGCATGTGTGTTGAAAAGCCCGCAAGCTATAATGGGCGAGCTTATTCGGCAGTGGTGTCGTTCTCAGGCAATGCGAGTTCAGTTGCAATCATTGGCAAGGGTCGAAACGTGGACGAGCAATCACTAGTCCTTGTGGAGAAAGGCAACTACCTCGGATTTGGATTTTTTGACAGTGGCGTTTCGATCCCGGACCTTGACGCGGCACGCACCTTCGTGCGCAGAGGCGTTGAAACCCCAACTGTTCAAAACCTGATAAACTCCTACCTCACCAACCCTCGAGGGGGCGCAGTGATTACATTCGCCTGACCGCAATCATCGCCTAAACCTCCCCTCTACACCCGGATACAACTGCGGCACAGGATCGCTCGTAAAGAGCTCCTTTGTCTCGATGTCCATCATTGTCAAGGGACCGTCCCACCCGGCACCGGTATCCATCAACCAAATTTCTCCTGATCGGATGGGTGTCCGCGTTGACGTGGGCGTGTGGCCGAGATAGACCTCATCATAGTGGGTAAGCTTGCCGTCAATGCCTTTGTTGTGCAGGTCGAGTGCGATACGAGCAAGATTTCTGTCCCAAATCAGGGTGTGCAGCGCTTGCTGATCTGGTGGCTTATTTGGGTCCAGGCCGGCATGGACAAACAGCCTGTTTTGGTTCACGTAATAGGGAAGCGCGTTCTTCAGGAATTTGATGTGCGATGGAGGAACACCATCCCGGTAGGATTCCACCGTGGCTTTTCCACCCTGCACGTACCAGACGTCTTCAACATAACCGGTTTCCATCCACTCCAACGTCCAAAAGTCATGGTTGCCGAGCAGGTAGGTAAGGTTTTTGAGGGACAACAGCTCGTCAATACACGTACGTGTTTCAGGCCAGCCATCGGCCACGTCGCCCAGGGCGATCACGTGATCGTTTTCCCGATCGACGGCGGCGCGGTCGAGGCACTGACGTAAGGCGCGGGAGGCACCGTGAATATCGCCTAGGACAAAAGTTCTGGCCATGCGACCAATGGTATCACACAGTAACGATCTGTCAAATTTTTTGAATTTTAGTGCCGATAATTACACTATTTTTGGCTGATTTTAATTATTAGTACATGGAAGCTGCAGCAGTTGAGAAGCAACAGGAACACAAAGAGAAGATAGCCCAGGTTATTACGGAAGTTGGCAAAGTCGTCGTGGGCCAGGAGTACATGGTGAATCGGCTGCTTGTCGGACTCTTTACCAATGGTCACATCCTGCTCGAAGGTGTACCCGGACTGGCCAAGACCCTTACCGTGAGTACACTCGCGCAGGTGCTCCACCTGGAATTTCAACGGATCCAATTTACGCCTGACTTGCTTCCCGCCGACCTGGTCGGTACGATGATCTATAATCAGAAGGATGGCAAATTCGAAGTCAAGAAGGGACCGATCTTCGCCAACATCATTCTCGCGGATGAGATTAACAGGTCGCCGGCTAAAGTGCAGTCCGCTCTTCTCGAAGCCATGCAGGAGAAAACGGTAACGATCGGGGAAACGACATTCAACCTTGATAAGCCGTTCCTGGTAATGGCTACTCAAAACCCCGTTGAACAGGAAGGTACTTACCCTCTGCCGGAAGCTCAGGTGGACCGGTTCATGCTCAAGGTGGTCATCACCTATCCGACAAAGGACCAGGAGATGGAGGTTATGCGGAGAATCTCCAACATGCAGTTTAATTTCAAGGTTAACACAATCCTCTCCAAGGAAGACATCTTTGCGATTCGCGAACAGGTGAATAAGGTTACGATCTCGGAGTCTCTTGAGCGATACATCATCGAGTTGGTGTACGCGACACGCCGGCCCCTTGAATATAAGCTCAACGAACAGGCTCAGTACATTCAATTTGGAGCGTCACCGCGCGCCAGCATCAATCTCAACCTTGCGTCAAAGGCGATGGCGTATATGGATGGGCGCGATTATGTTCTTCCCGAAGACATTAAGGAGGTCGCTATGGATGTGATGAACCACCGCATTATTCTCAACTACGAAGCTGAGGCCGATAATGTCACGACGACTGACATCATCAAAGTGTTGTTGACGAAAGTGCCGATCACACGGTAAGGACGACCTCAGCGGTTAACGTTGTTCAGCCGCTCTTTGTGCATCTCGATCACCTTACGGATTTGTTCGGCAGCCACTGCCACGGAATCCTGGTCGTGCTTGTTCTTTTCGAGCCGCTCCGTGAGAAGGATCAATTCGAGCTTATTGTTTTCGATTGATTTTTCCAACTGCAACTTCTCCCGCTTATTATCTTCGATCTTTGTATTGAGATCGCGGCTCTGATTTTGAAGACGTTGCTGCTGCCGTTCTACGGCTTGCGCCGCTCTAACGGATTCGTCAATCTGGCTCTGGATCTTGTCTCGCCGAAAGGTCACGGCGAATTGGTAAACCTGGTCCTTGATCGCGGGATTGATCTCTTCCAGGTCCTTCTTACTCCATTCATCCGGCTTAACGCCCATCCAGGCCGACACCACATTTCCAGTTTGCCGGGCTTGCGCGAAAATAGGCGCACTGTACTTCACATCACCCACCATTGGATCGGCGACAGTGAGAACATTGTCTGTGGTCTTCACCTTGCCATACGCTTTCATCCATTTTGCCAGCGCGGTTTCAACTTCCTCAAACGTTCCCTCAAGCACCGCCTCAAAGCCCTCGCCGTATTCAGATTTTATTCGTGCCTTTTCATTTTTTACTACGATGGCCTGACATAGACCTGAGACCGGAAAGGCCAGGCAAAGAATCAGTACCTTGCTGATCATTTTCGGGGTTGCTATTTTTAGCATACGTAAACTTAATTAAAATCGGCGGTGCCGGCCCATGGACAATTCAAAAAGTGTTCTTATCACCGGGGGAACCGGTATGATCGGGACAAGGTTAACGACACTCTTGCTGGACCGCGGATACCGTGTCGCCCATCTTACACGCGGGAAAAAAGCAAATGGCGTACCATCATTTCAATGGGATATTGACAGAAGGTTCATCGACCCCGCAGCGTTTGATGGCGTCGACACACTCGTCCATCTCGCCGGGGCTTCGGTAGGTGATAAGCGGTGGACGGCGAATCGCCGCAAGGAAATTCTCGAAAGCCGGACTTCCTCGCTCAGACTGCTGGCGGATTCGCTTGCGCGACAAAAGCATTCCGTGCAGACAATCATCTCCGCTTCTGGCGTCGGATACTATGGGTATTCACGCGATGAAGTGTGTACGGAGATGACCGCTCCCGGAAATGATTTCCTTGCGATTGTTTGCCGCCACTGGGAAGAGGAGACGGAACGCTTTCACAAACTCGATATTCGGGTGGTTATCCTGCGCATTGGTGTGGTGTTGAGCAACAAAGGAGGTGCGCTGCAGAAGCTGGCAACTCCTGTCAAATTTTTCGTGGGAGCTCCCCTGGGATCCGGCAATCAACCGGTGAGCTGGATACACATCGACGACTTGTGCGGCATGTTTTTGAAAGCCATTACCGACAACCAGGTCAGCGGAGTCTACAATGCGGCGGCACCTAATCCGGTAACCAATCGTGACATGACAAAGATGATGGCGAACGCGCTGCATCGACCCATACTCATGCCGCCGATACCTGCTTTTTTTCTGAGAGCGTTGCTAGGAGAAATGGCTGAAATCGTCGTTCAGGGCACACGTGTTTCTCCAAAGAAGATCATCGACGCTGGCTATATATTCAAGTTTACGCGCATGGCCGATGCGCTGGCTGACTTGCTCCACTAGTACGAGCCATGATATTTGCGCAGTCCCCATTCGAGGGTAACCAACGCCAGCAATACCCAGAATACCCATTTCAAGTTAATAATCGAGTCGTAGGTTTCCTCGCTGTGGATTACCGATGTCGCTTCTGACTGTTGAAGCTGGCTGCTGAGCTGATCCACCTCGTCAGCTTCAAAAAATCGACCTCCGGTGTTTGCCGACACCTTACGCAGCAAATCGAAGTCAGCGGTCACATTCTGAAGCTCGATCTTCCGCTCCACCACCGCGAATTCTCCGTGGACACTCTCCTGTTTGCCATTAATAGTTGTCGAAGAGCGGTACCGGTACACACCTTCGTGCAACCCGCCGATTTGATAACGGTTGTTACCGGGGCTAGTGACATAAGTGTATTCATTCTTTCTGCCATCTTCGCCGGTGATCTCAATCTCGATCGAATTGCCATATACGGGTTCAAAGATATCATTGTACACCTGGCTTTCGAAGACCACGGCCTCCGTCTCCGAGAATTCCTGTTGAATGGGATAACTCCTGAATTTCCGCTTATCATCGTTGGTGGTCAGGAACTGAATAAGCTTGCCGAAGATTTCGTCAAACGCTTCGGTCTTTTCCGTCCGGTCAAACTCATTCAAACGCCATCGCCATATCCCCTCGCCAAGCATAAAACCGATCTTGCGCGAGTCGTTGACATCGACGGCAAGCAAGGGCTTCTCGGTTGCCACACTTCCAACGCGCTGCATCAGCAAGGGATTAGCGCTGACCGGAATCTGAATTTTTCCATAGTGCACGCTCACCGGCGGGTAGCTGTTCATCAGCGTATTCGTTTCTGGGCTCAGCGTAAAGTGCGTGAAGGCAGGGTTAGTAACGGGAGTCACTTCATCATAATCTCGCGGGGCATTCTCGAATTGAACAGGCATTTTATTACGGGCGATCAATGGGAGGTCGGTCTTTTGCCCGATCACGAAAAATAATGACACCTTGCTTGCAGCGAAGGTCTGGAATGTTTGCGCGGTCTTGCCCCGGAGGTCGGGGGCCTGGACAAAAATCGCGAGATCGACGTTTTCGGGGCGCAGAACATTCGCCGGCTGTTCGGCGACGTCGGGCACATGCAACAAAAATTCATAATTCGAATTCTTGTCAACGACCTCGCGCAAAGCCTTGATATCGGGATGCGGAGCCGCCGCTACCACCAGGATCTTTTTCTTGCCTTCAACGATCTCGACAAAGATTGAAGCATTATTGTTCCTCTTGTTTTGCTCGGCCGCATCCGGCTCAACCCTGACATCGTATTTTTGAATCCCCTGTTTGTCCGCCTCAGGCTGAAAATCGACCACAACCAACTGGTTGCCGTTCGTGGCAACGGTTTTTCGGTCGATGACCTTTCCACCGTTGTGGAGCGACACGGGCAACGACTGTGCCGTCAAATTCTTAGCCTGAATCTCGACGCGAATCGGAAACTTGTTTCCCTGGTAGGCAATCTTATTGTATGCCACGTTCTTTATCGCTATGTCGGGACGTTCAAGTGTGTCGCCGATGCCCACCGTGTAGACCGGAAAGTTGTAATCGCTATACAGTGGCGACAACCCGGAATTGTAAAGTCCGTCGGATATCAGTACCACGCCTGCAATTTTGCGACCCTCAAACCGGTTGCTGATTCGTCGCAAGGCACCGTTCAGATCGGAGGTGTTCGCGGAGTAAGAAAAGCGATCGGCAAGTTCATCGCCACCAAGGTCTTCAACGGATGCTTCATATCCATTTTCGTCCATCAAGTCGCGCATTTCGAAAACCCGGGTCTGTAAACTCCTCAGTGTTGCCGAGTCTACGGTTTCTTTAACAGAGGCGGAGTTGTCATGAAGGAATACGAAAACCGGCCTCTCGTAGAGATTGCTTACCTGTTTCACGATGGGACCGAGCAACAGAAATGCGAGGAAGAACGCCAGGATGCCGCGAAGGGCGAACAGCAGCCAGTTCATGCCAACGCTCCACGGATGCCGCAGACGCCAGTATTGTATGGCGGCGTAAGCGAACCCCGCCAAAATACAAATGGCGACCAACTCTGGCGGCGATTCAAATATGATGTTCTGCATGGCTTCTTAATACCCGTATTTCTCTCTCCATAAGCTACGAAGATACTTTCTCAACTCTTCTTCCCTATGATTATTACCCGGATCGTAGAATTTTGTGCCCTTGAGGGCATCGGGAAGAAACTCGGCGTCAATGAAGTTGCCTTCGTAATCATGGGCATACTGATACCCTTTTCCATACCCCATCTTTTTCATCAGCCGGGTTGGCGCATTCCTGATGGAAAGGGGCACAGGAAGATCGCCAGTCTCATGCACTTTTCCGATCGCGCTTTCGATCGCCATGTAACTGGCGTTGCTTTTTGGAGACGAGGCAAGGTATACAGCACACTGAGCGAGAATGATCCGAGCTTCGGGATATCCTATCACATCGACGGCCTGAAACGTATTGTTCGCAATGACGAGCGCCGTTGGATTCGCGTTACCGATATCTTCAGAGGCAAGGATCAACATCCTGCGGGCGATAAAACGCACATCTTCTCCTCCTTCAACCATGCGAGCAAGGTAATAGACCGCTGCGTTAGGATCGCTTCCACGAATGGATTTGATGAACGCCGAAATGATATCATAGTGCTGCTCGCCGCTTTTGTCATAAATAGCGATATGCCTTTGAGCAACCTCCATCACCAGCTGGTCGGTAATTTCAATGTCGCCCTTGACGTTGTCGGCTATCAGTTCGATGAGATTAAGAAGTTTTCTACCGTCGCCCCCCGAGATGTTCAATAATGCCTGATGTTCACGAACGACAATGTTCCGTTGCTTCATGTCTTCATCGCGCCCGAGCGCCTGGCTTACAAGCTGCAACAGCTGTTCTTCGCCCAGGGGCTTAAGGGTGTAAACCTGGCATCGGGACAGCAACGCTGAATTGACCTCGAAGGAGGGATTCTCGGTTGTCGCGCCAATAAGGGTGATAATGCCCTTTTCAACAGCACTGAGCAACGCGTCTTGCTGGGATTTGTTGAAGCGGTGAATCTCGTCGATGAACAGGATGGTACGTGATGACAACCGCGCCTTTTCAATCACCTCGCGCACTTCCTTCACTCCAGCGTTGACTGCACTCAACGTGAAAAAAGGCTTTTTCACCTCATGCGCGATAATATTTGCGATCGTAGTCTTTCCCACTCCAGGCGGTCCCCAAAGAATCATCGATGGAACGTTGCCCGATTGTATTGCCCGCCTGATTACACCCGACGGACCGGTCAGATGCTCCTGTCCGATGAGATCATCGAGCTTGACCGGCCGCATGCGCTCGGCGAGGGGAGATTTGGAGTTCAGTAGCACGAAACTGAGATTACCCGCGAAATTAGGCCTGCAAACAGGAAAGTCGCGATATAAAAGTATATGCCACGGTTCGTTTTTGCTGTCGGAGGGATAACCTTTTTTTTGCCTTGCATTTTAGGGAATAAAGCCCAATTATTCGGATCGAAACCCCACCCATTCCAAGTAATACAGGGCAACCTGTTCCACTTTAAATCGCTAGATGAAGATATCGTATTTCATTTTTCTGGGGTTCCTGTTAATTCTCCTGCTGTTTTGTATCACTACCTATCTTCACTTTCGGCAGGCGGAGAAGGTGAATGAAAATTCTGATTTCCTCGAGCGATCAAGCACGGTCGTACGTCAGGGGAATCGTTTTCAGCGCAACATTCTGAACATGGTTAGCGGACTGCGGGGGTATCTGTTGACCGGTGAAAATTATTTTATCCAGACATACGATTCCGCCGCAGCGGAAAACGGGGAAATTCTCGCGGAAATCTCGGGGATGATTGACCCCGGAACGCCGCAGGAGGCCGCATTCAACGAAATCGCCAGACTGAACGATGCCTGGATCACCCAATTTGCGCGCCCCCTTATAGCAGCGAAGAAAGCAGCTCCCGGTTCCGACAGCAGTCGCATGGCGTTCAACAACCTCTACCGCGATAAGCTCGTGCTGGGACAGGAGAAAAATATCAACCGCGCCCTACAACAAAAGTTCCGGGAGTTCAGCGACTATGAATATGAGCTCCGCAATACCCGACGACAGGCCCTTGCCGCGTCGATTGATCAAACACGATCGGTATCATTCTATCTGATTACAATTTCAGTTTTGCTGGGAGGAGGAATTGCCTTTTTTCTTGCGTACCGGCTCTCCACTAACATTCTCAGCATGGTGAAAATGTCGGAATCCATTGCTGCCGGCAACTATGAAGTATCGACCCGTGAAACCGGCGTGGATGAGCTTAGCCAGCTGGCGCATTCGCTCAACAATATGGCGCGCATGTTGTCCGAAAATATCAACCTGCTGAAACGCAAGAATGAAGAGCTTGACCAATTCGCCCATATCGTTTCGCATGATCTCAAGGCGCCGCTTCGGGGTATCGATAATGTCATCACCTGGATTGAAGAGGACCATACGGAAGAGCTTCCACCGAAAGTTGGCGAATATGTGGCACTTATTAAGCAACGCGTTACCCGCGCTGAGAGTCTGATAAAAGGGATACTCTCCTATGCGCGCGTGGGCCGCGAGTCTCAGGTGATTGAAGACGTCGATCTCAATGTCCTGTTCGATGAGATCCGAGAGAATGTTGTACTCCCGAACGGACTGCAGCTGCGCATCCCGGATTCACTCCCAACAATTCTTACAGAACGACTTCCGCTGCAGCAGATCCTGGCTAATCTGATTCAGAACGCGATCACCTATCACGATAAGCCAGACGGTCATGTATCCGTGGGATTCTCCGTTCTTCCTGATCATTACGAGTTTTCCGTGGAGGACAACGGGCCTGGAATTGCACCGCATTACCATGACAAGATCTTCATGGTCTTCCAGACATTGCATGAGCAAAATCATGTCGAAAGCACAGGCATCGGCCTGGCGATCGTTAAGAAGATTCTCGATGACAGAAAACAAAATATCAAAGTGATGTCGGAACCCGGCCGCGGTTCGGTTTTTGTGTTCACGTGGCCAAAATATGCAAGGAATGGATAAAGTGATCAATATATTGATGGTGGAGGATGATACCGTAGACGTCATGGATACGCAACGCACTCTCGACCGGATGGGTTTGTTGTACAAACTACAGGTATGTCGCAATGGCGAGGAGGCGCTGGAGTGGCTGGAACAAACATGGCCAAACGAGAGCCGGCGACCGGATGTGATCTTGCTTGACCTGAACATGCCGAAAATGAACGGAACTGAATTTCTGGAGAAACTGCGCAGTTCCAGCGAGTGGAAAGGAGTCAAAGTTTTTGTGATCACCACGTCGGATGAAAAGGAGGATCGCAACGCGACAAGCGACCTCGGCGTTTCGGGCTATATCGTAAAGCCGTTGAAGTTCAACAATCCTTCATCGATCGATTCTTTTAACCTGATGATCGATCTGATGAATATTAAGAGTTAGTGAAGGTTGGTTTGATCATGCCGGTTAGGATATTCAACAAAGTCGTCTTACCTGAACCGTTCGGTCCGATTAAGCCGACTATTTCGCCAGGCCGTACAGAAAAGCTGACTTCGTTGAGGGCTATGACTTTCCCGAAGACTTTGGTTAGCTGGTCTAAGGTGAGCATGGTGTGATTGACGTGTAAAATAGGCGATCTACACTATTTATGGAATTGATCAAGATATTCCTTAAACAAGAAATAGCGGATTGCGCTTGAATCCCGTCATTTCCTTCAGGATGTTGAGGCCCAACGAGCTACCGAAGCATCGATCCCAAAGTCATCAAAACAAAAAGGCACCAACCCTGACGGGCGATGCCTCTCTCTTGTAGCGGGGACAAGACTCGAACTTGTG
>CAZLWX010000007.1:0-60325 GCA_964563295.1 uncultured Roseivirgaceae bacterium | reverse complement strand
TCCGCTGCAACCGCCGCGCGTTCGTGATGATCTGCCCGGTGACAAACACCCGGTCCGCTTCAAGCTGGGCGATGGTGCGGTCCCGGTGCTGGTCGTGATGTGGGGTCATGTCACCATCTCCAAGGGCAGCACGGCTTGTTGCAGCCTTTTTGCTGCGATTTCACAATATTTCTCCTCGATCTCGATACCGATGGCCTTGCGCCCGAGGTCCTTGGCCGCGCGGAGCGTGGTGCCGCTGCCCATGAACGGGTCAATAATGGAGTGATCTGGATCGCTCCCATGCTGAATAAGCCAACGCATGAGTAGCTCAGGTTTCGGGCACGGGTGGTCCCCCGATAGGGTGCTTAGGTTTGAAACCCGTGGAATGATGTTGAGATCAGTTGGGAACTTCCGTGACCCATAAACCAGGATGGGCCACCAGTGGTTGAACCCACCTTGAAGTGTTCTTGACGTTGAGCCCGGTGCGGCATAACACAGTGCCCAATCTGGTTCAGGGTAGGACCAGATTGTTCGTACACCCGTCACAAAAATAACGGTGCTGGAACGTGCCCGAGCCAATGGCAGCCAGTCGGGGATGGATTGATCCCACGCGTTATCTCGGAATCCCACCCCAAACGGCGGGTCAGTCAGCACGAGGTCCACCGGATCAAGTGTCGGCAGCACGTCCCGGCAATCCCCGTGGTAAATCACGATGCCGGAGTTAGTGTCCTCGTAATACGGCTTCATAGCGTCCATCCTTGAACACTACGAAGCCAGCCTCCAACAGTGCGCGAAGCGCTGCATCCTGAGACCGATGCACATCGTTGTGGTGTGCCCTGTCTCGGCAGAGAAAGAGGTTGTGGATCGAGTTGTTGGCTCTGTCTCCGTCGATGTGGTGAACGACCTCCCCGGATGTCAACGGACGACCGAGGTGGCTCTCCATGACGAGCTGATGCTCCGCGCGCCACGGACCCTTCCCTGGCACGACTTTGACCATCACGTAGCCGTCTCGGTTCACCTTGCGGGTTCCGACGGGCATCCTCTCGCGAGTTCCCCAGCCGCCGCCACCACGACCCCGATCCCACGCCCTCCGTTGCCCCTCGGCAATGGCGGCTCGGTACTCGGGAGTTCGTTCGATGCCACGAAGATTGTGACCGCTTACGAATCTTCGGCCGGGTGAGACAATCTGGCCACAGCCACAAGCGCATTGATTCTCCATGCATGAATTCTACCATAGTACGGTGACTCTTCCCATCGTCGTAGTACGGTGTCACCTGCTCCCCTCCGGCAACTCGAAATACAGATACCTGACCGGCACGCTCGCATCGACGATCACCGGCACCGGCAACTCGCCCACGTCGGCGGCGAGGTCCGGCCCCATCCGGGCGGCGGTCGGCCACACCCCCCGGCGCCAGGCGCAGTGCTCCACCGCGTCGAAGGCGGCGGCGTGGGCGTCGAGCGACTTGTGCTTGGCGATGGCGTAGGCGATGTAGGTGGGCGATGGACTACGCATCGGTGGACTCCTGCAAATTAGACATTGTTACCCGAACCACGTTACTTCCCCTCCACGTCGATCTCATACCCGGCCACCTGAATCAGCCGCAGCCGGTCCTCAGGCGACAACTCCAGCCCCTCGGCAATGCCGATGCAGGTGGCCAGCGTCGCGCCCCGCTCGCCCCGCTCAATCGCGGCGATGGTCCGCCGTTCCAGCCCGACCGCTTCCGCGAACGCCTCCTGCGACGCCGCGCGCTCCGCCCGCAAGCGCCGGACGAACGCGCCGAACGTGGGGCGCTCCGGGGGTGGGGGCCGCGTGCCCCGGAACCAGTTGGGGTGAATGTCGATGGGTGATGCGCTCATACGATGCCTCTCTGACGCATTTTGAGGGCTTCTGACGCCTCGATTGGGGTCGAAATGACTCCCAGTGCCTTACGTGCCACGTGCGACGTGTTTTCGGGCTCTAGTTGCGTCGGCGGGATGAACCCGGGCTCCAGTGCCGCCGCGCCGTGTTCCAGGAGCCAGCCGATGTTGACCTCGCGGGCGGCTCGCTTGCGGTACTCGCCGTACAGACGAATGAAGTGCGCGCGATCGGCCATCGGGTTCTCGCTCATGCGCAAGACGTGGACGCCGCCCATCGCTTTCGTCGCCTGACGCACCGGCCAGGGCGCGTCCCAGTCGGGAGCGGGGTGGCCGGGGTAGGTCTGGCCGATCCGAATCTGCACGAGCGTCCAGGCGTCACCGGCGTTGGGGAGGGCGTCGGTCATGTCAAGCACGATCTGGTAGAGCAGGCCGGCGTTGGGGGCGAACTCGTGGCCTTCCCGCATGTACTGGGCGAGGGCTTCGCTGGCGACGGGGTAGGGCACCTCAGCCAGGACCATTGACCAGGCGTGGATCGCGACCTCGGGATCGTCGATGCGGTGATTGGGCCAGGTGTGCATGATGACGGCGATGAGCCGGCTGATTTCTTCGGGGGTCATGCGATCTCCAGGTGGCGGATGATTTCATAGGCGACGGCGGGGACTATTGCGTTTCCGAGGGACTTAAGTCGGTCCACCCTTCCGGGTACCCCATGAGCCACTCGACCCACGTCGGGTTCAACGCTCCAGATTCCGGGGTTGGATTCACGGCCCGTCCAAGTAAGCCATTCACCGGCACTCCCGATACGTTCGTCCCGTCTTTGTGGTCTCTGGCGGTCGGCGTCGGAAACATCTTGACGTGGCTGTGCAGGCTGTCCGGCTTCCCCCGATGCGCTCCCGCGTCGAAGCCCTCCGCTCGCGGGGTCGGGAACATCCCAGTCTCGCTCGCCGCCACCCAGTCGTTCAGGTTCCGGCCCCCGTGCTTCGTGCCAAAGCGCCCCACCCGTTTCGCATCGCCCTTGTGGTGGTCGTGGTGCTGCGGCGTGGGCCAGATGACCGATGATCCAGAGCCGGTCTCGCCGGTGCGGGGCACCGACGCCCGCAGCCGGAACAACAAGCGCCCCTGTTTCGTAGCCGAGGGCTTCCAGGTCAACAAACAGATCGTCGAGCGCCATGCCGATGAAGCCAGGCACGTTCTCAGCAACGACCCAACGGGGCCGGGCCTCGTCAATAACGCGGCGCATTGCTGGCCAGAGCGCACGGTCATCGTCATTGCCTCGGCGCTGCCCGGCCACGCTGAACGGTTGGCAGGGGAATCCGCCGGTAAGAAGGTCAACTGTTCCGTTGAGCCCAGTGGCGTCGAAGGTGGTGATGTCGTCATGGATGGGTACTCCCGGCCAGTGCCTGGCCAACACGCGCTGGCAGAAGGGGTCGATCTCCACAAACTGGATCGTGGTGTAGCCCGCCCAGGACGCGGCCAGAGCGAAGCCGCCAATCCCTGAGAACAGGTCAAGGTGCCTCACGGGGCCTCCTGAGCACGCTTCATGAAGTAGGCGAGGGCGTTCTGCCGTTTGTCCTCTTTGGTCTGGTAGCCGTTCGTTGGCCGCTGATACTGCTCCCGGTTCCGCAACCAGTTCCGCCACGACGCCGGCCAGCTTGCCCGCGCCTCCCCCTTCGCGATGTAGTAGTCGCGGAATTTCTCGAACTCCCGATCCACCTGCTCGCGGGTCAGGCCGTGCTTGCTCTGCGCCTCCGCCACCTGCGCATCGGTCAGCGTGTAGTCCTCGGTCATTCTGGTTTTCTTGGAACCAGCCGGCTTGGGCGTGCGGGGGGGCTTGCCCCCCTCTACTTCACCAATTACTTCTCTATTACTTACTTCCATGACGTGCGCGCACGAGAGTTCACCCCTAGGTTCACCCCTAGGTTCACCCCTAGGTTCACCCCTCAAATTGCTAGGGTTTTGGCGGTTTGCGGCTGATAGGTGGAAGGGCAGGATAAACTCATTTCCGAGCTGCAATCCCGTCGCTCCGAACGTGGGTTCAACCTGAACCAGTCCGAGCGACCGCAGCTTCGCTAACGCGTCCTGGACGTGGCGTTTGGAGCACCCGAACGAGCGGGCTAGGGTCTCGATCGTGACGTAGGTTCGGCCCTCGGCATTGCACCGACCTTCGAGTTCGGTATAGAGACCGAGCGTGGCCATGCCGTGGGATCGCGCAAGGCATCGCGCTTCATCGGTCATCATCGTGAAATGCCGCCGCTCAGATCGAGCGTGGCCGTCGTAGGGCGCGGGGGTTTCGTCACGAATGACGTGGAGCTGCGGGGGTTGCGTTGGCTGTCCATATGCCGTACGTTCCATGTGCCGCTCCTGGGTAGCGGTAAGGACCGGCCGGGCGCTCACCACTCCCGGCCAGTCCGTCCCATGTCAGCCGATTACTTCTTCACCTCGGGCACGTCGTCGTACTCGGCCTCCTCCATCTGCTCAATCGCGGCGACAAGCCCCTCAGCGTCGGTCTCGAACCAGTGGATGATCTGGGTCGCTTCGTCGTAGGTGAGGGCGTCCAGCGCCTTCCCGCCGTACTCCGCGTCGAGCAGGACCATCAGCTTCTGCCGGGCCTTGATCTTCTTGCCCCAGGCGTCGAGGCTGTACTTCTCGATCAGGCCGGCCTGGTCGAGCGTGATCATCTCCACGACCTCGCCTTCCAGCGGTTGCACTTCGTCCGTGGCGAGCGCGGAGTAGCGTTCGCTCTTGTTCTTGACCCGGCCCCGGAACTCCATGCCGATGAAGTCGCGGCGGTCGAAGTCATCGGGCGGCTCCTCGCCCAGCAGGTTGATCGCGAACTCGGTCATGGTGGCGATGTTGCCTTGCCGGGGCTTCCGCAATGCCCGTGGCCAGGTCCAGTGGTTGCTGAACCACTTGCCGGCGTGGGGGCCGGAGAGGATGAGGAACTCGATCCAGGTCTTGGTCACGAACGGCTGCGACCGCTCGTTGTCCGGGTTGTGGAAGGCGTTGACCTCCTGCGCCGGGTGGGAGAAGCCGATCACGCGCAGCACGTAGTCGCCGGTCGGGGGCGCGATCTTGTTGGCGAGGTGGTCGGGCGCTTCCTCGTCCGGCTCGACCTTGATCAGATCGCCCTTGTCGGTGCGGCGCCATACGGGCTGGCGGGACGCGCCGCCATGGTTGAAGAAGATGCTGTCGTCGTTGGGGAGCGCCGGTGGGGCGAAGCTCTCCTGTCCGGTTTCTTCGAGGCGGGCGGCCTTGGCGGCTTGGAATGCGGTAGCCATCGTGTCTGTGGTCCTTTCTGCATGTGTGATGGTCACGGTTGCGTGTAGGTTGGTAGGGACTTCGCGCTTTGGGTTAGTTAGGGTCAGCGGCCTCCTTCCACAACTTGCGGAACAGATCGGTCAGGCTGCCGGTTAGGCCGGTGTCGTAGATGGCGTGGGAGGCGAGCGCCGCGCTGATGCGTTGTGTGAGGTCGGCAGGTTCGTCCGGGTACTGCGTCTGGTGCGCTGCCTTTCGTTCGTCCAGTTGTTCATGAGCGCGCTTTACTACCTCGCAGGCGTACTCATGGGCGATTTGCAGACTGTCGTAGTCCACCTCAAGGTTGTGCAGGCATCTTGCGAGGGCGCTGATGGTGATGCGTTGAATGTCGTCGTCGGTGATCCGGCGTTTGACTTCGCTCATGATTCCCTCCTGATCGGGTGTCCGGTATGGAACCCGTGGCAATACTCACAAAAGTAGCTATGCACTTTGTCGGGCTGCTGGCGGTTGATCTGCGCCGCGACGGTGCGGGCGGCGTGGTCGGTGCGGTAGCGGCGTTTGCTCAAGCATGACCGCCACAGGAACCAGCCGGCGCGGCGGCGTGCGTGCAGCGCGGCGCGTTGGGTGCTCATGGCATCCCTCGTTCGAGGTCGGTGTTGAGCCAGTCGCGCAACGACCACGACGAGCGCTTGACGCGGGTGCGCCGGCGGGTCGCGGGCAGCGTCGGCGGGGGCGGCGGGTCGCCGGTGCGCTCCCACAGCACGAGGAAGTACGGGGAGAACGGGTCCATCAGGTCACGCGGGTCGAAGTGGTCGGGGTCGATCAGGACGAACATCAGGCGTCTTCCTTGTCACGCAGGCCGATCAGGGCGGCGACGATCAGGCCGATCACGACGGAGCCGCCGAGGTAGATGGCGATCAGCAGCCAATAGTTCATGGCTGGATCGCCTTGTATGCTCGAACCAGGGTTGGTTCGAGAGGTCCGTAGAACATCACTACCGCGTTGTTCCTCGGATTGCGGAGTGTGACTTGTGTCCCTCCGTCCTCTGCGGTTTCGCTATCTCGTCGGATGATCAAGTCGTACTTTCCTGCGTCGATCTCGCGGAACGCCTCTGTGAGGGCGTGCGGTGGTTCTGGGTCACAAAGTGGTGGGACTGGTCCAGGCATGTCGTTATCTCCAATCGAATCGGGGCAGCAGGGCGCGCACGTCGCGCCAGAAGGTGCGCCAGGCCATGCGACGGGATCGCGCGGCGTGGTGGGCGTCCAGAGCGCGTTTGGTGGTCACCCGGTACATGTCAGCGTCCCCGGTAGCGGCCGTGCTTGATCAGCGACACGGTGCTGGCGCTAATGCCGTACTCCTCGCCCAGCGTGCGGTTGGTCTCGAATGGCCAGTTCAGGCTCTGAGCGCGGGAGCGGATTTCGTCCAACTGCTCTTGCGTGAAGCGGCTCCGGCGGGCTGGCGTTGGGGGATTCTCCGGGGATGCCGCAAGCCGGCGCGGGACGCGGTGCGCCGTCTGGAACCCACGGCCTCGCTGGTGGTGCCATTTGGCGAGAACATCGGTGAACGTCGCCAGCGCCTCGGGGGCGTACTTCCAACTGGCGTACCGGTAAGATTCCAGCTCTGACGTGCTAGGCTGTGAGGAGTGAGACTGGTCCACGATGGTCTCCTGTGTAGCGGCGTCCCGATGCACCCGGGACGCCGTTCTGCGTCTAGATGGCAATGACTTTCCAGCCCATGCGGGCGAGGAGTTGCTTGGTGTAGCGAGTCATGCCGTTGCGTTCCAAGCTCTGGGCGGCGGCGACTTGATCGTAGGTGCGTGCCAATTCCTCCTGTAACTCACGAATTCGTTGATCGTTCCCACTCCTGAGAGCCTCCTGAATCTCATCGAGCAGGTCCTGTATCGTGACGAGCGGGGCAGGGTTACGCGGTATAGGTGATCTCCTTTCGCGTGCAATAAATCTGCATCGGGCACCGTGCCCGTATGCTGGTGACTGCCAGACCAGACAGTCCGGCGACGTGCAGACCACCGTGGGGAGACGCAGGGCCGGGGGGAGGCGTCCGGGTGCGCGGGCGGCCAGCACGTCGCCGGACCGGCCTCGTTACGAGGCGGTCGGGGTTGAGATGAGCGAGGGGTTGGGATGCCGGGACGCGGGACGCAGCACGTCGGCGCACTCGCGGGCGGCGCGGGCGGCGTCGTACAGCCGGGCGTGGTCGGCGCCGTCGAGCGACGATCCAGCGCGGACCCCATCGAGCGCGTTGGCGGTGGCGGTCAGGCGGTGGACCAGGGCGGCGGCTTCGTCGTTGGTGAGGATGATCATTCGTTCGGCTCCTGAATTGCGGCACGCTCGGGGCAAATGTTTCGGTAGTCGGCAAGGTCTTCCACGAGGGCGAGTTCGTGCGCGAGGTAGCCGGCCTGGCGGTGGTTTTCGTGGATGAGCGTATCGAGCAGGGCGCAAATCCCCGCCGGGGTCCAGCGTGTCGGGTTAAGCGTGATGAGATCAGCGGTGATGGAACTGTGAAAGTCCGGGTACGGCTCGGTCACGGGTCAGGCTCCTTCGAGCAGGCGGTCGATCTCACTCCGGGGGATGAGCACGTGATTGCCGATGTCCTCCAGCTTGCGCAGCCGGCGGGTGCGGATCAGCTCGCGCACGGCGTACTCGCTGAGGTTGAGGGCGGCGGCGGCTTGCTTGGTGGTCAGCGGTGGCGGGGCGAAGCTGGCCTGCTGGCGCTCACTGGCGACGGCGGCGCAGTACGCGGCCCAGTAGGTGTCCATCTGGCGGCGCAACACTTCCTCTTGCGCCCTGAGGTGTTCCCACGTCGCGCCGGCCTGCGCTTCCGCGATATCGCGGGCGATGGCGTCGAGGGTCATCCCTGCTCGTCCTTGCGGCGTTGGGCTTCCTCGCGGGCCAGGCGGCGGATCAGGCGGGAAACGTTGCCTTCCTCGGTCTGCTCGGCCAGCTCGCGCAACAGGCGCCGCGCCTCCGGGGTGAGGCTGATGTTCTGCCGGACCGCGCTCCCGGTGGGGGCGGTCGGCGGGGAGGATACCGTGACGGTCATCATCGCTCCTTACGTGTGACGTGATGTGTTAGGAGCATGGTAGCGCGGCATGCGCCGTGCGTCAAGCGTGCGTCGTGCGTGTGTATACTTAGGTGATCGGAAAGGGGTGCGCCGGTGGAACTACGGGACGTGATTCAACGACATGTGCGGGACCACTACGACGGGAACATGGCGGCGTTCGCCCGCGCCCTGGACGAGTCGCAGAGCATCGTCGGGCGCTGGGCGAACGGCAAGATCACGCGGCCGACGGCGGACGCGCGGCGGAAACTGGCGCGAGAACTGGGCGTGCGCCACGTGGACATCCTGGTGATGGCCGGCGAGTTGTGGCCCTCCGAGGTGCGCGACGTGGCGACCCCGGAGGTGCGAGCGCGGTCCGAGGTCGAGGCGCTGTTCGAGTCGTTGACGCCGGCGCGGCAGCGGATGGTGCTCCAGATGCTGCGCGACGTGGCGCGGGGCCAGGAGCAGCGACAGGCCGTCAATCAAGCGGTCCCGCCGTTGCTTCCCAGTGGCGCGGAAACAGCGTAGCCCAGGCGGTGTGCGTCGGGTGGCCGGCGGGGATGATGATGCGGATCGTGTCGCCGCTCTCCAGCCAGGTCCAGTCGAGCGAGAACGCGCCGGCTTCATCGAGACACAGGACGCAGCGGTAGGCGTCCACCGCGCCGGACTCCTCGTCCTCGGCAACCCCGCGAAAGATCGTCGAATGGGTGTGCTGATCCCGCTCCATCGAGCTCCTCCCCCGTGTGACTGTCGCGCGGTTTGTGAACGGGCATCGTAGCAGGTTTATGTTCTCTTCACCATCGGGTGAAGCGCGGATAAAGGTGCGAACGTGTGTTCTACAGGAGCATACCATGAGCAGTCCTCGGCGGGTGACGCTCAAGAATGGCGAGACGCGCTGGCGGGGCACGGTCGAAACGGGCCGCGATCCGGTGTCGGGCAAGCGGCGGCAGAAGGTGATCACGGCGCGGACGCTCGCGGAGTTCCGGGAGCAGGCGGCGCGGGCGAGCCTGCGGCGCACGCCGTCGAGCGCGGGGCGGCAAACGGTTCGCGATTACCTGCTGGACGAGTGGTTGCCGTGGAAAGCCTCCACCGGGATCAAGCCGGCGTCGTTGCATCGCTACGAGCAGGACATCCGAACGCACCTCATGCCCGCGTTCGGCACCAAGCGCCTCACCGACCTCACGCGGCGCGACGTGGAGCGATGGGTGCAGCGCAGCCGGGAGGGTGCGGCGCCGGAGACGGTGCGGGGCCGGCTGGCGGTGCTCTCGCAGGCGATGCGCCAGGCCTATCACTGGGAGTACATCGAGCGCAACCCGTGTGATGGCGTCAAGGTGGGCCGGCCTGAGCAGCCCCGGGTGGTGCGTCCGGTGTGGAGCGTTGAGCAATCGCAGCACTTCCTGCGTGCGAGCTGCGATGATCCTGACCATGTGCTCTGGCGCATCTTCCTCCTCGGTTGGTTGCGGATGGGTGAGGCGCTGGCGTTGTCGTGGGGCGCGATTGACTGGGACGCCGGCGTGATCAACGTGACGCGAACCGCGACCAAGAACCGCGACGGGCAGTGGGTCCTTGGCACGAGCGCCAAGACGTTCACCTCCGCGCGGCCGGTGGACATGGATGCCGAGACGATGCGGCGCTTGTGGGCGCGACATGAGCAGGCAAGGAGTGTGCTCGTGTTTCCCGGGCGGGACGGTGGGTTATGGAACCCGATGACACCGGCCTACCGGTTGGAGCGGGCCTGCGGGGAGTACAACGTGCCCCGGCTGACCGCGCACGGGCTGCGGCACCTGGGGATCACCCTGGCAATCAACGCGGGGATGAGCGTGGCGGCGGTCAGCAAACGGGCGGGCCACGCCAACAGCCAGGTCACGCTCGGGGTGTACACGCACGCGCTGCCGGCCTCCGGGCGGGTCGTGGCCGACGCGTTAGGTGGGTTGCTGGGAGAGGACCCACTGGATGCATGAAAAATCCTCACGGGTCCACAGGATCGCTGCGTAGCTTTCGGCGTCAACGGCCAGGGCGAGTGACCGTCGGTGTACCGGATCAGCTCCGTTCCAGAGTTCCGTGAGGCCGCAGGTGCCCCAGTCATTCGGATCATCATTGGTCAGGTATCCATGGTCGGTTTCGTGGACCCACCATTGGCATGTGTTACAGCGCCGGTCTTCCTTGCGCCGGCCTTGCTTTTCCGCGATCAGGGCGTCATCGTAGTCATAGCCGAGTTCAGCATCGCCCGGCTCACGTATGTTGCTCATGTGTCCTCCTTGGGCGCGGTATGATGCGCCAAGTATCGCAGAATGGCGGTGCTTCCGGGGCGAACGTGACAAATCGGTGAGAAGACGCGGGAAATGTGGCGCAGTCATGCGGAAAGTGGGGCACTTGTGGAAACCTATAATATCTGTGGACGGGTGTCGTGATGCGTGTGACGTGGTGCGACAGGTGCGGAATCTGGCGTCAATCCGTGGTGTCGTGATGCGTCATACGCGTGGCGTGATGCGTCTGGTTGCGGGTGGCGCGTGATAACGGCGTGATATGGTTAAGGTGATTGTCGATCTCTGCGACCTTGGCGCCAGGCAATCAGTTCATCCCAGTAGTCGCCGGGGTCGAGGTTGGCATAGCGTCGCACCTGTGCCTTGCTGATGATGTCGCTGTCGTGTAGCTCAAAGAGCAGCCGGCGCCGGATATCCAGATCATCCTTGCTCCCCATTTTGTCGAGGATGAAGCGGATAAGCTGGTCGTTTTGCTCGCGGGCCAAGTTGCATGAGACTTCGCACATGATGGCCAGGGTTTCGTCATCCATGTGGGCCTCCTGTGGCGCGAGCAGCGTGTAACTCCTCGCGCCATTGTCGCATCGGGACGGCGTGGTAGACTTGGGCTGTCAAGACCCGCCCCACAGTCTTTCGACTGGCGGTGGCGGGTTCTTTCTTTCTCCTAGAACGGTGCTGCCGCGTAGTCGGCGTCGGTGTAGGCCAGGAGCGGCGGCGGGATGCTGACCGAGCCGCGGTCGGTGGTCTCGGGCTGACCGAGAGCGCATGAGCAGGGTTCGTAACTGGGTCCACCCTGCCAGGACCAGTCGCTCAGGAAGTAGCCGCGATCATCGCAGAGTGTGCAAGCATCGAGCGGGCTGCCTTCGAGCGGGTGCGTGCCCTCGTGGATCTCGATGTCGCGGGCCAGGTCGTCGTGGGCCTCGGGGTCGTGCCACTCGTCGAACAGGTTGATTGCTTGATCGCTGTGGGAATCGCGCTCAACCTGTTGGTTGTATTCGTCGCTGTTGTCGTCATGGCCGTAGCCCCAGCCTTTGCTCAGGCAGGCGTTGCAGATTTCCCCTCGCTCTTCAAAGCCTATGAGCGTGTTGTTGCAACGGATACACTGCTTGCTCATGGTAACTCGCTCCTTCTTCGTCACGCTGTCCTCACAATCACACGCGAAGTACGACGAGGCGTCCTTGCGGTAGTAGCCCTTGCCCTTGCAGCGGGGGCAGGCGGGTTCGTCATGCTTGGTCGGGTGGATGATCGGTTGGAACGTGGCGACGATAGTGGAGTCGTGGCGTGAACGTCGGCCGTAGGTCGTCATGACGTGATCCTCCAGGGATAGCGCCACGAGCCATTTGCAGGCCCGTGGCGCGGTCAAATCCGTGTGAATGGGTCAGGAGGCGCGGGCGATGCGGAAGCCGTCCTGCCAGCCTTCGCGTTCGCTGCGCTTTTCGAGCTGGGCGAGCGCGTAACAGAGTGAGGTGTACTGGTAGCCGGGGCAGGAACATCGCCAGCCCCGCGCGGTGCGGATCAGGTCGTGGACCTTGCCCGGTTCGGACTGGCGCTTGGCCTGGTAGTGCCGGCGGGGCTCAATCACGTAGACGCGGGCCTGCTTGCTCTTGGCGCGAGCGCGGGCCTCAACCATGCGGGCGTCAATGGGTTTCAGGGTTTGTGCTACCATCGTCGTGGCTCCTTCTGGACTTGCACCAAGCGGGTCGGGGAGTAACGAGGGGACCAGGTGTAGCCGCCTGGCCCCTCGCCTCTTGTCTGCGTGCCTCCTTTCTGTTAGCGATGCTTTAGGGTCGGCGCAATATGGTGTATGGCGGTCTGTTCGTTGACGAGATCAAAGCGGAGGGGCGTTCCGTCCGGTGTGGTCACGCGGTAGAGGGTTTCGCCGGTGCCGCCGTCGATATAGGGCGTGGCGAGGGCGTCGCCGGCCTCGACCAACTCTGCCAGGGTTTCCGCTCGCAGGATCGTGGCGCCGGTGTCCGGGTGGCGATCAAGGCGCATCGGAATACCGTTGACGACTGAGCGGTACGCGCGAAGTGTGATAGCCATTGTCCGTAGCTCCTTTTCTGTAGGCGCGTGGGCCGTGTTAGTTGCAGTCAATCGGGTGCGACTGGCCGTTCGGGCCACGGACGATGCCGCGTTCGCAGTCAATGAGGGCGGCCGATCCGTCCTCAAACACCACCAGGCGATCATCGTTGCGGTGCATCGCGTAGAACGTGATGTACTCGGTCTGTAGGACGCGGCCGTCGGGGAGCTGGATGCCGGCGTCGGGTCCGGAGAGGACCAGGCGCGGGCCGTCGTGGGCGTCCGTGGTGTGGACCGTGCCGGCGAGCAGCGCGAGGGCGAGGGCGGCGATGGTGGCGAGCTTCATGGTGGTGTCCTCCATACGTGTGAGCGTTCGGATCAGACGGTCGATTAGGCGGCGAACTTGCCCACAAGCAGGATGCCGAGGGCGTAGGCGGTGCAGGCGTCGCGTTCGTTGTCGAAGAGTTGTCTACTCACCAGGCGCTGGTCCTGCCAGAGATCAACGAACCAGATACCATCGCGTTCGTGCTGTTCGACGCGGAGGAGCTTGCCAAGCGCGTCGCCCTTGGCGTACTGGTTGAACGTTTCCATGTCCGTGTCTCCTTCTGTGTCGGTGCGTGGGCCGGGTAGGTGCCCGGCCCTGACGAGTGGTTAGCGGTCGGCCTTGGCCTTAGCGTCGGCCTTGGCCTGGCATTCGCTGCAATTGCCGTAGTTCCAGAGGGCATTGGAGCAGCGGGTGCAGCGGGCGGCGACCTCAGCCGGCGTCTCGGCCTGCCGTTCCGCGCGAACCTCAGCGATGATGTCGAGAACGGTCATCTCGGAACCTCCCTATCGAACGAGGAGCGGTCAGACCAGGCGCCTGGCCGCTTCGCGTTCGCCTCAGGTGGATTGATTCGCTTGAGTGGAGGGGAAGACTTCAGCCAGTCCCGCGTACTGCTTAGCGCCTCCTGGTCTCTCCTCCGGCGCGTATCTGGCGCCGGTCAGTGGTCGGGTCTGGGGGTTCGGTCTCTGTCGGTGTCTGCCTCCTGTGTGTGCGTTCGTTCTTGACTGAGACCACTATAGGTCATTTATAGGTATCTGTCAAGGGGTTTAGGTAGGCAATATTGGGAATGATGTATCGCGGGACACCAAAGGGTGTACGGACATCTAGGTATCTGGTAAGATGTACATATGAATGATGTACGCGCCGTCGGTGAGCGGATCACCCATGCCCGTGTTGGTCGCGGGCTCACACAAATCGAGCTGGCGAAACGTGCTGGCGTTGATCAATCGCAGCTCAGTAAGATCGAGCGCGGGGAGATCGCGCTGCCCAGGCCGGCGACACTCAAGAAGATTGCGGCCGCGCTTGGTGTTTCGCTGTTCTGGTTGGCAACGGGGATTATAGAGCGGGTGTCAGCGCCGGCGGAGGATAACGATGCCTGATCACCCATCACCGAATCCAGACCAGGCGCCGGCCGAGTTTCAAGCGCAGGTGTTGGGTCAATTGCGCGAGCTGCGTCAGCGGGCGATTGACGCCGGCGACAGCTACAGCGAAGTGGTTATTGAGGGACGGATTGCCTACGTTGAAGCCATGATGGAATTGCAGGCCAAAATGAACGAGCGAGACGATCGCCTGGCGGAAATGTCTGGCAGTCGTTGGTTCGTGTCAGCGCCGGCGGAGGATGAGGCGTGATGAGCGCGAGTGTGCCGTGGACCAATCTCAGCGAGTCAGACACCATCAATTACCTGATCCGGACGGCGTGCCCTGATGATCGGGATCGGTTCCGGCTATGGCTGGAGGTGCAGCACGTTGAGCGCGAACGGAACCAGGCGCGGGAGCAGGTTGCTCGCCTGCTCGATGTTGCTGGCGTGTGTGCGGCGTTCCTGAACACGCGACCAGGTACCGATGCGGCGGAGGATGCGCTCGTGGCGATGACCTATGCGCTGCAGGTGTGCCGTGAGGCTGGGGACTTGCCGAATGAGCCGGCGGAGGATGAGGCGTGAGTGAGCGTGAGGATCAGGGCACGGACCTGTGTCCTGAGTGTGACGGGAGCGGCGTGGACTGGGCCGAATGCTTCTGGGATGAGGAAAGCGGCGATGAATGGTTTGGATCGTGCCCTGAGTGTGACGGAACGGGCAAGGTCGTGCCGGCGGAGGATGAGGCGTGAGTGAGCGGCCATACGGTACAATCACCGCATGAGTGAGTACCTGCCAGCGGAACACCCGGTACCAACACCACGCGGCATCAAGCACACATTTACTATGGAAGAACGCGACCTGGCGTTTGAACTCTGGTGGTTCCGCGCCGGCCGCAATGCCGCCGAAACATCCCGCATCCTCGCCGCCGAACACAATATCCACGTCACTGACCGCGCTATCCGCAAATGGGTCAGCGAAGACGGCTGGGGAGCACGCGCCGATCAACAACTCGCCGAGCTGGCCCCAAACACCTACGCCGGCATCGTTACCGATATCATCTTCGGCGCTCAGGCCGGCGCCAACTATCTCCGGAGAGTCAACGAGGGCGACCCAACCACCCGCATCAACGGCCGCGTCGATATCGGCCGCGTCACCGCCGCCAACTCCGCACTCGCCAAGGCAGGATTCGCGGACCGCGTCAACCGCGATAGCACCGGCCAGCTCGCCCCACCCACGACCGAACCAGCCCTCCTCATTGAATCAGGCGACGGCCTCTCACCGGTCAAACGGACCGAACGCAACCACGAGCGCCTCATGGAACGGAAGCGCGCCATCTCCAAGAACAGACGGCAACGCTAACCTCTTCAATGCTCCACCGCCCAGGAGAGCCGAAAACGGCAGACACGACGGACCAGAAGCGGCAGATGAGTCAACGCCGCGCCCTCCCCTCCCGCGTACATGTAGTCGCATACGACAACATCCTCCCCAGCCCCTCATCAGCACCTTCGAGACCGGCAGACCCCATCATCCCCTCAGACAGCACACATATAAATAGGAAGACAGAGACGTACCCGGCACACACAGACACAGACAGACGACCGACACGCCACACACCAGGCAGGCACCACACCCACCAGCAGACACAGACACAGACAGCAGCAGCACCAGGCAGCAGCAGCACACCACACACCGCACAGCACAGCACACAGCACACAACCACAAACAACCACACACAACTAGCCGACTGGCGTTTGGGTGTGTCGGTTGTTGCGTATGAGTTTGTCTGGGTTGTTTGGTTGTTGATTGGTGTGTGTCTGGTACCTGAACTTAGACCAGAATGTGGGGACGTTGCTCAGCGGCACCTGGGACTGGGGGTCTGACCGTCTTCGATGATGGGACTCCTGGGAAGGAAGTGCTGGCGGAGCATTCCACCAGTGTATCGTACAAGAGAACGTCCCCCTCCCCGGGATTTGTGGCATCCCCGACCATCGTGTTTTTTTGAGCACGGCGAATTTTTGCGGTTCCGGCTCGCCCTGGGGGCATTCCCCTTCGTTGGCACCCGCTATCCTAGAGGCCGTGCGTCGTGCTCTTCGTCTCTCGTCATTGTACGTAATGCGTGTCAGGATGAAAACCAACCAATTTAGTGGACAATGCCGGTCACCCGAAGTGTCTGGTCACGCATTCCACCGCTCCGATCCGTAGCGTGCGCTGAAACTCCACGATCTGCCGCACGTCCTCCGCAGACCCCCGCTCCCGAATCACCCGGCTCATCTCTTCCCGGCTCGGTATCTCCGCCATACACACCCTCCTTTCCCGCCATTCTACGCCCCTTACGTATCAGGTACAATCACGTCATACGTATTGAGATATACGTATCAGGTGATGGAATCCGGGCACATTCCGGGCATGGATCTCACCCTAACCGGAGGGGCGCTCCGGTTAGGGCTTCTACGGTGCCCTCAGGACGCGGGCGCGGGCACAGGTGCGGAGGGAACGTGTACACGATCGACCAGTTGTGCGCGGAATTCGAGGAATATCGTATCTCCCGCCACACCATCGAGTGGTGGAAGAAGGCCGGTGTGCTCTCCCATGCCTTCGGCGGCCGTGGCCTCCTCGCCTACTACACCGACCTCCACATCAAGCAAATTCGTGCCATTCTCCGCGCCCGTGAGCATAACGTCACCCTCGCCGACCTTGCCCAGCGTCACGGCAACCACCCCGGAGGCCACGCCCCATGACCGATCCTCTGACCAGCCCGACCGCTGGCGGCGCGCACACGCACCAGTCCACCGATATCGTTGATCTGGAAGCCACCATCCGGGCAATTGTCGCGGAGCTGCTTCCCGATCCCGCGCCACCCCCACCTGACCCGGAACCAGACCCGGAGCCGGCGTACCGCTGGCCCCGGCCCACGCTCGACAACCCGCTGATCGTCTCCCCGCCGCCAATTGGCAAGCAGACCATCACGATCCCGAACAACCGGGACGCCGTGATCGTCTGCCCCGAGGGAGGCCGCGCCGGCGCCACGATCATCAGCGGCGGCCGTCACGTCGTCATCGACGGTGGGCGCTGGAACGTCGAGGCCGACCTGCCGATCCCAAACCAGGTGGGCGGCGTCGATGACAGCCGCTACCGGGTCTTCACCTGCACGGGACAGACCGGCGAACTCTGGATGGCGAACATCCTCTGCGACAACCCGACCAACCGGCACCATGACTTCCTCGCCGGCGGCGGCAACGTCTGGACGTTGCAAAATATCCGGGCGGTCAACCAGCGCGGCAAGGCGCAGGGCTGGCACGCCGACTTCGCCCAGCCCTGGAATAGTCTCCAACTGCTGCGGGTGGACCGGCTGACGCTCTCTACCAACTACCAGGGCTTCTACTTTTACGGCGGCAACCGGCCGGTGCGCTACGACCTGCGACGGTGCGACCTGCACCACGTCGCCTACCCCGGCCTGCCCCGGCAATCGAGCCTGTTCTGGACCAACGGCACCACCAACGGCGAGATGGATCAGGTGTATGCCGACACCAGCGGCCGGCCGATTGACGGCAGCCGGGGTCCGGCCCGCTGGATCGAGGGCACGCCGCCCGGCGGCGAGTTCGTGCCATGATGATCGTCTCTCCCTGGAACAACCTGGTGGTGTTCACCTATTGCTTTTCCATCGGTCCCTGGTACAAATCACCGCACTGCCGGCAGGTTTACGCTCAGGTGGTGGAGCAACTTCTGCGTGACCACCTGGCGATTCCGCTCCTGCCAGTTACCACCGGCGGGGCGTCATGAGCACCCACGACGCCGTCATCCCCGCCCTGGAACCCTACGGCCTCCACATCGTGCCCGGCTACGTGCCGGGCGATGAGTCGTGGCGGACCCGCTGGCGGGACTGGCGCGACCAGATGTTCATCCTCCGCGATGACCTGGATGAACTGTGCGCCGCCGACCCCGCCGCCCAGGCGGACGAACTCGCGGCGTGCGCCGATGATCCGGCCTACTTCGTCGCCATGTACTGCTGGACGGACGATCCCCGCCCCACCCCGGGCGAGAACGCGATCAAGCCGTTCGTGCCCTTCGCCCAGCAGGTGGAGCTGATCCGCTGGTTCCAGAACCGGATGGCGCTGCCCGAGGCGACGAGCTTCATCTCCAAGTCCCGCGAGTGGGGCGGCACCACCATTCTCTGCGCCACCGCCACCCACGGCTGGCTGTTCGGGGTCCGCGCCGGCGACACGTTGGTCTCGAAGCCGCGCATCCTGCTCATCTCCCGCAAGGAGGAACTGGTCGATAAGCCGCTCGATGCCGGCTCGATGTTCGGCATGATCGACTTCACCATCGACCACCTGCCGGAATGGATGCTGCCCCAGGGCTTCGACCCCGAGGAGCACCGGCTCTCCCGGATGCTCTTCAACCCGGCCACCGGGGCGCAGATCACGGGTGAGGCGACCACCAGTAAGTCGCTCCGGGGGTTGCGCGGCACCTGGATTCTCTACGACGAGGGCGCCTTCATCAAGGGCTTCCGTGAAGTCCTGGGCACCGGCTCCGGCTCGTCCCGCCACCGCTTCGCCATCTCCACCGAGTCGTTCTCCGAGGGCCGCGAGTGGTACGAGATGTGGACCGGCTCCAAGGAGAAGGACCCTGACTCCGTCCGTGAGCTGGAGTACTTCCACAACCCCTACAAAGACCCCGAATGGTATGACCGCACCCGCGAGGAGTGGGAGGCGCGGGGCGACCTTAATGGCTTCCAGCGCGAGTATGAGCGCAACCCCTATGACTCCGACGCCTGGCTCTACCCGACGGTCGAGAAGCTGCCGGATACCGACTACGGCTATGACCCGGCCCTGATGCTCGGCATTGCCATCGACCCGGGGCTGCGCGATCCGACCGCCATCGCCTTCGGGCAACCGATCATCGTTGCCGGCCAGGAGGGGGTCCACTGGATCGACGGCTACGAGCGGGCGGGGATGCCGCCCGAATGGTTCGCCCACATCCTGACCGGGATCGACCCCGAGCCGGGCGATACCGCCTACCCGTTCTTCGAGCGCCAGGGGCTGGAATGGTCCCGCTCGGAGCAGCGCATCGTCGATTTCACCAAGTCGCTGCCGTGGTCCCGTGATCTGGTCCGGGTGGTGATGGACCCCGCCGGCAACCAGAAGCATGTCCACGTTGATATGGAGACGTTCTGGCTGGCCATCGTCCGCACCACCCGCGAGCTGCGGCAGCGCGAACGCGCCCGCAAGGGCATCTACCTCGATCTGCCCGAGGACCAGCTCGGCCTCGCCCCGCTCTGGAAGGCGCTGAAAGGCCCGTCCGGCTCCTACAAGTACCGGCGGGAAGTCACCCTCGGCTACCTGCCCCAGTTCATCTTCTCGACCAACGACGGCGGCCAGCTCGTCAAGCGCCGGCTGCGTGACGCGCAGTTCAACGAGCCGGGCGATAAGGCGACGTCTGAATCGAAGCCCCTGCACAATGAGGCAAGCCATATGACCTCCGCCGTTGAGTTCTTCTGCGTCTACATGAGCAAGCGGTTCATGGACACGCCGAAGCGCCCCGCCACGACCGCCCGCTCCAGCCGTGACGCCTTCCGGCAGGAGGCGGCATGATGGCGCTCCCCTTCGCCGCCCCTACCCTCCTCTCCCCCCAGGCCGGCCCCCCACCGGCCCCTACCCCGGCGCCGGTGCGCATTGGACCCGATGATGCGCACTGGGCCAGGGTCGGGGGGAAGCCGCCGATGCCGGTCAACTACGACGAGATCATCGCTCAGGCCAAGGCCGAACGCGACGACCACGCCGGCCGCATCGCCCAGACCGAGGAGATGCTGGAATGGCTCGCCCAGAAGCGCCGCGCCTACTTCAAGCGCCACGCGGAGAAGATCGAGTCCGGCGAGATCGAGCTGGGCTCCGTCACCGACCTGGTCGATGAGCAGGCGGCGCTCGTCGCCTTCGTCGCCGGGATGCAACTGAGCTTCACCGCCAAGTACCGGCAGGCCATCGACCAGGAGGAGGCCGCCGCCAAGGAAGATTTCCTCCACTACCTCGTCGAGTGCTGGGAGGACGACCACCACGCCTCCGGCTACGGCAACCTGCGCCAGGACCTGCCGGCGATCTACTCGATCTGCGCCATGCTCGCCACCTTCGTCCTCTACGACCCGCGCAATGAGGAGCTGGGCCTGAAGCTGCGGATGGTCAACCCCCTGACCGTCTTCCCGATCTGGGAGGGCGGCCGTGGCCTGGCCCAGATCTACCGTGTCTACCAGGCATCCGCTGCCAACGTAATCGGGGACTTCGACACCCCCGAGGGTGAGGTGGCCGCCGTGGTCGCGGAGCAGGCCCGCGACGATTCGTTCACCCAGGGCTATGACCCCTCCTACACCGATGAGGTGATCGAGTACTGGGATCGCAACTGGGGCTGCGTCACGTTCGGCGGCAAGGTCTGCCGGGTCTGGGAGCACGGCCGGGGCAAGGTGCCGTGGGTGATCACGCCGGGCACGTTCGGCCCGCCCCACCTGGTGGACACCTCGGTGGCGACCTTCTCCCTGGCCGACGGCCGGATGATCGAGGCCTTCACCCAGGGCCGCGCCACCCGCCACGAGAACCTGCGGCTGCAATACCAGCCGTTCCTCTGGCGGCGGCTGCCGGCCCACATTCAGGAGGAACGCTTCGCCGGCATCTACAACACCCTCTTGCGCCGCTCGATCAACCCGGCGCTGGTCTACAAACAGTCGGCCACCACCGCCGCCCTGGGCGACCCGCCGATCAGCACCGACGAGGCGGCCAAGAACAAGATCGGCGCCGATGATGACCTCTCGCCCCTGGAGGGCGTGCCGCTGGCCGAGGTGTTTCAGCCGTTGCAGGGCATCCTCGACCGCAACCGGCAAACCGGGATGGCGAACTCGATGCTGCTGGGCCAGATGAGCGCAAGCTCCAGCGGCACCGCCATCGACATCGCCGCCCAGAATGGCAACCGATCCTGGTCGCCGGTGATCCACGGCGTGCAGGCCCACCTACGGGAGGTGGGCGAGGAAGCCCTCGAAAACATCCTCCTCTTTGGCGACGTGCTGGGTCCGCTGAACGAACGCGGCGCCCCGGCCGGCATGATCCCAGTGCCGCGCCGACTGCCGCTCAAGACCGGCCAATCCCCGGCCCACGAGGTGACGCCCGACCTGATCCGCCAGACCGGCACCCGCCTCAGCGTCGAGTTGTACAGCTTCGATCCCGCCACCCTCGGCCCAACCGGCAACGGGCTGGCCATCGCCGCCTCCCAGGGCTGGGTCGATAAGCGGTCCGCGATCCGCATCCTCGGCTACACGCCGGACGTCGAAGGCGTCATCCAGCGGATCAAGGACGACCAGCTTGACGAGGTGCCCGAGATTCAGATGGCCGACACCATCGAGTACCTGCACAAGCAGGCCGAGGCCGCGGCCGAACGCGGCGACTGGGAAAGCGCCCGCAAGCTCGCCGCCCGCGTCTTCTACGTGACGTCGATGATGCAGGCCAAGCTGATGATGATGCCGGGCCTGGCCAACCAGCTCGGCAACCCCGGCA
The DNA here is from genome assembly GCA_964563295.1 of uncultured Roseivirgaceae bacterium. Classification (GTDB taxonomy): domain Bacteria; phylum Bacteroidota; class Bacteroidia; order Cytophagales; family Cyclobacteriaceae; genus Chryseosolibacter. Next base: position 38,970 of record CAZLWX010000007.1, on the reverse strand, counting down.
CCGCCGAGCAGCAGATGATGCCGGGCACCCCGCCCCCGCCGGAGCAGATGGAGTCGAACATCCAGTTCCAGGGGGCGTCGATGCCGCAATACGGCGGGGAGACCGGGACCGACGGTGGCCGCCCGGTGGGACCGAACGAAACGCTCTCCGGCGGCGTGCCGCCGCCACGACAACCAGTGGCCCAAGGGTGAGGTAAGCGATGTACGATTGGTGGCAAGACCCGGCGACCGGGCAGTGGTATGAGATCAATCTGGAAACCGGGGAGTACGTCGCCCGGGGCGCCTCCCTGACCACCGGCGAAACGGTGGAACGCTCCGTCACGTTGGAGTCGGACGCTGGCCTCGCCCCGGCGAATGACATCACCACGGCCGACGCGCCGCCCGAGAGCGGTGAGCCGGTCGGGAGTTCCCCGATTCCGACCGACGCCTATGTGACGTACCCGAACTACGGCGGCGCCGACATCAACGATCCGCTCTCCACCGCCTACCACGAGGCGAACCAGTACCAGCTCGGCAACATCCACTCCACCGGCACCTCGCCCCGCGCCCGCGAGGCGTGGCAACCCGGCAGCGTCCTCGACGCTCCGGTGGCCGAGGACACGTCCGGCGGCACTTCTGGTGGCGGCGGGGGCGGAGGCGGTGGATACTCCCGACGCTCCAGTGGCGGCGCCGGTGGCGGCGGCGGATCGACCGGGACCGTCACCTTCGACGACGCGCCTCCGACCCGGCCCCGCTACGCCGATGGCTCGCTGCATCCGGCCTGGGGCGGCGAGCCACGCACCCCGGGCGGCCACTTCAACGACGGCAACGACTCCCCCAATTACCAGAACCCGCGATCCAGTGGCGCCCGGATCGGCGGCTACTACGACCCCCGGCCCGACCGCCGCTACAACAAGGCGCCGGGCAACACCTTCGGCCTCGGTTCCGGCTGGGAACCGCACCCCGGCCAAGAACGTGCCTGGGCGCTGGGCGGTGCGATCCGCGCTGGATTACCCACCTTCCTCGGCGGCAGCGGCACGGGCTTCGCGGGCCTGTTCGGTGGTGCCCCTCCCACCGCCCCGGAAGGCGATCCGGCGGCCGGTGGCGGTGGCGGCGCCGGTGGCGGCGGCGGGACGGGCGACCCGATGACGAAGCGGCTGCCGGGCTGGGCCGGGCGGCAGGGCTACAAGGGCGCGAACCTGCAGGAGGTGATCTTCGATAACCCCGAGTTCATCCTGCCCGACGTCTTCTCCGGCCTGCAACCCAACTCCATCGGCTTCCAGATGCTCGATGACCTGCCGATGAGTTCCCTGGTGATGCTCTCCAAGGGCGCCGACCCGAAGTGGACCGGCGAGGTTGGTCCCTACACCAACACCCTGGCCCAGATGTACCGCGACATTGCCACCAAGCCGAAGTGGTTCGACTACCAGTCGCTGGCGAAGAATCTGTTCAACGCGCCAAAGAAATCCCCGCTCGGCATGGCGGCGAACAAGAGCGTGGGCGAGCAAATGTACGACCTGCAAAACCTCTACGGCGCGATCACCTCGACAACGATGGCGCCCGAGGTGGCCAGCGCCTACAACGCCACGATGCAGAACACCATCGACCAGTGGGGCAACCGGATGCTGAAGGCGAAACCGAAGCAGATCCCGAACCTGCAACGCTTCGTCGGCAACCGGCTGACCAGATAGAGGAGGGCACGCATGGCCCGAGATCGTGAGGACCGGGAAGACCGCCGCGAGGACCGCCGATCGACGTCGGCCAGCCCGACGCCGGAGGAGGAAGCCCGCGCCCGGCGCGAGGAACAGCGGCAGCGGGAACGCGACCGCAAGCAATTGCAGCGCGGCCGGAAGCGCGATAACCAGCGCGGCCTGCCCGACCGCTTCACCAAGCGGCGGGAACGCCTCGCCACCATCGACGACCCGAAGAAACGCAAGGAGGCCCGTCGCTCCCTGCGCGAGGACCGCCGCGCCTGGCAGCAAAAGCAGAACCAGCCTCCAACCAAGCCGCTGACCGGGCCGATGACCAATGAGTCGCTGGAGCAGCAAAACTACTTCCAGCAGAACCCGGAAACGGTCTACTGGGGGCTGCTGGAGGAGGCGGGGGCGCCGATCACGGCCGAGACCCCGTTCGCCGCCTTCCTGCGGGATCAGTACGCCAACGACCACCAGGAGTACCAGACGCAACTGCCAATGAACCAGCAGTGGACCTCGATCCAGGACTACTACGAGCAGGAGTTCGGCCCCAACCGCTACACCTACGGCGCACCATCGCCGACCCCCGGCACGCCGATGGGGACCGGCATCCCGGCCGGCACCGGCCCGGTCGCGCCCGCCACCCCCGGCACCAACCCGTACACCGGCCAGCCGACCGGCACGACCAATCCCAACACCGGCACCTCGACCGGCGGCGGGAACAAGAACCGGGGCAATCTGCCCAGCGGCTTCGAGCGTCGCCGCGACCGCCTGCAAAACCTGCAACCGGACAAGCGCAAGGCCGCCCGGCGTGACCTCCAGGCCGACATCAAGCGGTTCCGCAAGCAGCAGAACCAGCCGGCGACCACGCCCAGCCCCGGCCCGTTCGACGGCGGCCGGAATCTCTACGACCACCGCGTTCGGAACTTCCTCGCCCAGACCGCCGCCCAGCGGGGCGAGGACGCACAAGCCTTCGGCGGCGGCCCAGTTCGGTGGTCCGTCTTTTAGATAACAGGAGAAAAGGAAACAACCATGAGTAAGGACGTCAATGAGATTTTCGTTCAAGACGCCGATCTTCATCGGGTACAGCGATTCAATGCCTCGGAAGACAGCGAACTGGGCAACTACCCAGACGTGGATTTGGGACTCAGCGTTCTGCGTGATATTGCGGAACGGTGTGGCGACGACACACTCCGGTATCAGGCTGCCCTCGCCCTGATCTACTACTACAAGAACGGAAACGGAGGAAGCACACTGTGACCCCAGAACGCTACGCCGAAATCGACGCCTGGCACCGGGCGAACACGCAGGGACAGTCCACGTCGATCCTGGCCCCAACCCAGGCTGAGATCGCGGAGTTCGCCATGATGACGCCGCCCGGCTCCAGTCAGGCGGCGCCCCTCGCCCCGCGTGGTCAGACCGGACGTGCCACGCCGCCAACGCCGACCACCTCCCGCCCGGTCGCGGGTCTCGCCCCTCCGGGCGGCGGTCCCATGAGCAGCAGCGACCTCACCGGCTTGCCGCCCCGCCAGGGCCAGACCGGCATTGCCCGCCCGCCGGGAGGCACCATCGCGCCCCTCGGGGCCACTGGCGACACCGCTCCCATCATCCCGTTCGAGTCGTTCGGCACGCCAAACCCGATGGGCGACGTCGCCAGCGGCGGCACCGAGGGTGACGGCGTGGCGTCCGATCCGGTGCCGATCCGCTCGCAGTGGTCGGAGGCGCTGCACAACGCCCGTGCCGCCGGTGACCCCCGGCTGCCGTTCGAGCTGCATCCCCGCGCCGGCGGCGGCATGTTCACGCCGTACCAGCAGGCGACCGCGTCCCGCTACCCGGACTTCGACCCGTCCACCCTGCCGGCCCGGCCCGCGCCTGGCGTCCCCGGCGGCACCTACCGTGGCCCGGTGCCAACCGAGCCGCCACCTACCACGCCGGCGCCGACCCGCCGCGCCAGCAACGTCCGTCCCGGCCCGCCGAACCGGGCCGAGGAACTGATGATCCAGCACCGGGGGTACTGACATGGCGGGCTTGTTGATGCCGGTCGATTACCTGGCGGAACTGGCCGGGGCGGACTTCTCCCCCGACCCCGGTGAGTTCTACAACGAGGATCTGGCGCAGGTGCCGGCGGTGATGGCCGACCCCGCCGCCCTGGCGATGTATGCCGACCCGGTCACCGCCGCCTGGGGACCGCCGACCGAGATCGGCATCCCCGGCGCACTGCCGGGAGACCCCACCAACGCCGACACCTACTTCACGCCGACCGGGTGGCAGGAGGACATCGCGAACCCCGTCACCTACGCCGAGGAGGACGCCTGGCTCCCGCCCACCGTCACCGGCGGCTACTAGCTAGAGGACGCCCATGGTCAGCCCGTACAGCTCATACCGCCAACCGATGTCGTTCGAGGAGTACGCCGAGGAAGAGAGTCGGCGCTACATGGAGTCGTCCTATGGCTCCTCGTATGGCACCGACTACTCGTCCTACGGCGGGGCTGACACGTACGCCGCGCCCGACCCGACGTACCAACCGGAGCCTGACGACGAATACACGCCACCGGCACCGCAGTATGAGCCGCAATCGACCGATCCGTATCACACCGGCGACGCCTACTCAACCGGCCCCGCCACCGGTGAGACGTACACCTCCGAGGAGGCATGGTCAGCACAGGCACCGGCGGCATCCCCGGCCCCGGCGGACCCGGCGCTCCAGACGCACCAGGAGCAGAGTGGCCCCTACCTCGACCCCGGCGGCACGCTCGATCAGACCGCCGGCTTCGAGCCACGCCCGGTCGAGCCGTATGATCCCAAGACGCAACTGCCGCCCGGCCAGAACGCGCTCGGCGCCCTCTTCGGCGGGCAGCGCCCGTACACCACCGCCAACCCGGCGAACGCCTGGCTGAACCCGCCGGCGGACGCCCCGCCGGTGGACGTCACGCCCGAGCGCAACGCCTACCAGCGGGCGCTCGACGCCAAGCGGATTGACGACACCGATCTGCTGCGTGCCCGCGCCGACGCGCTGGAAGACCAGGCGCCCCAGCGGCAAGACCCGAACACGGGCCTCTACCCGGAGCCGGAGACCACGGCGCAGTACGAGGCGAACCAGTACGCTCTCCAGAATGTCTACTCCACCGATCAGAGCCGGGGCGGCCCCAACGCCCTGGGCCAGCCGGTGACGATGAACCCGCTGGCGTGGAACCCCCAACTCGCCGCACAGACGCCGCTGCCCGGCCCCGATGACGGCGGCCTGCTCGGCAGCATCGGCCGGGCCAAAGACGACTTTGCCAACTACACCCTGGATGAAGCCCGCCGCGCCGGCCGCTGGGGCGCGGAGCGGATCGGTGAGGGTCTGAGTGCCTACGCCGCCGAGGTGGAGCGGCAGCGGGTCACCGGGGAGTCGGACCGCCTGCCGCAGACGGTGACGCAGCCGATCACCGAGAACGCGCCGTTCAGCCTTGAAGATGTCTACACCCGGGGCCGCGCCCGGCTGCAAGCCGGCCTCCGCGCCGCCGACACCGGCCTCAGCGTCTCGCCCTTGGGCCAGTCCGGCGTCTACCAGGCGGGCAGCCTGATCGGCGCGGCGGACCAGGTGCCGACCGTCGAGAACCTGGGCGAGTTCGTCACCGGGGTGGCGAACGTCCTCTGGAACGATGACCAGACGATGATGGAGCGGACCGCCCAGCAGGCCATCGATCTGCTGGAAACCGGCGACCGCTACGCCACGACCGGCGCCGGCCCCCTCGGCATCGACGAGAAACTGACCGCCGGCATGGCCGCCGTGCAGAACGCCACCGGGGTTCGGATGGACCTCAATCCCTACCTCTCCTGGTTGAACGCGCACCCCGAACTGGTCGAGAAGTATGGCAAGGAAGGGTACGTTCGCCGCGACCAGCACGGCGAGGTGATCGAGGAAATCCCGCCCGGCCCTGCCGCCGTCGTCGCTGCCTACAGTGACCAGGCCGGCCTCGGGGAGGATCTGATCTCGCGTGGCCTCAGCGACCGCACGGTGCTGATCCCCGGATTCAAGACCCCGGCGACGGTGGTGGAAACGACCGGCCGCGCGATCAAGACCGCGCCGGGTGCCGGCGTACTGCAACGGACCGCCGGCGAGGCGCTGGAGCGCACCGGGCGGGTGGGGGTTTCCCTGGCCGAGGGCGGCGACACCCTGACCTCGCTCGGCCTGAACAAGATCGGCAGCGGCAGCGCCCCCCGTGTTACCGGCATCTTCGACCCCTCCGAGGAAACGGCGCAACGGGTCGCCGCCGACACGACGCAGGAACTCGGCGCGGAAGCCGCCGCCGCCCGCCGTGCCGCATTTGGTGCCGCACCGGGTACGACGCCAACCCCCGGCCCCGGTGGCACGGGCGCACCCGGCACCGGACCGGCCCCTATTGGCACCGCCCCGGTTGCACCGTCCGGTCTCTCCGGCGGACCCACCATCGGCGGCGTCACGGTCAACCCGCGCACCCGCCGCCGCCCCAGCGCCGGCCGGCCCAGCAACATACCTGACCCGCGCTCCGCGATGCGGGTACCGATCCCCGACGTCAACAACGACGTCAACCTGATCAGCGACGACACCGGGCGCTACTGGCTGGAGAACCCGGATACCAACCAGATCATCTACGGCCCGTGGAACGCGGACCGGGCGATGGCCCAGGCAGGCAACGCCGCCCGCCTGGTGCGGGAGGAACGCGCCCGGCGCACGGTGTCCCAGCCCGGGCAACCTGGCGTCCTGGAGCGCACCCCCGGCGCACCCGACCCCGGCGATCCGAACCTGCGACCACGGACGACTGATCCGCTCGGCGGGTTCAACCCCGACCCGACCACGTGGCATCAGCCCGCCGGCTCCCCGGTCAGGATGCTTCCGATCACTGAGGAAGTGGTCGTCATTGAACGGTCCCGTGGCATCCCGGGACGGCCCGGGTCTGCGGACTACGCGGCGGTCCACGTGGACCAGCAGGGGCGACAGACCCACCTCGGCTCCTACCCGACGCCGGGTGAGGCGGTTCGTCGCGGAGTCCGGGCGCGGGACGAAATGGCCGGTACCCCGACTCTCCAGCGCACCCCCGGCATCACACAGGACGTGCCCCGACGTGACGACATTCCGGTAGAAGGACCGTGGCCATCAGAGCGTGGCCCCAACACACGCTACCGGGTCACATCTCCGCATAACCCGAACGACCGGTATGAGATTTATCAGAACGACGATGGATCGTGGGAGGTCTACCGGTTCACCCGGGACCAATTCAACCGCCGCGGAAGCGAACCAACAGGCCTGACATCTCCTGATGCTGACGGCGCCATCCGGCAAGCACAAGACCTTGCCGATGTCCGACGACCCCTGGATGACCGACGACCAAACGAACCGCCCATGTCCGGCAGTCCCCTGCCGGAACCACGTCGCGCCACGCAGCAACCGGCCCCGGTCGATGCCGACGGCATTACCGCGCCCCTGGCCGAGTCGCCGGATGAAGTGGCGCGGCTCCGGCAGGCGGCACCGGATCAGCAACCAGCCCGCGCCGCCGATAACATGACCAACCTGCCGGAGCCGGAGGCCGGCACCCTGCCCGCGCCGCCACAAAGCCGGGTGGGTACGCCGTCCAGCCCGTTGCGGGAGGACGCCGCCGAGATTGCCCGCCTGCGCCGTGCCGCCGAGACCGGGCAACCGGTGGACCTGCCGGAAGCACCACCTGAGGCCGTTCCAGCCCCCAGCACGAACGGACGCGCCCCGACGCCCCCGGAAACGGCCCAGCCCCCCACCAGCGGCTACCAGCCCTCTAGCGCCGCCTCCGACGCCGCGCCCCGCCGGCCTGGCTATGGGCAGAAGCATCAAATCCCCGACGGGCAGGGTGGCCGGCGTGACGTCACCACCCAGGATTTGGAGACCGACTACAGCCGGCAGATGATCCTGTCGGCCGCTGAGTGGGATCAGGCCGATAACCGGGCCTGGCGCGGCGCCATGTTCGAGAATGGCGTCATGTCCCGCAGGCCGGATGACGGCAAGGCGTTTGACGCCTGGCTCCGGCTGGAAGCGGCGCAATACAAGAACGATCCCACGGCCACCCAGGCCCGGTGGAACCGCAACGTGCGGACCGAGGCCGGCATGTTCCCCGGGCAGCAAGAGTTGGTCAAGCGCGTCGCCGCCGGGGAGAACGCTGACCGCGTCCGCAGGAGCCTGACTGCCCGCCAGAAGGCAGCGCTCCGCAAGGAAGCCACGGACGAAGCCCAGGCGGAAACGCTCCGCACTGGCCGCAGCGCCCGCGTCCTCGGCATCACGCAGCGCGACCCCAAAGACATCGCCACCGAGTTCTTCGAGCGGGGGCAGCGCCCCGGCGCGGTCCGCCAGACCGCCGAACAGGTGGCCGATGCCGACATTACGTCCACGCCCAACCGCAACACCTACTCCTCGAAGTGGGGTACCTACATCGACGAGGATCAGGACAAGGAACTGTCCCGCGTCTTGAAACAGGGGCGGAACGCGGGCCGCGAGGTGGGCGACGTGCTGGCCGAGTACCAGGACGACGTCGATGCCCTGCGCGGCCTGGTGCGGCGGAAGTCGCTCGCCGGCGGCGGTCTCACCCCGGCCGAGCAGGCCCAGCTTGACGCGCTGGAGCGCAAGTTCCGACTGGAGGACGCCGACGTGCCGTCCTACGGCACGATGACCGACGCCGAGGCCGATCGCTTCGTCGGCCAGCTCCTGCGACGGGAGGAGGAGATTTCCTCCGGCGCCCGCAACCTGGCCGGCAAACTCAACGATCTCGACGTCTACGGCAAGGGGCTGGCCGGCAAGGCGCTGAAGGCGTATGACGGTTACCTCGGCGTCCGCCGCGCCATGCAGCTCTACAACCCGACGCGCGGCCCCGCCTACGTGATGATGAACGCCATCGGCAACGCCATCTCGCTCGGTATCGCCAGGCCATCCGCCCTCCAGGACTACTTCCGCACCCCACAGTGGCGGCGGTTGAAGGAGCGGCAGACTCAACCCAACGTGCAGTCGTGGGTGGACGAGACCCGCTCTGCGATGGGGCTGGCCCCCTCCGCCACGATCCGGGACGTCAACAAGGACGAGTTGGGCCGGATGAAGTCGGTCTTTGGCGACTCCGGCTGGAAGAAGGCACTTTCCAAGGCGGGCTTCGACCAGGCCCGTGACTTCGCCAACGTCTTCGACACCATGATCCGCGAGGCGCTGTGGCGCGACACCTTCGAGCCGGGCGCAGCCCTCGCCGCCCGCGAGCTGCGCCGCCACGCCACCGACACCCTGGCCCGCTCCCGCGCCGCCGGTGGCCCCCTGCTCCCGCTCGACGAGGCCCGCGTCCAGCAGGCGTTCGACACGCTGCGGGCCGCCAAGGGCGACCGCTTCAGCGCCTTCGACGTGCGCAAGGCGCTGATCGACGCCGCCGGGCCAAGCCCCCTCAACGAGACGGAGTTGCGGAACTTCGCGGAACGGATGGGCCGCGACTGGCTGAACGCGGTCCGCTCGCTCGACAAGGCGGCGAAGGCCGAGGTCAACCGGGTGGCGTTCAGTTTCAACGCGACCAAGGCGGACGAGGCGATCCGCCGCTTCTTCATGTTCCACTACTGGACCTCACGCGCCAGCAAGCTCTACGTCACCGAGGCGCTGAAGAAGCCGTACGTGGCCGCCGCCTACTTCAACCTGATGGAAGGGCTGGAGCGCGAGGCCGAGAAGTACAACTACCCCGACTTCCTGAAGGGGATGATCAATGTCTGGAACAGCCCCGCCGGCGCCGCCATCTTCCTCGACCCCACCGCCCTGATCGGCACCCTGCTCAGTGGCCGTGACGCCTTCTACGGCGACGTCAAGAAGGACCGCGATCTCACGGCGTTGGGCGAGTACCAGGAGTTCGGGGCCGACACCGGCAACCCGATCCTCGACCTGCTGGCCGACATCCCGCGCAACGCGATGCTCTCTCCGATCATCGAAGCGGCGCTGCGCAACTCCGGCTCGTTCGGCACCGACACCCGCAGCAACCCCGACTTCGGCACCCGCTGGGCGGAACGGTTGTTCAATGACACCACCAACCTCGCCAGCTCCATTGGCATCACGTTGCCGTGGGTGACGACCGATGATGAGGGCAGCCCCGAACGCTTCCCGATGAATGACCTGTCCACGGTGGTCAACAACGCCATCGCCCAACTTGGCAGCGGCAAACTGCCCGGCACGAGCGAGGTGTTGCCCCGCAACCCCGACGGCAGCACCGCGGTCCGCTTCAACGCCTTCCTCCTGGAAGCGACCCAGCAACTGAACCCGACTATGACCGAGGAGCAGGTGGCGGACCGGGCGGCGGAGGCGATGACCGACCCGTCCAGCCCCGAGTACCAGCAGGCGCTCGACACCTACAGCCGTGGCCCCGGCATCACCGTCCTCGACGGCCACAACCTGCCGGACTGGTTGCAGACCGGGGTCGATACCGTGGTCAACGCCGTCGTCAGCAAGGCGACCCCGTTCAACGTGCTGACCACGTCCCAGAAGCAGAACGAACTGGCCGATCCCAAGACCGACGGCCAGGGCGCCCAGCGGTCCGTGATGTACGGCACGCCGGAGTCCATCGCCTTCGACACGCTGGTGGACGGCTACAAGAACGCCGGCAGCAGCCAGGGCCGCCACGCCAACGACGCCTACAGCGCGATCCGCTACGGGCGTGACGATTTACAGACGTTCCGCATCGGGCAGGAGATCTATACGCCCGAGCGGCTGGCGGCGATGACCGACGAGGAGCGCAAGCAAGTCGCGGACGACTGGCTGTGGTGGAACGGACTGGAAGGCACCCGGCGCGAGCAGTTCGCCGCCCGCGACCAGTACCTTGAAGACCACCCCGAGATCGCGCCGGTCGTAGAGTTCCGCCACCACGCCGAGAATTTCCCCGGTGGCGTGGACGCCTTCATCACCAAGACGGCGGCGATCAACGCGCCGTACCGCCAGTTCCTGCTCGACCTCTCGGGCCAATACCCGCGCGACTCCGACGATTTCCGCAACATCGCCACCAGTTACAACGCCTACCAGGCGATCATCGGCCAGCCGTCCGGCGCCCACGGCATGTACAACGACCTGACCGGGGCGGGGCAGATCGTCGGCAAGGACGGCCAGATCATCTCCGACCTCGACGCCTCGTTCCAGGCCCGCAAGGCGGACGAGGACGCGCAGTTCGGCGGCGACTCCGACTACGTCACGGACGTCAAGGGCGACCTGGAAACGGTGGCCCGGATTCGCGCCCGCCTGAACGAACTCGACCCCTCCGGCGGGCTGGACGCGCTCTACATGCAGCGCGCCGCCGGTGACACCTCGGTCCGGCTCGACCGCGACACCTACAACCTGATCGAGGATGAGTTCGGCTTCGTGTTCCCTTCCGGCGGCGCGGGGGAGTACATCGCCTGGGGCGTGACGCAGGATGACCCGTCGTTCGAGCGGTGGCGGGAGATCGACCTGGCCGAGTACGAGGCCGAGCAGCGGCGCGAACGACGGCAAATCCAGGACATCAACTACACCGGGCCGGAGTCACTGTTCGAGACCGCGCCGGCGCCGGTCACGTCCCCGACGAGTGGCGGCAACGTGACACCGCTGGTGGAACTGGTCAACGTGCGGACCGCGCCGGGCACCAGCAACGACATCCTCAGCCGCGCCCCGGCGGGCCTGCCGATGACGGTGGTCGGGGAGCAGATCGTCAACGGCGAACGCTGGATTCAGGTGGCGCTCCCCGGAGGCCGCACCGGCTGGGTCCGCAGCGACCTGCTCGCCACCGCCGCCGATTGACCCGTCTCATTCCCTAGCATCCCAGCGGCGTGCAGTTCGCCATTCGTTCGTCCCAGACCTGCTGGCCCAGGGCTTCTTCCGCCGTCAGCACGGGGTAGTCCGGCGCGGGCTGCGTGTTGTTCCAGAGGGCGATCCCGATCCCGATCAGGATGATGATCGCAAACACCCCCAGCCCGTCGCCGGCGGCCCCGCCCTTCCGGTCGTCCCGCATGTCCTCCATCACGTCGTGAATCGTCCGCTCCTTCTGCTTCTTCGCCATGACGCTTCCTCCTGTCAACCGGAGTGGTCCTCCGGTTACGGCGTCTACCGTCCCTCGTAGGCGCCCGCGCGTGCGGGCCGCACCGGAGGGACATTCGTGGACAACTTCGCTCAGGACTTGGTGGGAGACGCCGATTCGAGCACCGCCGCCGATCTCGATGCGCTCGTGGCACAGGTTAGCGCAGACCTGGACCCCGACGCCACCGACTCGCCGGAGGTTGCCGTCTCGCCGTCGGATGACGCGCCCGCCACGGACCCGGACGACAGCGCCGCCACGGACCCCGAAACGCTCACCGCTGAGGCCGATCCCACGGCGGAGGCCACCCCTGCCGAGACCCCCGAGGAACCCCACCCCCTTCAGGCGGAACTGGATCGCGAACGGGCCGAACGCGCCCGGATCGAAGCCCAGGTCGCCCGCGAGCGGGAGGAAGCCCGGGCCGCCGCCGACCGCGCGGCGTGGCAGCAGACCTACACTGACGGCATCACCTACTGGAACCAGATCAAGGAACAGATCAAGGCCGAGGCCCGGGACGCCTACGACCCCGAGGCCTATCTCGACGCCCGGCTCGATGAGTGGGACGCGGCGAAAACGGCCTGGATCAACAAGTTCAACGCCGACCTGTTCCAGCATGAACGGACCGTCTCCCAATCGCACAAAGCCCGGAACTACGCCAATTACCTGCGGGACGAGCACGGGTTCTCGCGGCAAGAGGCCGACCACATCGTCGCCTATGCCGCCAAGTACCCGCAGCACGTCAACGCGGAGGTCCAGCGCCTGATCGCGGCCCGGCAGACGACCGGCGCTCAGATCGCGCAGAAGGACCAGCGCATCAAAGACCTGGAACGACAGTTGGCCGCCCAGCAGTTGGCGTCCCGCTCCCCCGCCCCCGGCTCCGGGCGCACGTCCGGCGGTCGCAAGGCGAAGGATCTGGACAGCTACATCGCTGAGGTGTTCGCCTAGCCCTGTGAGGCATCCCCATGGCGCAAACCGTTCTCACCCGGCAGATGATGACCCAGTACTCCACCGGCATTACCGGTGGCGGCATCCCCGCCGGCCTGCTCATCCGCGACGTCCCCGATTTTATCCAGTACATGAAGCGGCAAGACGTGCCGATGCTCGCCAAGATTCCCAAGAAGGGCAGCAAGAAGATGCTGATCTGGGAATACGGCGAGGGCGACACCGCCCCGACCGAGGACACCCTGGCCGAATCGCTCGATAACTCCAAGACCGACTTCGACGTCGCCCACGGCGAGTACTTCCAGATCTGGGATCTGGTCAAGGTGCAGGACGAGGTGATGCTCGTCACCGCCATTACCGGCGACAACCTGACCGTCACCCGGGGCTGGGGGTCCACCTCGCCCCTGACCTCCGCCAACGTCTCGGACCCGATCTACATCCTCGGCCCCGCCGTGCCGGAAGGCGTCGATGCCCCACGCTCGCCCGTGACGCGTGGTGAGACGTTCGAGACCTACCCGCAGATCCTGGAATACACCTTCCCGATGTCCCACCGGGCCGAGGTGACGCCGAACTACCAGCACAAGGGCAACAACCGGCAGGCCGTCCTCAAGCAGTTCATGATCGAGGCCGCCACCGATCTCGACAACCTGGCCCTGAACGGCATCAAGAACAAGGGCGACGGCGGCGGCGACTCCACCGACAACCCGTCCACCCTGGGCGGCTTGCGCGAGGCCACCACCGCCAACGTCACCGACCTCAACGGCGACCCGATCACCTTCCGCACCTTCATGGACGCCGCGCAGTCGGTCGCCTCCGACGTGGGCGAGGCCAACATGGCGACCGAGGTCATGGGCGGCTACGACATGAAGCGGATCTGGGACTCCTGGTTCCAGCAGAGCCGGATGGGCACGCTCAAGGACGGCAAGTTCAAGATGGACTGGAAGTCCGTCGAGACGAGCCTGGGCGAGTTCACCTTCAACGTCAACTACAAGATGAAGGCCGGCGAACTGATCGTCTGGCGGCCCGAGGACACCGGCCTCTACCACTACGAGGGCGGCAACTGGGCCACCGGCCAGTACACCACGCAGGGCTGGCACACGGTCAGCTTCCTCCGGGGCGACTTCGGCTTCATCTTCGAGGGTGACCGCCGCCGCTTCCGCTTCGAGGACATCAGCCTGGCCGACGCCGACTACCCGTACCTGGACGTGCCGGCCTAGCCGGTGACCGGGGAGCGGGGTCATCGCCCCGCTCCCCAGACAGGAGCGCGACCGACATGGCAACCAAGAAGCCAGCCAAGAAGACCGGGCAACCGGTGGACGAGTTGACCGGGACCGAGCAGGACGACGCGGTGATGGGCGAGCCGACCGGCACCTGTCCCCGCTGCAAGGTTTCCTTTCGCAATCGCGTCTGCCCAGTCTGCGGCGGCGCCCAGACAGACGAGGACAACTAACCCATGGCGAACCAGAGCGGCACCGTGCATCGCGGCATGATCACCACCAGCACCGGCGAGGAGGTGGTGCGCGCTCCGGCGCCGGAGAAGGCACCCCGGAAGGCCACGGCGAAGCGCGAGCAGGCGCCGGACCCCCTGACCGGCCTCGCCCGCTTCCTCGTCACCACCAACGCGCGTGGCTACAACCTCGTCGTCGCCGCCAACGACCGCAAGGACGACGAACGGATGACCGAACTGGTCGCCGCCGCGTCCGCCGCCATGAAGCGCCAGAACCTGCGGGTGCTGCCGTTCCGGGGCGGCCGGGTCGATAAGGAAACCGGGAAGATGCGGGAACGCGCCCGCTTCGACACCAAAGACCCGGACCTGATCGCCTACCTGCGGCACGGTATCGCCACCGGCCGCCTGAAGCGGATCACGGAAGAACTCTCGATGCGCGACGTGACCTGCCCCACCTGCGGCGAGGTGGTCAAGGCCTCCGCGATGGGCGCCCACCTGCTGGCACACCAGGAAATGGACAGCGTGCCGGCGGGGGTCCGCCATGCCTAGCCATCACCGCGACAGCGGACCCCTGGTGCCGCATTCGTGCGTCGTGGCGGAAGCGACCTCCACCACGGAAGTTTCCATCGCGATTCCCAGCCGGACCCGGGTGATGGAGGTCACCGGCGCCACCGCCAAGCACTACCTGGCCGTCACCGACAGTGCCACGCCGCCGACGTTGGGCGAGAGCAATAGCTGCGTCCTCCAGATCGGCGCCACGGTCACGATCTACCCCCGGCCTCACCTGCACACCCACCTGCACGTCGCGGCCACGGCATCCACCGGGACCGTGGACGTCAACTTCTGGAGCTAACAGGAGCACACACCCATGGTTTCCACCCGAGCCGGTAAGCTCTTTATCCACAATGGGGAGTTGAAGTACCCCTACGGGGATCAACTCTACCCGGTCACCCGGCAGATCATCTCCGTCACGATCCTCGCCGCCACGGTCGATAACACCATCTTCATCGCCGACCGGGCGTATGAACTGGAGTCCGCGAGCTACGTTCCCCGGGTCGCGGGCACCGGCGGTGCCGCCACATTGGCGATCAAGAAATGCACCGGCACCGAGGCCCCGACCGCCGGCGATGCGATGACCACCGCCTCGGCGGACCTGGTCGGCACCGCCGACACCGTGCAGGACCTGACGCTGTCGGCCACCGTCGCCAACACGCAACTGGCGGACGGCGACCGGATCGCGATTGACCTGACCGGGACGCTGACCAACGTGGTCGGCAATTTGACGCTCACCCTCCGACCGCTGCCGGCGTAATGGCGGTCGAGGTTGGCACCACGGCGGGGAGCACGCGGGGTGACCTGCGGCGGGCCATTGGCGGCCTGACCGGGGATTTCCTGCTGCTCACCGCCACCGCCACTGGCACCGCCACCACCTTCATCGACGACCTCAACCTCTCGATCTCGAACAACTCGATCATGAACCGCATCCTCTGGGTCGTCTCCGGCCATGACGACAACGTTGGCAAGAAGCGCCGGGTCACGGCCAACAGCCGGACCGACACCAGCATCACGTTTGCTGCCCTGCCTCAGGCCACTGACGAGGGCGACGTGATCGAACTGTGGAGCAGCCAGGGGCAGGGCATCACCCCGGACGAGGTCAACCGCCACATCAACATGGCGATTAGCATGGCCGCCGACGCCGCCACCGTGCTCGACGTCGGCGCGAGCAGCACCTTCGACTACACCAGCCCCACCGTGGCGTTGCCGGACGACATCGTCTACGCCACCGGGGCGCAGTGGCAGGGGCAGGACTCCATCTGGTACGACGTGCCGCCGGCGGACCTGGAGATCGACGCCGCCAACCGCACCTTCCGCATCAAGAACCAGCCGCGTGAACTCGCCTCGGGACGGCCCGTGCGGGCGCGGGGCGCGGTCCGGGCCGGGCAACTGACCGCCGACGACAAGGAGACCGGCGTCCCCTACGACTGGCTGATCCACCAGGCAGCCTCCACCGTCTTGCTCGCCGCCTCCACCCGGGTCAACGACCACCGCCGCGACGACTATAAGTCCCGTTCACAATACTGTAAGGGCATTGCCGACACGCTCCGGCCCGTCACCGCCGCCCGCGCCCACGGCGGCCACAACGTGCGGGTCTGACGATGCCGCCCCCGAGCAGGATCACGAACAGCAACCAGGTCTGGATTGGCCGCTACTCCGACCCGGAGGAAGTCGGCTACTTTGACATGACCGACGTGATGCGCCCGACCGAACTGGCGATCTTCGAGCGGCGGTTCACGATTGGCGACCCCGCCGCCGACAGCGACGAGTACCTCTCCTCTCTGATCATCTCCGACCTCAGCAGCGGCGGGCAGATCGAGGACAGCTCCGAGCAGACCGACACCCACCGCTTCCACGCCGCCATTCTCGACACCCGCGCCCCCAACGCCTTCGGCCTGCCGCCGCGTGCCGACGTGACCGCGCCGAGCAGCGCCACCCCCTGCTACCCGCTGGGCGACGACGTGGAGGAAGAGGAGTTCGTCGTCTACCAGAATGGGGAGATGGCGACGCGGGAGGACGTGGTCACCGAGACCGCGTTGGAATCGGTCACCGGCGACCTGCGGTACACGATTGAGACGTTCAGCCACAGCATCGACGAGGACACGGTGCTGCGGATCACGAACAGCCAGACCTCCGGCGAGGCGTGTGACATTACGCTGCACTACTCCACCGGCAACCCCAGCGCCACGTACCAGAGCGTCTTTGGCGAGACTGGCACCGCGAACGGACAGATGCAAGGCGCGAACGCCGTCACCGTGGACGAGGACGGCAACATCTACGTCTGTGACACCACGAACCACCGGATCGTCAAGTACGACAGCGCCGGCGCCTTCCTCCTGACGTGGGGGAGCTTTGGCACCGGGAACGGCCAGTTCAAGAGCCCGCAGGGCATCACCTACGGCCGGCACGGCACCGGAAAGTACATCTGGGTTGCCGACACCGGCAACGGCCGGATTCAAAGCTTCAGCCTCTCCGGGGTCTACAACTCGCAAGAGGGCAAGCCCAGCGGCACGCAATACTCCTCCCCCCGTGGCGTCGTCGCCAGCACCAACAACACCGGGTATCTGGTGGCCGACTCTGGCAATCACCGGATCATCAAGTGGTCGGGCACGGCCGCCTCGGTGTTTACCGGCAGTAGCGGCACCGGCAACGGCCAGCTCAACACGCCCACCGACATCGCCTATGACGCCGCCCGCAACGTCTACGTCGTCGATTCCGGCAATCACCGGGTGCAGAAGTTCGACAACGCCGGCAACTACGTGTCGCAGTTCGGCAGCAATGGTACCGGGAACGGGGAATTCGACACGCCGACCCGGATCGCCATTGACGGCGCCGGCAACATCTACGTCGTCGATAGCGGGAACGACCGGGTGCAGGTCTTCACCAGCGCCCATGCCTACAGCACGCAGTTCGGGACCAGTGGCGGCAGCGGCAACCAGTTCAACCAGCCGGCGGGCATCGCCGTCCAGCCGGGGTATGCGCTCGTCTCCGACGCCGTGAACAACACGGTCTCCCGCTGGACAATCCCGACTGGCGCCTTCACCTACGACAAGCGGGGCGATGCCACCGCGCCGGACGACATCACGCTCACCCGCTGGGACATCCGGGCCGCCTCCAGCACCTCGCGCACCGTGGCCCTCGCCAAGCGGGTGACGGTCACCACCTGGACCCCGACCACCACCGATGAGCCGATCAACAAGGGGCTGGCCTGGGTGCTCGATGGCACGCCGGAGTTCCTGGTGCCGGGCGTGGACGCCGAGTTCGTGACCGGGGTCGGCATCGTCAAGAGCTTCTGCGCCCACGAGGGCACGGTCTACGCCCTGACCGTGGAGGGCTACCTCCTCAAGTACGACATCACGCTCGACACCCCCGCCTGGGCGAAGGTCAAGGACCAGACCGGCACGATCGACGTCCGGCTCAACCCGACCTACACGCCGCAGCAGTTGATCGTCTATTTCAACAAGAACGGCGACGAAACCCTGTTCGTCATTTCCGACCGGCAGGTGTTCCAGTTCAACAACGCCACCGGCTCGTTGCAGGCAACCCCGATCAAGGTGCCGCGCGGGGCGATCCTCGGCAAGGGCGTCGATATCTTCCGGCCCGGTGAGGATTTGTGGCTGACCTGGGGCGACGACATGATCCGCTACACCAGCGCCGGCGTGATCGTGCCGCTCGCGGGGTTGGCGCGGGACGACGGGTTGCACCGGACCCACGTCGGGGAGATCGTCGATACCCAGGCGGAACTGAGCGCGTTGTACGCCCTCGTGCGGCCCACGCCCGGCGCCAACCCCAGCCTCCACGCCTGGAACGGGCAGGGCTGGCACGGTCTCTGGGAAGGCGAGCCGGACGAGCAGCCGACCTGGATGGCGACGTCGCAGGTGGGGGCAAGCCGCCTCTACTGGGGAACCGAGGCCGGCAATCTCTACTCGTTCACCTTCCCCGAGGGCATCCACAACCCCCGGCAGGGCCTGGCCGCCGGCACGCAGGCGTTCGCCCCCTCCGGCTGGCTGGAGACCGCCCGCTACGACATGGCGATGCTCGGCTTCCAGAAAAAAGCATCCCACGTCGTGGTGACGATGGACAACGCCACCGCCACCGAGACGGTCACGATCAAGTACCGGACCGATAGCGTCACGACCTGGCAGACGCTGGGCGTGCTCTCCACGCCGGGGCAGACATACCTCTACTTCGACCCCGACGGCGACGGCAACGCCGAGGGGTTGGCCTTCGAGTGGATTCAGTTCCGCTGGGAGTTCGCCCGGGGCAGCGACCCGTACCAGACCCCGCTCATGCGGGCGTTCAGCTTCCATTTCCGCAAGCGGCCGCAGAAGGCTAAGAGCTTCACCTTCACCGTGGCGCTGCCGAAGGAGAACGACAACGGGCAGAGCGCCGACGACTTGCGGGCGCACCTCGACGATCTGATCGACGCCGACCAGTTCATCTGCCTGGTCCACCAGGGCACGCAGTACCGGGGCGACCTGACCAGCACCACCGGCACCGACGCGAGCGGCGAGGAACGGGAAGGGCAACGCACCCTCAGCTTCGTGTACCTGCCGGTCAGGACGGCGGCGTAATGGCGAAGGGCACGCCCAAGCTCACCGCCCGCATGAAGCGGATGCCGGTGTTCAAGACCAGCCCGCGACCCACGAAGCCCCGGACGCCGCCGGTGCGGACCTATGGCCCCGAGCACCTGCGGTTGCAGGCGGAACCGGAGAGCCGGAGCAACCTGTTCACGACCGTCCCGGCCGGCTTCGTCACCGCGCACACCAGTGCCACGGAGTGGATGGTGTACGCCGGGTTGGCGGTCGTCACCAAGTCGCCCCGTGACCCCACCAAGCCGCCGTTCGTAGGCGGCGACACCTGGACGTACCAGAAGGCGGTCGATGGCGGGCGCAACACCAAGGGCGGGCAGGTGGTGGATTTCGTCGTGGAAGCCGGCGGGCACACGGTGGGGATCCGGGTGCAGACCGAACGCTGGCACATTCTCGCCGGCTCGGCCCAGATTGCCAACGATTTCTTCCTCAAGACGCACCTCAAGGCGGTCGATTTCCTGATCGACATTTTCGACATGGACTTCATTGGCGACCCTACCGGGCGAGCCGTCTGTGCCGTCCTCCAGAAAGCGTTGAAACTGGAGCAGAACCCCGACCCAATCCGATCCGGCCGGTTCTACCCGGTGCGGCCGTAAGGGAGGTGTCCCGTGGGTGAGCGTGACATTCTGCGGCTCCTGTCCGTAGTCGTCCCCGGCGTGATCCGGGTTGCCAACAACATCTTCTTCGCGGTTGGTCGCGACACGAAAGACGTCACCTGCACCGCCGAGCGCGAGGGGGCGCAACGCTGGCGGCGGGGTGGCTCCGGGTCCGCCTCCACCCTGGAAACGTGCCTCAAAACGAGCAGCGATACCTACGCCTGGACGACCTCGGCCAGCGGCGGCTCCCCTGGCCTCGCCGCCCACATCCTTGACACCACCACCCACGGCACCACGGGGGATATCGTTGGCACCAGCGACGCCCAGACCCTGACGAATAAGACGCTCACCAGCCCCACCATCACCACGCCAAACGGGTTGGTCAAGGGCGACGTTGGCCTGGGGAACGTCGATAACACCAGCGATGCGACGAAGAACAGCGCCGTCGCCACCCTGACGAACAAGACGCTCACCAGCCCGGTCATCAACAGCCCGACCATTAGCAGCCCGAGTGGTCTCGTCAAGGGCGATGTCGGCCTCGGCAACGTCGATAACACGTCGGACGCCACCAAGAACGCGGCGGCGGTGACACTCACCAACAAGACGCTGACCACGCCCACCATTGGCGATTTCTCAAATGCTACGCACGCGCATACAAATGCCGCCTCCGGTGGTACCCTATCGGCCTCCGCGATAGCGAGTGGGACGATAGGAACCGCACGATTGGGGGCTGGCGTGGCAGACAGCAGTGTCTTTCTTCGTGGTGATCAGACGTGGAGCGAATTGCCGCTGGTGCCGTGGGTGTGGAACGCCTTTTACGTGGGCCAGTTTGGCACGCAGGGCAGCGGCAACGGCGAGTTCGCGGATGGCATCCGGGGCATCGCGGTCCGGCCCGACACCGGCGACGTGTACGTGTCGAGCGGGACCGGGGCCAGCAGCAAGGTGCAGAAGTTCAGCGCCAACGGCACCTACGACAGCACCATCGCCATGTATGGGACGGGCGACGGGCAGGTCGATACGCCGTGGGGGATGTCATTTCACCCACGTGCTGCGTTCACAAGTGAGATGTTGGTCGTTGATTCTGGCAACCTACGGTTGCTGCGTTTCGGAGACGATATCTATTTCGCGGAAGAGCCTCCGCCTTCGCCCCTAGTGGCGCCAAAGGGGGCCACACATAATCAACGCGGCCGAAGCTTCGGGACTGACAATCATAAACTCTACGCTGCGTCCGCAAATGAGGAGATAGGATCGTTTGGCTCTGGCCCAGGGGAATTCGATACGCCAATCGGCATCTATGCGTATCAACGATTCCCAAGTACCCAGCGAGTCATCGTTGCAGACTCCGGAAACCACCGGACGCAGGTCTTGGATTGGGACTGGAGTGCCAATACAGCGGAGATGAAGTTCTCCTTCGGTTCCTTTGGATCATCCAAGGGCCAGTTCAACACTCCCGACAGCATCGCCATCGACGCCCACGGCAACATTTACGTCACCGACAGCGGCAACCACCGGGTCCAGGTGTTCGACAGCACCGGCGTCTTCCAGGGTTCCTTCGGCTCCTTCGGCACCGGCGACGGCGAGTTCAACACCCCGACCGGGATCGCCATTACCGACGATTACATCTACGTCTGCGACTCGGGCAACCACCGGGTGCAGATCTTTGCCAACCCGGCGGTGCCGGTGCTGGGCGAGGTCCAGATCCTGACCCAGCAAGCGACGGCCGGCGTCGCGAATTCGAGCACCGTCACGTATGCGACGGTTGCTGAGATCGACACCTACGGCGATGGCTCTGATCTGATTCTGCCCAAAGGCACCTGGGACTACATCGCCACATTCACGCAGGGCTTCACGGCGACCACTGTGGCGACGTACGGCGCGGTTGCCCGGTTCAACGGAACGGATGGTGCCTCGGCCACCTTCAGTTGCGCCGGGCTGAACGCTGATCGGGCGGTCATGGCGGGCTCAACGAACGGCCAGATTGAGTCAGATGGGGCATCCATCACCACGTTCCGTGTGGAGTACGTGCGGAGCGCGTCGTTCGCCGCGACTCCGACCACCGAGCGCGGTCACCTGACCGTCATCCTGAAGAAGGTTGCCTGATGCCTGTGTATCACCTGCCCGCCAGACCAGAGGTTACCGCCGCCATTGCCGCCGGGATCGACATCCCGGGCCGGCTGATCGAGGTTGCGGAGGCCGCCGGCTACGTGATCGGGGAGGGCGGGTTGCAGGTCTACCCCGATGGCCGGGTGACGATCGACGCGGACCGTGACCCGACCGCCGACTGGCTGGCGTGGGACCCGACGGTACCAAGCCAGCAGGAGCAGCAGGACGCGGCGGTGAAGGCGGCGATCCGGGCGGCGCGGGCGGATCTGGCCCTGATCGTGACCCGGACGAACCAGGCGCCGAACCTGACGCAGGCGGAGATCAAGGCCGGGTTCCGGCTACTGGCGACCACGCTGGACCAATTGATCGCCCGGTTGGACCAGATTGGCGGCCTGTCATGACCCTACGGCCACCGCTTGCCCTGCTTCCCATACAGACGAGTGATGGACATGGAAAAACCTCCGTTCACGGACTGAGACGCGCACATGGTTGGACGTGATGTGGTGGGACCACGCAGCCCCGTTGTTGCTTGCCCTCCAGGATGCCGGCGTGGGCGACAGTATCGACATCCCCATCGAAGCGCTCCTCGGGCCACTCGGCTTGACCGCGTACCTGCTCTACCGCGACTGGCGGCGCGAGAAGAAGATCGACGAGTTAGAGGACAAGATCGACACCCTCAACGCGGAATCGAAGGACATGGCGAAGGCGGCGCTCGCGGCGCTCAAGAAGTTCGGGGAGTCGCCATGAATCGCTGGCTGCGGTCCCTGTTCAGGCGCCAATCGCGGTGTGCGCCGGAGATCGAGCCGACGATGGACGTGATGCGCGAGACGCGCCGGATAGCCGACGAACTCAATCAGGGCAAAACCGTGACCGCCGAACGGTTCCGGGCGGTGGAACGCAAGCTCACTGACACCGGGAACATCGTGGAAACCGCGCTGCGGGGGAATCTGGGACGACCGGCGAGGCGGGGGGAATGATGGATGCGCTCAACCTGGTGACCCTCTTGTCCGTGGTCATCCTGAAGTTCAGCCTCGCCGGCGTCTTGCTTTGGCGAACACATACGTGGACCTGGTTGGGGCGGGGGCTGCTGTTGATGTTTCTCATCTTCGGGATTGTCTACTCCCTGCCGTTTCTGCGGCTGATTGGACTCGCGGTGCCGTATTGGGCGACGCTGGCGATTCGGATCGTGGCGATTGCGGATTGCGTCCTGATCCTGGGCGCACTGATCACCCACGACTGGGAGGAGCCGGCGAGCGGTATCCAGTGGGCCAAACTATTGGGACTGAAGAAGTAGTGTGCAACGAGATCGCGGGCGCCATCATCTTCGGCGTGCTGATCGCGGTGCTGGTGCTGGCGGTGTGGGCGACGCGGGGGCACGAGCGGACGAAGGGATAAGAAACGCGGCGGTCAAGGGATGCGTCCTGGGGGAAACCTTACCAAGAGATAACCCAGGGGCTTCGGACCGCCGCGTCGTCTGCGCGGAAGAAATGGATCGGACAAGGGACTCGTTCGGGTTGAACCGGATTGCTCCGGGTGACGGTGGCTGGTTCCGTCGGGTAGGTCAGAGATAACCCGAGCGATTCGGCCCAATCTACCGCCACTATATCATGCCACCTACGAAACTGGATAGTACCTGCGGGGTGTCGGCGCTGAACCCGCAGATGTCGAGTTGGCCCGGATCGGCCGGGTCCGCGATGCTGACGTTCGTGGCCGAGGTCGCCACCACCGCGTGCCGGGCGTTGATCCCCGACCGCAGCCGGTACTCCCGCAGCGCCTCGCTCGCCGTCACCGCCGGCGGTCGTTCGTTCCCCCAGCCGTATCCGCGCACGCCACCGTCCCATGTTTCGGAGTCGGTGTACGACACGAAGGCGTCAATGGCCGCGCCCGCCGCGATGGCCTGCACCATCGGCAGCGAGCAGTAGGTGCCGCCGAACGGGATGGAGCGCAGGACGCGCAGCACCTCGTCCAGCCGCATCGAGGGCCGGATGTTGACCCCGACCAGCGTGTGCGAGTAGGCCACGAAGTGCGCGTCCGGCTCCACGTTCGCCGTGACCAGGGCGAAGGCGGCGGACACCTCGCGCGCCGTGAGGAACGGCATCCCGTTCACCGCGCTGCCGTCCATGCTGCCGGACACATCGAGCGCGAGCCGGATGCGCTTGCGGGTCGGCTCCACCGCGCCGAAGCTGAGGTAGAACGCCTCGTCCAGCGCGTTGACGACGCCCTTCACCGGCGACCACTTAAGCGACCCACGCTCGCCATGCCCCTGCTCGTACACCTTCAGCGCCGCCAGCAGCGCAATCGGGTGGACGCGGGCCTTCCGCAACCGCTCCATGTCGCCCAGGCGCTCGACCACCGTGCGGGCCGCGTCGGAGCCGGGCGTCAGCAGGCCGACGCTCGACATCTTGCCGAGGGTGCGGACCATCGCCGTCATCGGCATGTCCGCAAGCAGGGCGTCCCACACATCGGGCTTGTTCAGGAACTCGGTCGGCACCGCTTCGCGAGGCATCTTCCAGTCTCGAATAAGCTCAGCCACTCCTGAAATGTCGTACTCCGGGAATCGAGCGTGGGCGGCAAGTCCCGCCGCTCCAATGATCACGTTCGGCAACTCTATGCCCGAACGTGCAACCTCATCCCCGTCCACGATCCACTTGAAGATCGCGTTGTGCTCGGGTGATGCCGGGGTGGGGTGCGCCAGGCGCAGCAGGTCCGCCAGCGCCCAACCGTCGCGCTGCTTGTACTTGACCGCCTGGTAGGCCAGTTTCTCGGGCGGCTTGCTGTTGAACCAGTCGCCCACCGCCCGCCGCATCCCCCGGCCCCAGCCGCCGCCGAGCGCGTCCCGGTAGCCGGCGAAGTGCAGCAGGTGGGTGCCGGTCCGGCAGACCTTCGGCAGCACGTCGAACGCGATCCGCCGGGCTGCCGCGTTCTGGTGCAGCGACGCCAGGGCCAGCGCCAGGATGGCCGGCTCGTTCTTGGCGGCAAGCCCGCCGTCGCTCACCTCGACGATGACCGCGATGGCGCGGTCCGGGTCGGCGTCCAGGCAGGCGCGGACCACGCCCACGTTCTCGACGGTCAACGCCTGGCCCGAGGCGTAGAACGTGCCCTCCGAGCCGAGGATCAGCCACCGGCGCAGGCGCGACCAATCGTCCACGGTGAAGGCGATCCCGCCCTCATGGGTCGTGGTCTCGTTGGCGGCCAGGGGACGAACGGTCTCCTTGTAGAGCAACATCGTGCGTGAACCTCCTTCGGATTGCCGGACGCGCGGAGCGCCCCCATCATAGCAGACGGTGTGTACAGATACGTATGACGCATCTATACTGTTGACGTGATACGTGCGCTCCGCCAGGAGGGACCCCGGCATGAGCTGGCTCGACGAGATCAAAGACTGGTGGAAACGTGGGAACGCACCGCGCACCCCCCAGCCGCCCCCCGACTACACGCTGCCGGCGGAGAACCTGGCCCCCAACCCCGCGCCAATACCCCCTGTGACGCCCGTAGAGCCCCCACACGCGACGGAACCGGCGCAAACGACCGTTGATACCTTGCCGGCTCCGGTGACGAGGCTGACGCCGTTCCGATCGATCGGCGATCTCTCACGTGAGGCGTGGGTGGAGCTGCTGGCAGAGGCGAAGTCACCACTGCTAGGCTGGGTGGATGCGATCATGACTGCTGGTGCTGGTTATGGAGCACTGGCAGCAGCACAGGCACTCAAGGAATCTGAGTTTGGCAAGACCACTCCGGAGGGGACAAACAATCCTCTGGGCTTGCTGGACTATACCGGCACCAAACCAACGAAAAACGTCACCTACAACGGTCATACCCTGCCGTTTCGCGTTTTCTTGCATCCTGTCAACGCGTTTTCAGAATTCCGGTCCCGCCTCTCCGATCTGAGTTACAAGAACGGGGTCTACGGCCCGCACAATCTCTCGCTGCAGGGCTACATCTACACCTACGTCGGTGGGCCGGGCTGCTGGGCGAGCCGGGGCGCGACGTGCGCCAACGGGGAAACGAAAGCGTCGGTCGATCTGTACCTGAACCAGACGATTGAGCGGATCAACCAGTGGCGCAAGATCGGCAACCCGCTGCCGGACCCCGAGCCAACCCTGGGCGAACGCATCGCCGCCGAGGCCCGGAAACACATCGGCAAGCCCTACGTCCACGGCACGCAGGGACCGGACACCTTCGACTGCTCCGGCCTCGTGCAGTACGTCGTGAAGCAGGTGACGGGGCAGACGATCAGCCCCAATTCGCACGTGCAGTTCAACGAAGTCGGTAAGCCAGTTGGCAATGGTGCTGCGGGGACACGAGGTCTGAGTCCTGGCGACCTCATCTTTTACAAGACCACCGGCGAGCGCCGTCACGGCAATGACGCGAGCCACGTCGGGATCGTGGTTGGTGACGGCATGGCCGTTCACGCTATGAACGAGAACGACGGTGTGCAACTCCTGCCGATGGACACCGACTACTGGAATCAACGCTTCCTCGGCGCCCGCCGCATCACCGCTGACCCCGCGCCCGATCCCCGCGCCGGCCTGGTCCATCACACCAACGTGCCGGGCGCACCCAACGGGCTGTGGCTGCCAAAGGACATTGCCTTCCGGGTGATGCTGACGCCGCGCGGCCCCAACCGATCCGGGCGACCGCTCTCCCCGGTCGGCACGGTTTTCCACGAGACCGGAAACCAGCGGGTCGGGGCCGACGCCCTGATGCACGCCAACTGGCAGAACAGCGGCACCCCCGGCCACCCGGACGGCTACATCGGCGTGCACGCGTACGTCGATGACAAACAAGTCATTGTCTGTATCCCGCTGAACGAACAGGGCGTCCACGCCGGGGACTCGCGGAATCGGACCATGCTGGGAGTTGAGCTATGCGTGAACAGCGACCGGAACGCGGCGCAGGCGGAGCGGAACGCGATGTACCTGCACGCGACGCTGCTGCGGGACGTGATCGGGACGACGGCGAAGCAGAGCATGTGGTCTCACACGACGACTGCCTGCCCCGCGATCATCAATGGGTCTGGGCGGTGGAAACAGATCGAGAGCCAGGTCGATTCGTTTATTTCTGTGGGAACACCGGGTTCGTCATCACCGATCCCCTCGACGCCCACCTACCCCAAGCCGGCTCCCCTCCCCTTCCCCTGGACGGGGAGTGATGTCGTCCACAACACCACGACGTTTCACGCGGTCAAGCGCACCTTCCGCGCCGCCCGCGATGGGGTCAGGGTCAGGAAGTTCGCGGACGAGTCGGCCCCGGAAGTTCGCGCCCCACTGACGCAGGGAGAGGCCGTCACGGTGGAGTGGGCGGTCAAGGCGAACGACGGCAACTGGTGGCTAATTTCATCCTACGGATCGCGGATCAGGGCCGATGCGGTGGTGCCGGCGTGGGACTGGGATGGGCTTGTCAAATGACCCCCTACTACGACGATGGACAGATTCAGATTTATCACGGGGATTGCCGCGAGGTGTTGCCGGCGCTGGGTCCGGTGGACCTCGTACTGACTGATCCGCCGTATGGGGTGAAGAAACGCCAGCGAACCTATGCTAATGCCAATGGGCCGACCGCTCTTTGGGATGACTCGTTCTCGATGGAATGGGCAGGGCTGGTAAGCGATAAGACCGATGCACTGGCAGTGATGCCCGGCATCGCGAATCTCCTTCATTGCACGAAAGAAGTTGGTCCCCTCAGTTACCGATGGACCCTCGCGGTACATATCAGCAATGGCATGACCCGTGGACCAATTGGGTACGGGAACTGGATTCCTTGTCTCGTCTACACCCGTGACGGCGTTCGGTTGTATCAGCAGAAGAATGACATTGGGAGGGTGTCAATCGCAGGGAAAGATCGGCCAGACCATCCCTCACCAAAACCGATTGCTGCAATGGAGTGGCTTCTCAGCCGGCTACCCGGCGAGTTGGTTCTTGATCCCTTCATGGGAAGCGGCACGACATTGCTTGCCGCGAAAGAGGCCGGGCGCAAAGCCATTGGGATCGAGATAAACAAGGCGTACATCGACATTGCGATCAAGCGCCTGCAACAAGCCGTCCTCCCCCTGGAGATCCCGGCATGACCGCCACCGTCGCGCCGCCCGTCCAGATCGACCTCACGCCCCGCGAGATCGAGATCATCACCACCGCGCTGATGATTCGCAAAGCGGACCTGATCGGCATGGTGCGGTTGTGCAAGGTCACAGGCGCGGGGACGGACCGGCTCGACTACGAACGGCAGATCGACGAACTCGACGCGCTGCGGGCCAAGATCAGCCCGGAGACCACGCCGGCGGAAGGAGCGACGGAATGAACCTCTATCACGTCCTTGGTTTCGTTGTCTGTTTGATTCTCGTGCTCGCCGTGCTGCGGGCCTTCGGCCTGATCTGATGGCTAGTCCACACAGGGTGATCGGAGGTGATGCGCAGGCATACAACACGAACGCCCGGCTGCTGGCGGTCCCGCGTGGGGCCGTCAGCCTCAGCGCACAGGAAAGGACATTGAGACGTGGATCGTGAGCCGGCCCTCATCATAGGACTCGTTACCGCCATCATTGCGCTCGCAGTTGCATTCGGGGCACCCGTGACGCAACAGCAACAGGAAGCCATCATCGGCGCGGTCATCGCCCTGATCCCGGTGATCCTGGCGATCCGGCAGTCGGTCTTCGCGCCGGCGACGGTGGCCCGATTGGAAGCGGAAGCGGCCGCCACGGGGTACGTCAGCAAGGAGTTGACGCCGCCCCAGGGGTAATCTCCTCATAGGCCAAGGTAAGGTTGTCCAGGAACTCCTTCGCTTGCTTCATCGGAAGCATCACGGACATCTCCTGGTAGGTCCATTGCCCCTTGACCATGTATTCCGTGGTGAGGCGAATCCCAACGCGGGGGATCGCCTCAATCGTGATCGCTTTCCCGTCGTGTTCCACGATGCGCATGGTCATTCCTGTACCTCTCCGACGATCCGCACCCAGCCCAGGCCCTCGCTGTCCCGGACCTGATCGACCCCGGCAATCGTGAAGTGCCGGTCGTCCACGCCAATGGCCTTGCTGAAGCCGTCAATCGCGGCCTTGCAGCAGGCGATGGCGTTGTCCTCGTCCATCCGCTTGCGACCTTTGCCCCAGCCAATGATGATCTTGACCGCCAGCCGGGCATCTTTCGGAAAGGGTTGTTCGCTATACGCCAGCCACACCACCTCTCGTGTGGCAAAGTACGCCGCCTCGTGCAACGCCGCCCGCGCCCTGGCTTTGACCGCCCAGTGCCCTGAGTAGTTCGGGCTCGTCTCCGGGGCCGGTTCCATCGGGATCGTGACGTTGCACAGCACGCCGGGCACGAGGATCGAACCGGAGGGTGGGGGATGCTTCGCTAACGGTCGCGCTTTCGTCGCGGTCATGCCTCCTCCTCCATCGTCACGTCCTCCCCGGCCAGGTCGCGCACGTGCGCCAGGTCGCCCGCCGCGCTCGTCCGCTCCGCCAGCGCCTCCTCGATCCGCTGCAACCGCCGCGCGTTCGTGATGATCTGCCCGGTGACAAACACCCGGTCCGCTTCAAGCTGGGCGATGGTGCGGTCCCGGTGCTGGTCGTGATGTGGGGTCATGTCACCATCTCCAAGGGCAGCACGGCTTGTTGCAGCCTTTTTGCTGCGATTTCACAATATTTCTCCTCGATCTCGATACCGATGGCCTTGCGCCCGAGGTCCTTGGCCGCGCGGAGCGTGGTGCCGCTGCCCATGAACGGGTCAATAATGGAGTGATCTGGATCGCTCCCATGCTGAATAAGCCAACGCATGAGTAGCTCAGGTTTCGGGCACGGGTGGTCCCCCGATAGGGTGCTTAGGTTTGAAACCCGTGGAATGATGTTGAGATCAGTTGGGAACTTCCGTGACCCATAAACCAGGATGGGCCACCAGTGGTTGAACCCACCTTGAAGTGTTCTTGACGTTGAGCCCGGTGCGGCATAACACAGTGCCCAATCTGGTTCAGGGTAGGACCAGATTGTTCGTACACCCGTCACAAAAATAACGGTGCTGGAACGTGCCCGAGCCAATGGCAGCCAGTCGGGGATGGATTGATCCCACGCGTTATCTCGGAATCCCACCCCAAACGGCGGGTCAGTCAGCACGAGGTCCACCGGATCAAGTGTCGGCAGCACGTCCCGGCAATCCCCGTGGTAAATCACGATGCCGGAGTTAGTGTCCTCGTAATACGGCTTCATAGCGTCCATCCTTGAACACTACGAAGCCAGCCTCCAACAGTGCGCGAAGCGCTGCATCCTGAGACCGATGCACATCGTTGTGGTGTGCCCTGTCTCGGCAGAGAAAGAGGTTGTGGATCGAGTTGTTGGCTCTGTCTCCGTCGATGTGGTGAACGACCTCCCCGGATGTCAACGGACGACCGAGGTGGCTCTCCATGACGAGCTGATGCTCCGCGCGCCACGGACCCTTCCCTGGCACGACTTTGACCATCACGTAGCCGTCTCGGTTCACCTTGCGGGTTCCGACGGGCATCCTCTCGCGAGTTCCCCAGCCGCCGCCACCACGACCCCGATCCCACGCCCTCCGTTGCCCCTCGGCAATGGCGGCTCGGTACTCGGGAGTTCGTTCGATGCCACGAAGATTGTGACCGCTTACGAATCTTCGGCCGGGTGAGACAATCTGGCCACAGCCACAAGCGCATTGATTCTCCATGCATGAATTCTACCATAGTACGGTGACTCTTCCCATCGTCGTAGTACGGTGTCACCTGCTCCCCTCCGGCAACTCGAAATACAGATACCTGACCGGCACGCTCGCATCGACGATCACCGGCACCGGCAACTCGCCCACGTCGGCGGCGAGGTCCGGCCCCATCCGGGCGGCGGTCGGCCACACCCCCCGGCGCCAGGCGCAGTGCTCCACCGCGTCGAAGGCGGCGGCGTGGGCGTCGAGCGACTTGTGCTTGGCGATGGCGTAGGCGATGTAGGTGGGCGATGGACTACGCATCGGTGGACTCCTGCAAATTAGACATTGTTACCCGAACCACGTTACTTCCCCTCCACGTCGATCTCATACCCGGCCACCTGAATCAGCCGCAGCCGGTCCTCAGGCGACAACTCCAGCCCCTCGGCAATGCCGATGCAGGTGGCCAGCGTCGCGCCCCGCTCGCCCCGCTCAATCGCGGCGATGGTCCGCCGTTCCAGCCCGACCGCTTCCGCGAACGCCTCCTGCGACGCCGCGCGCTCCGCCCGCAAGCGCCGGACGAACGCGCCGAACGTGGGGCGCTCCGGGGGTGGGGGCCGCGTGCCCCGGAACCAGTTGGGGTGAATGTCGATGGGTGATGCGCTCATACGATGCCTCTCTGACGCATTTTGAGGGCTTCTGACGCCTCGATTGGGGTCGAAATGACTCCCAGTGCCTTACGTGCCACGTGCGACGTGTTTTCGGGCTCTAGTTGCGTCGGCGGGATGAACCCGGGCTCCAGTGCCGCCGCGCCGTGTTCCAGGAGCCAGCCGATGTTGACCTCGCGGGCGGCTCGCTTGCGGTACTCGCCGTACAGACGAATGAAGTGCGCGCGATCGGCCATCGGGTTCTCGCTCATGCGCAAGACGTGGACGCCGCCCATCGCTTTCGTCGCCTGACGCACCGGCCAGGGCGCGTCCCAGTCGGGAGCGGGGTGGCCGGGGTAGGTCTGGCCGATCCGAATCTGCACGAGCGTCCAGGCGTCACCGGCGTTGGGGAGGGCGTCGGTCATGTCAAGCACGATCTGGTAGAGCAGGCCGGCGTTGGGGGCGAACTCGTGGCCTTCCCGCATGTACTGGGCGAGGGCTTCGCTGGCGACGGGGTAGGGCACCTCAGCCAGGACCATTGACCAGGCGTGGATCGCGACCTCGGGATCGTCGATGCGGTGATTGGGCCAGGTGTGCATGATGACGGCGATGAGCCGGCTGATTTCTTCGGGGGTCATGCGATCTCCAGGTGGCGGATGATTTCATAGGCGACGGCGGGGACTATTGCGTTTCCGAGGGACTTAAGTCGGTCCACCCTTCCGGGTACCCCATGAGCCACTCGACCCACGTCGGGTTCAACGCTCCAGATTCCGGGGTTGGATTCACGGCCCGTCCAAGTAAGCCATTCACCGGCACTCCCGATACGTTCGTCCCGTCTTTGTGGTCTCTGGCGGTCGGCGTCGGAAACATCTTGACGTGGCTGTGCAGGCTGTCCGGCTTCCCCCGATGCGCTCCCGCGTCGAAGCCCTCCGCTCGCGGGGTCGGGAACATCCCAGTCTCGCTCGCCGCCACCCAGTCGTTCAGGTTCCGGCCCCCGTGCTTCGTGCCAAAGCGCCCCACCCGTTTCGCATCGCCCTTGTGGTGGTCGTGGTGCTGCGGCGTGGGCCAGATGACCGATGATCCAGAGCCGGTCTCGCCGGTGCGGGGCACCGACGCCCGCAGCCGGAACAACAAGCGCCCCTGTTTCGTAGCCGAGGGCTTCCAGGTCAACAAACAGATCGTCGAGCGCCATGCCGATGAAGCCAGGCACGTTCTCAGCAACGACCCAACGGGGCCGGGCCTCGTCAATAACGCGGCGCATTGCTGGCCAGAGCGCACGGTCATCGTCATTGCCTCGGCGCTGCCCGGCCACGCTGAACGGTTGGCAGGGGAATCCGCCGGTAAGAAGGTCAACTGTTCCGTTGAGCCCAGTGGCGTCGAAGGTGGTGATGTCGTCATGGATGGGTACTCCCGGCCAGTGCCTGGCCAACACGCGCTGGCAGAAGGGGTCGATCTCCACAAACTGGATCGTGGTGTAGCCCGCCCAGGACGCGGCCAGAGCGAAGCCGCCAATCCCTGAGAACAGGTCAAGGTGCCTCACGGGGCCTCCTGAGCACGCTTCATGAAGTAGGCGAGGGCGTTCTGCCGTTTGTCCTCTTTGGTCTGGTAGCCGTTCGTTGGCCGCTGATACTGCTCCCGGTTCCGCAACCAGTTCCGCCACGACGCCGGCCAGCTTGCCCGCGCCTCCCCCTTCGCGATGTAGTAGTCGCGGAATTTCTCGAACTCCCGATCCACCTGCTCGCGGGTCAGGCCGTGCTTGCTCTGCGCCTCCGCCACCTGCGCATCGGTCAGCGTGTAGTCCTCGGTCATTCTGGTTTTCTTGGAACCAGCCGGCTTGGGCGTGCGGGGGGGCTTGCCCCCC
Source organism: uncultured Roseivirgaceae bacterium (assembly GCA_964563295.1). GTDB lineage: Bacteria > Bacteroidota > Bacteroidia > Cytophagales > Cyclobacteriaceae > Chryseosolibacter. The sequence goes on along the minus strand of CAZLWX010000007.1, from coordinate 5,886 downwards.
TCTACTTCACCAATTACTTCTCTATTACTTACTTCCATGACGTGCGCGCACGAGAGTTCACCCCTAGGTTCACCCCTAGGTTCACCCCTAGGTTCACCCCTCAAATTGCTAGGGTTTTGGCGGTTTGCGGCTGATAGGTGGAAGGGCAGGATAAACTCATTTCCGAGCTGCAATCCCGTCGCTCCGAACGTGGGTTCAACCTGAACCAGTCCGAGCGACCGCAGCTTCGCTAACGCGTCCTGGACGTGGCGTTTGGAGCACCCGAACGAGCGGGCTAGGGTCTCGATCGTGACGTAGGTTCGGCCCTCGGCATTGCACCGACCTTCGAGTTCGGTATAGAGACCGAGCGTGGCCATGCCGTGGGATCGCGCAAGGCATCGCGCTTCATCGGTCATCATCGTGAAATGCCGCCGCTCAGATCGAGCGTGGCCGTCGTAGGGCGCGGGGGTTTCGTCACGAATGACGTGGAGCTGCGGGGGTTGCGTTGGCTGTCCATATGCCGTACGTTCCATGTGCCGCTCCTGGGTAGCGGTAAGGACCGGCCGGGCGCTCACCACTCCCGGCCAGTCCGTCCCATGTCAGCCGATTACTTCTTCACCTCGGGCACGTCGTCGTACTCGGCCTCCTCCATCTGCTCAATCGCGGCGACAAGCCCCTCAGCGTCGGTCTCGAACCAGTGGATGATCTGGGTCGCTTCGTCGTAGGTGAGGGCGTCCAGCGCCTTCCCGCCGTACTCCGCGTCGAGCAGGACCATCAGCTTCTGCCGGGCCTTGATCTTCTTGCCCCAGGCGTCGAGGCTGTACTTCTCGATCAGGCCGGCCTGGTCGAGCGTGATCATCTCCACGACCTCGCCTTCCAGCGGTTGCACTTCGTCCGTGGCGAGCGCGGAGTAGCGTTCGCTCTTGTTCTTGACCCGGCCCCGGAACTCCATGCCGATGAAGTCGCGGCGGTCGAAGTCATCGGGCGGCTCCTCGCCCAGCAGGTTGATCGCGAACTCGGTCATGGTGGCGATGTTGCCTTGCCGGGGCTTCCGCAATGCCCGTGGCCAGGTCCAGTGGTTGCTGAACCACTTGCCGGCGTGGGGGCCGGAGAGGATGAGGAACTCGATCCAGGTCTTGGTCACGAACGGCTGCGACCGCTCGTTGTCCGGGTTGTGGAAGGCGTTGACCTCCTGCGCCGGGTGGGAGAAGCCGATCACGCGCAGCACGTAGTCGCCGGTCGGGGGCGCGATCTTGTTGGCGAGGTGGTCGGGCGCTTCCTCGTCCGGCTCGACCTTGATCAGATCGCCCTTGTCGGTGCGGCGCCATACGGGCTGGCGGGACGCGCCGCCATGGTTGAAGAAGATGCTGTCGTCGTTGGGGAGCGCCGGTGGGGCGAAGCTCTCCTGTCCGGTTTCTTCGAGGCGGGCGGCCTTGGCGGCTTGGAATGCGGTAGCCATCGTGTCTGTGGTCCTTTCTGCATGTGTGATGGTCACGGTTGCGTGTAGGTTGGTAGGGACTTCGCGCTTTGGGTTAGTTAGGGTCAGCGGCCTCCTTCCACAACTTGCGGAACAGATCGGTCAGGCTGCCGGTTAGGCCGGTGTCGTAGATGGCGTGGGAGGCGAGCGCCGCGCTGATGCGTTGTGTGAGGTCGGCAGGTTCGTCCGGGTACTGCGTCTGGTGCGCTGCCTTTCGTTCGTCCAGTTGTTCATGAGCGCGCTTTACTACCTCGCAGGCGTACTCATGGGCGATTTGCAGACTGTCGTAGTCCACCTCAAGGTTGTGCAGGCATCTTGCGAGGGCGCTGATGGTGATGCGTTGAATGTCGTCGTCGGTGATCCGGCGTTTGACTTCGCTCATGATTCCCTCCTGATCGGGTGTCCGGTATGGAACCCGTGGCAATACTCACAAAAGTAGCTATGCACTTTGTCGGGCTGCTGGCGGTTGATCTGCGCCGCGACGGTGCGGGCGGCGTGGTCGGTGCGGTAGCGGCGTTTGCTCAAGCATGACCGCCACAGGAACCAGCCGGCGCGGCGGCGTGCGTGCAGCGCGGCGCGTTGGGTGCTCATGGCATCCCTCGTTCGAGGTCGGTGTTGAGCCAGTCGCGCAACGACCACGACGAGCGCTTGACGCGGGTGCGCCGGCGGGTCGCGGGCAGCGTCGGCGGGGGCGGCGGGTCGCCGGTGCGCTCCCACAGCACGAGGAAGTACGGGGAGAACGGGTCCATCAGGTCACGCGGGTCGAAGTGGTCGGGGTCGATCAGGACGAACATCAGGCGTCTTCCTTGTCACGCAGGCCGATCAGGGCGGCGACGATCAGGCCGATCACGACGGAGCCGCCGAGGTAGATGGCGATCAGCAGCCAATAGTTCATGGCTGGATCGCCTTGTATGCTCGAACCAGGGTTGGTTCGAGAGGTCCGTAGAACATCACTACCGCGTTGTTCCTCGGATTGCGGAGTGTGACTTGTGTCCCTCCGTCCTCTGCGGTTTCGCTATCTCGTCGGATGATCAAGTCGTACTTTCCTGCGTCGATCTCGCGGAACGCCTCTGTGAGGGCGTGCGGTGGTTCTGGGTCACAAAGTGGTGGGACTGGTCCAGGCATGTCGTTATCTCCAATCGAATCGGGGCAGCAGGGCGCGCACGTCGCGCCAGAAGGTGCGCCAGGCCATGCGACGGGATCGCGCGGCGTGGTGGGCGTCCAGAGCGCGTTTGGTGGTCACCCGGTACATGTCAGCGTCCCCGGTAGCGGCCGTGCTTGATCAGCGACACGGTGCTGGCGCTAATGCCGTACTCCTCGCCCAGCGTGCGGTTGGTCTCGAATGGCCAGTTCAGGCTCTGAGCGCGGGAGCGGATTTCGTCCAACTGCTCTTGCGTGAAGCGGCTCCGGCGGGCTGGCGTTGGGGGATTCTCCGGGGATGCCGCAAGCCGGCGCGGGACGCGGTGCGCCGTCTGGAACCCACGGCCTCGCTGGTGGTGCCATTTGGCGAGAACATCGGTGAACGTCGCCAGCGCCTCGGGGGCGTACTTCCAACTGGCGTACCGGTAAGATTCCAGCTCTGACGTGCTAGGCTGTGAGGAGTGAGACTGGTCCACGATGGTCTCCTGTGTAGCGGCGTCCCGATGCACCCGGGACGCCGTTCTGCGTCTAGATGGCAATGACTTTCCAGCCCATGCGGGCGAGGAGTTGCTTGGTGTAGCGAGTCATGCCGTTGCGTTCCAAGCTCTGGGCGGCGGCGACTTGATCGTAGGTGCGTGCCAATTCCTCCTGTAACTCACGAATTCGTTGATCGTTCCCACTCCTGAGAGCCTCCTGAATCTCATCGAGCAGGTCCTGTATCGTGACGAGCGGGGCAGGGTTACGCGGTATAGGTGATCTCCTTTCGCGTGCAATAAATCTGCATCGGGCACCGTGCCCGTATGCTGGTGACTGCCAGACCAGACAGTCCGGCGACGTGCAGACCACCGTGGGGAGACGCAGGGCCGGGGGGAGGCGTCCGGGTGCGCGGGCGGCCAGCACGTCGCCGGACCGGCCTCGTTACGAGGCGGTCGGGGTTGAGATGAGCGAGGGGTTGGGATGCCGGGACGCGGGACGCAGCACGTCGGCGCACTCGCGGGCGGCGCGGGCGGCGTCGTACAGCCGGGCGTGGTCGGCGCCGTCGAGCGACGATCCAGCGCGGACCCCATCGAGCGCGTTGGCGGTGGCGGTCAGGCGGTGGACCAGGGCGGCGGCTTCGTCGTTGGTGAGGATGATCATTCGTTCGGCTCCTGAATTGCGGCACGCTCGGGGCAAATGTTTCGGTAGTCGGCAAGGTCTTCCACGAGGGCGAGTTCGTGCGCGAGGTAGCCGGCCTGGCGGTGGTTTTCGTGGATGAGCGTATCGAGCAGGGCGCAAATCCCCGCCGGGGTCCAGCGTGTCGGGTTAAGCGTGATGAGATCAGCGGTGATGGAACTGTGAAAGTCCGGGTACGGCTCGGTCACGGGTCAGGCTCCTTCGAGCAGGCGGTCGATCTCACTCCGGGGGATGAGCACGTGATTGCCGATGTCCTCCAGCTTGCGCAGCCGGCGGGTGCGGATCAGCTCGCGCACGGCGTACTCGCTGAGGTTGAGGGCGGCGGCGGCTTGCTTGGTGGTCAGCGGTGGCGGGGCGAAGCTGGCCTGCTGGCGCTCACTGGCGACGGCGGCGCAGTACGCGGCCCAGTAGGTGTCCATCTGGCGGCGCAACACTTCCTCTTGCGCCCTGAGGTGTTCCCACGTCGCGCCGGCCTGCGCTTCCGCGATATCGCGGGCGATGGCGTCGAGGGTCATCCCTGCTCGTCCTTGCGGCGTTGGGCTTCCTCGCGGGCCAGGCGGCGGATCAGGCGGGAAACGTTGCCTTCCTCGGTCTGCTCGGCCAGCTCGCGCAACAGGCGCCGCGCCTCCGGGGTGAGGCTGATGTTCTGCCGGACCGCGCTCCCGGTGGGGGCGGTCGGCGGGGAGGATACCGTGACGGTCATCATCGCTCCTTACGTGTGACGTGATGTGTTAGGAGCATGGTAGCGCGGCATGCGCCGTGCGTCAAGCGTGCGTCGTGCGTGTGTATACTTAGGTGATCGGAAAGGGGTGCGCCGGTGGAACTACGGGACGTGATTCAACGACATGTGCGGGACCACTACGACGGGAACATGGCGGCGTTCGCCCGCGCCCTGGACGAGTCGCAGAGCATCGTCGGGCGCTGGGCGAACGGCAAGATCACGCGGCCGACGGCGGACGCGCGGCGGAAACTGGCGCGAGAACTGGGCGTGCGCCACGTGGACATCCTGGTGATGGCCGGCGAGTTGTGGCCCTCCGAGGTGCGCGACGTGGCGACCCCGGAGGTGCGAGCGCGGTCCGAGGTCGAGGCGCTGTTCGAGTCGTTGACGCCGGCGCGGCAGCGGATGGTGCTCCAGATGCTGCGCGACGTGGCGCGGGGCCAGGAGCAGCGACAGGCCGTCAATCAAGCGGTCCCGCCGTTGCTTCCCAGTGGCGCGGAAACAGCGTAGCCCAGGCGGTGTGCGTCGGGTGGCCGGCGGGGATGATGATGCGGATCGTGTCGCCGCTCTCCAGCCAGGTCCAGTCGAGCGAGAACGCGCCGGCTTCATCGAGACACAGGACGCAGCGGTAGGCGTCCACCGCGCCGGACTCCTCGTCCTCGGCAACCCCGCGAAAGATCGTCGAATGGGTGTGCTGATCCCGCTCCATCGAGCTCCTCCCCCGTGTGACTGTCGCGCGGTTTGTGAACGGGCATCGTAGCAGGTTTATGTTCTCTTCACCATCGGGTGAAGCGCGGATAAAGATGCGAACGTGTGTTCGTATGGAGCATACCATGGCGCGGGCGTGAGTGGTTGGTTATGCAATGACGCGATGCTCGTGCAATGGGAAGATGGCGGTTGAGGGACGTTCCTCGGATGACAGGGTGCCGATGGTGGAGCCGTAGAACTCGCCGGTCGAGATCAGATGGTGGACGAAATCGCGCTCGAATCGACGGAACGCATAGTGGCGCTCGTGTTCGATCATGGCCGGGGGGTCGTCATCGTGCCAGTGGGTGGCAACGGAATAGATGCGCGTCGTGCCGGCAGGCGTGGTCCAGGTGCACGTGATCGTGAGTTGGGTCATGGGTCGGTGCATAGGTGATCCTTTCATGGGAGATCATGATGGCACAGCCGGTGAAGGTCACGCTCAAGTCGGGTGAGACGCGCTATCGCGGCACGGTCGAGACCGGGCGTGATCCGGTCAGCGGCAAGCGCCGGCAGAAGGTGATCACGACGCGGACGCTGGCCGAGTTCCGGGAGCAGGCGGCGCGGGCGAGTCTGCGGCGCACGCCGTCGAGCGCGGGCCGGCAGACGGTGCGCGACTACCTGCTCGACGAGTGGTTGCCGTGGAAAGCCTCCA
>CAZLWX010000006.1:43953-68701 GCA_964563295.1 uncultured Roseivirgaceae bacterium | reverse complement strand
CCATCGGTTTACCACTTTCGTGCACCAAACCAACGTAAGCGTTGTCACTCAGCCTCACCTCATCTCCTGAGTGAAGCACCGCCCCTGTTTTCAGGGGTTCCCACGTTGCGCCGCTCTTGACTTCGTTGCTGCCCTTGTTGGCGAGCACCTTAAACGCATAGTCCTGACCGTGGGCCGCCGAAAGCGTAAAAACTGCGAAAATGACGGTTAATGTTCTGATTTTCATGGTATAAGCGGGTAAAATGGCCTGTGAATTTACGAAATTTCAGCTTCTTCTGGCGTTAATACCTCTTTCTTTCGATTGGTAAGCCGGCGCTTTTGGTACCAATTCACGAAAGAATGATACATCTCTTTCAGCACGCCGCTGTAAATCTCAAAGCACGTGCCAACTACTGCCAGGGTTGCAAGGGTCAGCGTTAAATTCAGTTTAAAATTAAACCAGTACAGGGCGTACATCATGAGAAACGTACAGATCACAATCTGGACAAGCTGGAGAACAATACTCAATCCATCAAACCAGGTCGGTATTTTTTCAGTGATGTAAACGAACAGCATCACGTTCAGGAAGCAAACGATGAATGCAATGGCCACCTCCTGCCAACTGGCCAACTCGTCGATGTAGTCGCCGTCGCTAAGGATCATTGAAATTATATTCGCATGGACCACAACGCCGTACATATCAGGACGGGTCTTGCCTGCAAACTGCTTGTTTAGTGGCGTAATAAACTTGTCATCCCAGGAGGTATCAGTCATGTCAGCACCCATGAATCCCATCAAGACGATCCGATCGGTGATTATTTCCGGTAGGAAGGACGTCGTATCAAAGGGCTGATACCAGTCAAGGTAGGTGTAACGGTTACTGAACTCAACTGCCGAAGCCTTGTAGACGTCGGGCACATTGCCGCGGTAGTTAATCACTTCAGACTCCTTGTTTCGTGAAAGGAACTTTTTCGTTCTCGCTGAATCGAACAACGTCGCTACCTGCACTGAAAATGCGAGTTTTTCCTCACCATTTTCCAGGACCAGCTTCGGATTAAAACGGCGACAGATCTTCAGGTCTTCCTGGTTCTCAGCGTCCGTGTCGAGGTTGGCATAGCCCTCATACGCATTACCGCGGATGAACGGGTCGGTGTGCTCTATCGAGTCGTACTTGGCCACATCGCCGTATTTTTTGACCAGGCTGTCAGTCTGCAGGATCTTCGTCACCATCACCACATTTCCCGCCTCCGCGATTGCATTGGCCAACATCAGGTTGCTCAACGTGTCGTAGGCCAGTGGACAATTCACCGAATCGGTCTTCCCATCCTTACAGTTAAAAAAGCTGTCGATGCCAATGACTCTTGGCTTAAACCGGCTCAGCGCCATGATCTGCATGGCGATCTCGGCCCGCGACAAGTTCCCTATGTTCACAATGGTGATATTGGTATCCGCTGGCGGGACCTCCAATCGAAGGTTAGAAAACGTGATATCGGTTATTTCAACATCGCTAAGGGCTTTCCCTAATGGGTCGAAAACATTAAACACATCAAACTGAGAAATTTCACGGATTGCCAGCAGCACGGCAAACACGAATAAGGTTGCCGCGAAACAATCGATCATGAATTTTTTCATAATGTGCGGGGATGAAACGTTAAATTTAGGAATTTGGGTCTCTTAAGTAAGCACACATAATTGAATAACACAAGGCTGAATCCCCTACAGTATGCGCAAGGTATCCTGGCAGGCGACCGGATTGCCCTGGCCAGGGCGATCACGCTGGTCGAGAGCACCTTGCCGGAAGATCGGGAGGCAGCGGATACGCTTCTGCAACACCTCGCCAATCATCCGGCGGAGTCCCTGCGCATTGGCATTACCGGGTCTCCCGGAGTTGGCAAGAGTACATTTACCGAAGCACTGGGTCAACGCATCACGTCAGATGGAAATCGACTCGCCATTCTCACTATCGATCCCTCAAGTCTCCTGACACTGGGAAGTATTCTCGGGGACAAGACTCGCATGCCCGAACTATCGAAGAATCCAAATGCGTTCATCCGTCCTACCTCCACTTCAAATTTCCTGGGTGGCGTCGCAGGGCGTACGCGTGAAGCCATTCTGTTGTGTGAAGCTGCGGGGTTCAATGTCATCATTGTCGAAACGGTCGGCGTGGGGCAGTCCGAAGTGGCGGTCCGGGATATCGTCGATATTTTTCTCTTGCTTATGCTTGCCGGAGCGGGTGATGAATTGCAGGGTATAAAGAAAGGAGTCATGGAAATGGCGGACGCGGTGATAGTCACCAAGGCCGACGGCGACAACGCAAAGGCCGCGTCGAAAGCGCAAGCCGAATACCAGCACGCCCTTCACCTCCTCGCTAAAAAGGCAACGGGCTGGAATCCACCGGTGATGAAATGCTCTGCGTTGACAAACCAGGGGATCGAAGAGATCTGGAAGATGATACTCACCTATCAACAGCAGATGCGACAATCAGGCTATTTCTCAGAAAACCGGCAGCGACAAAAAATTGCCTGGTTTCACGACTATTTTCACGAGCTCGCCGGTCGCGATTACAAGCGCTATCCACAACTTCGTCATACTATGAATGCCCTTGGCAAGCAGGTCGGAGACGGAAGCATGACTCCCCAACAAGCTGCCGAAACGCTGCTGTCAGGATACCGCGATGCGATCAGGCGCGATCCGGCTTGATGCCTCCATCCCTGAACCCATAAGGGCAATGACGACAGCCGCTCCTGCAACAATACCCGCGCTTGAGGTGATAGGCCTCAGTAAATACCATGAGTCCGTTCTCGAGATAGTAGTCGGGCGTTTCCTCATCAAGCTGCTTTCGTTTCTTTTTTCCGGATTTCATTTTGCAAAGTCGAAACGCATTCCAGCGTTGTAATTTCTGCTACGCGTGGTGTAACCATAGAGACCGATAAAGTCCTCATCCAACAAATTATTTACACCTGCATAGAATGTAATCTTCCCCTTAAGACGCCACGAGAGGTAAAGGTCAACGAGAGCATAGGAGCCGAGCGTCATTTCGGAAAAGCTGAAGAAGTCAAATATCGTTCGATCACCTGTAAAGTTATACTTGAGCGAGATAGTCGCCGGCGATAGCGGCTTCCACGACAGGGCAGCTCCATATTTCACGCGTGGAATCTTATAAAAGCTTTCACGTTTGTCGGTATCCATGTACGCGAGGTTGGCAGTCAATGACCAGGACTCGCGCGGCTGAACAGCGACATCAAACTCGATGCCATCAACCAATCTGGTGTCGGTTATATTCTGATATTGTCCGCCAACGTAGTTGCCCATTTCATCGACGATCGTTACGAAATCAATCGGATCTGTCTCCCGCCGGGCAAACAATACGGCATTCGCGGTCACGATCTTATGGTAAACGGACAAGCCGGCTTCCCAGTTAAGGGATCGCTCGGGCTTCAATTCCGTGTTCCCAAATAAAGAGTAAAACTGATACAGGGAAGGCGTGATATAACTAGTGGACACGGAGGCCAGCACCTTGTACTGCCAGGCACCCTTGCGATTGAAAGTGAATGATGGATTGAGGTTGTAAATAAGTTGAGAGCCGTAAACGTTGTGGGTGTTGAGCCGCAACCCGGCGTGAACATTCAATCCGGAAGGATAATCAAGAAACACAGAGCTGTATGGGTCAACCATGATGAAATTGCTTGGATCGTCGCCAGTCATTTCATCGACATAGGCCATGCGCTGAATGTTTATTCCGGAAAACGTCTGGATATGATCGGAGATCCGGCGCCTGTCGATGAGTTCCGCCTGAAACGTCTTGCCGGTAAGGTCCTCCGGGAAGTCCGATCTAAATTCCCGATTGTTCAGCTGGTACGAGATCCTGCCTTCCAGGGTGCCGCGCGCATGAGTCCACGTCGGATTTATGCCCACTCTGACCTGCCGGAAAAACTGGCGATTCGGTGCATCGGTAAATTCATACGCATCATAGTCGGCATCGAAGCGTTCCACCGCTGTATAGAGGTCGATATTAAACCGGGCATCCGGGTGCATGCCCGCTCGAACAAGCACGTTCTGCTTGTTAATGCCATCCTTGTCAAACACCTTCGCGGGATCCTGGTCCAACGCGGACGAAAATCCTTGCGACGAAAAGTTGTTTACCGACGCGAGCCAGGTGAACCTATCGCCGTTGCCAGCGACAAATCCATTCTGCGAGAACGTGCGATATGATCCTCCGCTGACATCGATCTGACCTTTTAATTTCTCAGGACCTGGTTCCCGGAGCCGTATGTTGATCACTCCTGCGGCGGCACCCGTGCCATACAGTGTACTGAGACCACCCTTCAATACTTCCACCGACTCAATCTGCGACAACGGTATGTACCGCAAATCATACTCGGCGCTGATCGAAGAGGGATCGTTCACCGGGATGCCATCGATCAGAATAAGCGTATGCTTGTTACGACCTCCGCGAACATAGTAACTCAGGTTTGCTCCCGGACTGCTGAAGTTCCCGTCGACCTGAATTCCCGGAACCTCGTTGAGCAAGTCGGCCACCGACTTACCCGCATTTTTGTTCAGCTGGGAGGCGTCAAGCTTGTAGATCGTCTTGCCCGATCGATCAACGGTGACGTCAAACCTCGTTCCTGTGATTACCACTTCATCAAGCGTCGTTGTGCTCAGCGAATCCTGCTGGGCGCGGCTGACGACGGAACACAACATGAGGACTAAAAACAAAATTTTTCTCATAGCATTTACGTTTTGATTGAATACTATGAGCTCTGGAGAAATGTGGGCGTGATGTTCTCGCGCGCATTGCCTTTCACCCGAAAGCTCTGACTAATTGGCTGAATACATCGGCAGGTCTCCTGGCTTTCCACTTGTCGGCGGCCTTCCCATCCCGGTAGGGACAGTGGCCTGGGCGATTGCCGACAGCGATGTGTGGATTACAGTTGCGGGGACAGCTCCGGATTTTTCACCGGTATTCCCTTTTAATCCCTTGACGACGTAGTCAGCAAGGGAACCGCATATTCACATACAAACATAAGCAGATTTCTTAACTCATCGGCGTAATACCTTAATATTGCAAAATGAAATGGTGGTTCCCTGTCGCGGTCGTTTTGCTCGCGGGCTGTGTCCAGCAAAAAGGTGAACACCTGATATCGGCACCGCCGGCAATACCATATACGAATCTCAAGTACGCAGAGGGGTTTAAGGTTTCCGTTCTGGATAACAGTAAACTGGTCGAGGTATTGTATCCCTACCAGGGCGCATCCACCGGCTACAAATACCTGCTTGTGCCGCGTGGTGAATCCGTACCTTCACACGACTCTGAGACGCGCGTGGTCCGCATTCCATTGAAGAGCATCGTATGCACGTCGACTACTCATATCCCCCTTCTTGACTATCTCGGCGAGACCAATAAGCTGACTGGCTTCCCTACGCCGGACTATATCAGCTCAGAGAAAATGCGACAGCGCATTGACCGTGGCGAGGTGATGGACCTCGGTGTCGACAAGGGTATCAACCTGGAACGGCTCGCGGTATTGGATCCCGACATGGTAATGGGATACACGATGAGTAGCGACTACGGCCAGTTCAGCAAAATTGAAGACCTTCGGATTCCCGTAGTACTGAACTCGGAATACCTGGAGAAGCATCCGCTTGGCCGTGCCGAATGGATCAAGTTCATGGCGCTCTTCTTTAATAAAGAGCGAGTAGCCGATTCTGTATTTTCAGTAATTGAAAAAAACTATTTGCAGACCAAAGCCATGGCCGACTCGGTCAAGGTCAGACCAACCGTGCTAAGCGGGATCGTTTATGGCGATGCCTGGTTTATGCCAGGCGGAAAGAATTACGCGGCACGCCTGTTTGAAGACGCGGGATGCCGTTATCTGTGGGCAGACGATCCAACACAGGGATACTTACAGGTCAGCTTCGAGTCGGTATTCAAGACGGCGAGTGAGGCAGATCTCTGGATCGGTGTAGCCAACTACCGGTCGCTGGAGGAAATGAGGAGAAGCGATCATCGCTACTCGAAATTCAAGGCATTTGAAGACGGAAATGTGTTCACGTACGATGCGCGCAAAGGCGCAAAAGGAGGAAGCGAATTCCTTGAACTGGGCTATCTAAGACCCGACATCATACTTAAAGATCTGGTTCGGATCGCCCATCCCGAGTTACTACCGGGATATGTCCCGTATTTTCACAAGCGACTGGAGTGATTAGCTCACCGCGACTTCCTCGGTAACGATTGGTAATCCAGCTTTCAGAAGGGTACCAAATCCGCCAGAAACGTTGACGAGTTTATGAAACCCATGATTCTTCATGATCGAGATGGCCGTCATCGAGCGATAGCCACCGCCACAGTGCACGACATAGTTCTTATCGCGATCCAGGCCTGAGAGATTTCCCGGGAAGTCGGATAAGGGGAGAAATATGGCATCTTTCAAGTGGCTGATGTTCCACTCGCCGGGCTTGCGAACATCGAGTACGGAGGTGTGCGCATCGAGTATCGTCTGAAGCTCCCCCACATGAACACTCGTGACCGTATCTTTTTCCCATTGCCACGCTTCAATGCCACCTGCAAGAAACCCATCGACGTTTTCGTATCCGACACGAGCAAGGCGAAGTAACGATTCGTACTCCTTACCTGGTTCGGTCACCAAAATAATTCGATCGTTGATATTGATCAAGGTGCCTACCCAAACAGCAAACTGGCCGTTCAGACCGATGTTTATCGACCCAGGGATAAATCCTTTTTCGAAATCCTCCGCACGACGTGTGTCCAGCACCAGGGCACCGGCGCTCATCCGTTCACGAAAGGCGTCCGTATCGAGGGGCCTTTGATTGCGCTGAATGATATGGTCGAGCGGCGAGTATCCCGAACGGTTGATCCGGGCATCTTCATAAAAATATTGCGGAGGCGGCAGGATGCCCTCAGTCACCTTCTCGATAAATTCTTGTTCGTTGGTCGCTTTTAATGCGTAATTAAATTTCTTCTGCTCGCCGATAGTCGAGAAAGTCTCCTTGCCGATACTTTTTCCACAGGCCGAACCGGGACCATGTGCAGGGTACACAACGACATCATCAGGCAACGTTTTGATTTTGGTGTTCAGTGAGTGGTAAAGCATCCCCGCCAGCTGTTCGCGAGTCATGACCCCATCGAGCAGGTCAGGCCTTCCAACATCGCCGACAAATAATGTGTCGCCTGTGAAGACCGCGTGGGGCTTGCCATTCTCGTCCAGCAAGAGGTAACATGAGGATTCGGGTGTATGACCCGGTGTATGCAATACTCGTATTCGAATTTTTCCGAGTTGGAACTCCTCTCCGTCCTGAGCATTGTGCACCGGGTAGTCGGTGTTCGCGCCTGGTCCGTAAATAATCGGCGCGCCTGCCTGTCGTGCCAGGTCGATGTGGCCAGAGACAAAATCAGCGTGAAAGTGAGTCTCGAACACATACCGGATGCGGGCGCCTCGCTTCGCGGCGAGCTCGAGGTAGGGATCGCTTTCGCGAAGTGGGTCGATTACAGCCGCTTGCCCCTCGGATTCAATGTAGTAGGCTGCCTCTGCCAGGCAATTGGTATAAAGTTGTTCTATATACATACCAGAATGTTCATTTTAATAGGGTAACAAAGGTAGCAAATAAACAGGTCGGCGAGCCAGCCCATCGTTCGGCCAATGAAAACCACAAATCTCTCAAAAATTCCCCGGAATTCATGAAGGAATGTAACTTTGCCGGTCAGATGGAGATGGTGAGCCGCATTTTATTTTTTGTTGCCCTGCTAGTCCTGACCTCGCCCTGCGGCGCCGCCGAAACCGCGATGCACAAGAATGGCGAGGATTTCAGTGTCTTTGAGGAAAACGGCAAAGTTGGACTGAAGAATCAGCGTGGTGATATCCTCATCCCGGCCGAGTATGAGGCGATGGGTTGGAGCAATGGCACCTTTTCAATCATCGATAATGTCACGGGCTATCAGTCAAACGGCTTTTGGGGTCTTATCAACATCAGCAACAGCCGCGTCACCAAACCTCAGTACGTCGATCTCTCCCCCGGGGAAGGGACGCTGATCGTCGGTCGCAGAAAAAAGGCGGGCTCGGTCAGGATCGTCGCGGGTTGTGTCAACACATCCGGTAAGGAAGTCATCCCATTTGAATATGACGGGCTTCGTACATCTTCATTTCGCGCCATTGTCTACGTGCGGAATGGAGTCCATTTCAATCATGGTCTGATCGATTACCAAAACAACGTTCTCATTCCCCTCGCCTACCAGAATATTTACCCGTTGGGAAGTCTTCGCTACGGTGTCGAAAATTTTGAAAACAAAACGGCGATCTTCTCTGAAGACGGCAAACAGATCACGCCATTTTTAATTGACAGCCTCTCGGAGTTTCGCAAGAATATGGCGATCATCTACCAGGGGCATCATCAGGGTGTCATCGACCGGGAGGGACAGATTCGGGTAGATCCCGTTTACCGGGAAGTAACTATCGGCGACAATGGCGCGGTGAGCGTCAGACAACCTGACGAGTGGGTCTTTCTATCCGGGAACAACGACATGCTGCGGTCATACCGCGCCGACTCCGTGGTGGTCGTGACGCCTGATCTGTTGAAAGTCCGCATTAATAAACAGGTTTGGTTTGCACGCCCCGACTTCAGTCCGTTAAATGATTTGTCATTTTCTTCAATTGGACATTTCTGCGATGGGCGTGCCGTGGTATCGATGGGCGACGGGTGTGGAGTAGTCAACAGCCGCGGCGAAATGGTCATTACTCCTGAATACAGCCGCATCGCAGTTGACGGCAACTTCACGAGGGCAGAAAAAATGATGTACGGACGAAATCGCTGGATTCTGCTCAACGGTGCAGGAGACATCATCTCCCAACACAACTACGACTCCATCGCTCCCTTCAACGGTGTTTTTTTCCCGGTGATAAACAGAGGGTACTGGGGAGCAATTGATACCACCGGAAGAGAAATTATCGCGTGTGTTCACGATTCTTTCCTCATGCACGACAATGAACGGGTGGTTGTAAAATTCAAAGGACAATTCGGAATAATCGGAACGGACGAATCGTGGATCGTAACACCTCAGCCTGAACAGCTCGAAATACTCAACGATAGCCTATACCTGGTGCGCTCTCCGACGACGACGTTCCTGAAGTCGATGAAAGGAGAGTTGATTTACTTTTCCGATAATGAACTGAAAGTTGCAGGCGACCATTTCCTTGAACAATTGCCTTCCGGCGGATTGTGGAAAATAGATTTTACGGGCGTTATCCTCGATCGCGGTACATTGTCCGACGGCGTTGAGCACGTTTCCGGCATCGCCAGCGAAGGTTTACGTGCCATCAAGAGTGATGGTCGTTTCGGCTTCATTGATTCGGAAAGCAGACTACGGATTGCCAACCGGTATGAGAACGTCATGGACTTCAGTGAAGGCCTGGCAGCTGTCAAAATCCGTGGCCGGTGGGGATTCATCAACCATGCCGATCAACTTGCTATTCAGCCGGTGTATGATGATGTTGGTGCTTTCAGGGATGGAATTGCACGTGTGCGCCAAAAAGATCAATGGGGGATCATCGACCAGAATGGAGAGATCGTGCTCCCTTTGCGATACGAGGAGGTAACGCTGCTGCCGGGCCGGCGGTATGTCTTCCGGCAGGGCACAGCATGGGGCTATGGCAACGGAGGACGCTTGTTTATCGGCACTAAATACGATCGCATTCAGCCCCTTGAAAATGGAGCCTTCATCGTTGCCCGCGATGGCAAATACGGCCTGCTCAACCAGGACGGCGTGAGCACGATTCCGATGACTTACGACGGGTTGATGTACGACCAACACCGCGGTGAATACATCGCCTTGAAAAAATCAGAGTGGAAGACCCTCCGATTGTAAAGGAGGCTCTGATCAGTAACAATCTCAATAGGTGTTGGCTATTATTCCTTCTTGGATTGCTGACTTGATTGCCCTGAGCCGGAGATAGCCTGTCGCATGCCGGTGTCAGCCTGGACGTTCTGGATTTTGTAATAGTCCATTACCCCCAAATTTCCTTTCACGAATGCTTCGGAGATAGCTTTTGGAATTTCTGCTTCGGCTTCGATTACTTTCGCGCGGGCTTCCTGAGCCTTGGCCTTCATTTCCTGCTCGAGCGCGACGGCCATGGCGCGGCGTTCCTCGGCGCGGGCTTCGGCCACCTTGAGATCGGCGGATGCCTGGTCGATCTGCAATTTCGCACCGATATTGGCTCCTACATCGACGTCGGCAATATCAATAGACAATATTTCAAAAGCCGTTCCCGCGTCGAGTCCCCGGGAAAGAACGAGTTTCGAAATGTTGTCGGGACTTTCAAGCACTTCCTTGTGTGATTTGGCTGAGCCGATGGATGAGACAATTCCTTCACCGACACGGGCAAGGATCGTATCTTCGCCGGCGCCACCGACGAGCTGAGCAATGCTGGCCCTGACGGTTACGCGAGCAACTGCGATAAGCTGGATTCCATCCGCAGCTACTGCCGCGACCTTGGGTGTCGTGATCACTTTTGGATTTACGGAAATTTGCACAGCCTGAAAGACGTCACGACCGGCGAGGTCGATGGCAGTGGCCTGTTTGAAACTCAGGGTGATGTTGGCTTTGTCTGCCGAGATCAGGGCGCGAATGACGTTGGGAACGTTCCCGCCTGCCAGATAGTGCGTTTCCAATTCATTGGACGACAGTTCGAGCCCAGCCTTCGTCGCCGTAATCAGCGAATCAACTACCACACGCGGCGGCACCTTCCGGATTCGCATGAAGACAAGGTCGAATAATCCGACCCTGACGCCGGAAAACAGCGCGGTGATCCAGAGATTGATAGGGACGAAGTACAGGAAGATAAAGAACAGGACAATGGCTGCAAAGATCAGAATCAGCAGCGGTGCGCCAGATGTAAGGTCCATGACTTAGGTTAGTTAATGGGTTCGACAACTATTTGATTTGAATTGATCTCCTTGATTCGCACCCGGGTGCCAGACTCCATGTAGTCGCCCGCGCTCTTCACCTCGTACTGTCTGCCGCCAAATTCCGCCTTGCCGAAGGGACGAAGAGTGGAGGTTGTTAGACCTTCATCACCAATCTTCAGGGCTGTAACCATACCCTCATTCACCTTCGACGCAATGGACGTCTTTAACGAGAACTTCGACCACGCCCCTCCCCTGAAACTCCAGATCAGGCTCGCAAGGGTTATCACCAGCGTGCCTGTGAGAATGTAAAAACCTGTTTCATTGCCGAAGTGCCGATAACTGATAACGATACCAGCGACGACGAAAATGAGTCCCAAAAGGCCGATAATGGTTGTGCCGGGCACAAAGACCAGTTCAACAATGATCAGGGCCAGGCCAATCAGTAAGAGACAAATTACGATGATCCACATCAACATGACGGTGGGGTAAGAAGCAAAAATAATGAAATTACTGAAGTGTTGGAGTGTTGAGGTGTTGAGGTGTTAAAGTTTGAAGGTCTGGTGCCCAGTCTTCGCTATCACCTTTCTTCGCGAAAATTCCAACACAAAAAAGGCCGGTCCCGATGCTTCGGGAGGCCAGCCGGATTGCCGGCGACGTGCACAGCCTGGAACCCGAAAGGCCCCGAACTTCAAACTACAAACAACTACAAACTTCGAACTAGGCTCAGTACGCCCGTGCAAACAGCACCCTCCGCGAGGACGGTTTTCCCGAGTAGATACATTTGCCCTTCTCCTCCAGCGCGTCGAGCGGAATACAGCGGATCGTCGCCTTGGTCTCCTCCTTGATGGCAGCCTCAGTTTCGGCCGTACCATCCCAATGTGCAGATACGAAGCCGCCCTTGCCGTCGAGAACTTTTTTCATCTCCCCGTAGTCATCGACAACTGTCGTGTGCGCCTTCCGGAAATCGAGGGCTTTGTTGTAGATCGATTGCTGGATATCATCAAGGAGCCTGGGTACCAACGTGGCAATCTCATCAAGTTTCATCACGACTTTATCGCGCGTGTCACGCCGGGCCACTTCCGCCGTACCCTGCTCGATGTCGCGGGGTCCGATCGCCAGCCGTACAGGCACACCTTTCAGTTCCCACTCGGCAAACTTGAATCCAGGTTTATGTGTATCGCGTTGATCGAATTTCACGGTTAGTCCCTGTCTCCGCAACTCGTTCGCGACCCGGTCGGCGCGTTCGGCGATTTTATTCAACTCCTCTTCACTTTTGAAGATCGGAACAATCACAACGTGGATCGGAGCCAGCTTCGGCGGCAGGATTAATCCGTCGTCGTCGGAGTGAGCCATGATCAGCGCACCCATGAGTCGCGTGCTCACGCCCCAGGATGTTCCCCAAACGCCTTCGAGCTTGCCTTCCTTATTGGTGAATTGCACATCGAAGGCCTTGGCAAAATTTTGCCCGAGAAAGTGTGATGTTCCAGCCTGGAGCGCCTTACCGTCCTGCATCATTCCTTCGATGCAATAGGTGTCTACTGCGCCGGGAAATCTTTCACTTTCGGTCTTTCTTCCTTTGACTACCGGCAACGCCATAAATTCTTCCGCAAAGGTCGCATAGACGTTGAGCATCTGAGTGGTCTCGTTGACGGCTTCCTCGGCAGTAGCGTGCGCGGTATGTCCTTCCTGCCACAGAAACTCCGCAGTGCGCAGGAACAACCGCGTGCGCATCTCCCAACGGACCACGTTAGCCCATTGGTTGATCAACAGCGGCAGGTCGCGATACGACTGAATCCACTTCTTGTATGTATTCCAGATGATGGCTTCGCTGGTCGGCCTCACCACCAATTCTTCCTCCAGTTTGGCCTCAGGATCGACAATCAACTTTCCCTTTTGCGACACATCGGCCTTTAGCCGGTAGTGTGTGACGATAGCGCACTCCTTCGCGAACCCCTCTGCGTTTTTTTCTTCGGCCTCGAACAGGTGCTTCGGCACAAACAGCGGAAAGTACGCGTTGGAATGCCCGGTGTCCTTAAACATTTTGTCGAGCGCCTGCTGCATCTTTTCCCAAATACTGAACCCGTAGGGCTTGATGACCATGCACCCACGCACATCGGAATGCTCGGCGAGGTCGGCCTTTTTTACTAACTCGTTGTACCACAAGGAGTAATCATCTTCTCTCGTCGGTAACGCTTTCGCCATATTGGTATAATTTTTGCCTAAATATTCATGTGATCGAACGGCAAATATAATCGGGAATGCGGGGATTTTCGCGCGACTCTTTTTCGAGCCTGGAGGTGTCCAGTTTCGATCTCCTAAGTCCGGATTATTTTGTACTTTTAAACGAATCGTTTCGCTCCGACAGACGTTATTACCAAACAGACTAACCTCAGGCTTATGAAAACCAAGGTCATCTTCGCCGCGCTTTTTGCATCCATCACATTGGGCGCCGCCGCCCAGGAGTTGGAAAACGATGACATGTATTTTAACTCGGGCGACCGTGCGGCATTACTGGCTGCGCGGGCATCGGCGAAGTCGCCGATTTCCGATAATCGGGCAAGGTCTCGCTCAGAGTCGGATGCAAACGAAATCAATCCGACCGACAGTTATTCCGCGCGCAATGTGAACCCGGAATACACATCCCGGTCTCAAGCGCAGAGTGCGCGCGCCGAGGAGGAAGATTATTACGTCAGCAACTATCGAAATAATCAAAGCCAATTCAACCGCTGGAACAATAACTTCAACAATTGGTATTCCAACTCGTGGTACCGTCCTAATTACTGGACGCCGTCCATTTATGCCTGGAATTCTCCCTACTACGGGTCGGCTTATGATCCGTATGGCAATCCATGGGCGAACCCTTACTATCAGGCCGGCTGGGGCAGTTCATTCAGTTTCTACTATGGCAGGCCCTGGGATTACGGTTGGGGCTCAGGCTGGGGCAATCCTTACTATTACAACAATCTCTATTATTCGGGTTACTCGCCGTACTACAGTTCCGCCTTCTATCGCGATCCTTATTACTGGAACAGTTACGGCAACTACTACGGGGGCGGGTACTATCCCGGTACCGTGGTGGTTATTTCCGACAATGGCCGTCCTGGCGCAACATATGGGAAGAGGAACTCGCGCAGCAGCCAGTTGAGCCGCGACATCAACAGTAGCCGCACGAGCAGTCGATTTGATAATGGTGGCCGGAGCCGCGACAATTCCAACGGCAGACTGAGCGATAACAATTCGAGGACAAGATCAGACTACTACAGCAACACCTGGAGGAATACGACGCGATCGAACAATTCTTCTTCCAGCTGGTCAAGGCCGAGTTACAACAGCATGTCAAACTCCGATACCAGGTCATCCTGGCAGAGCCAGACAAGATCCAACACATCGAGCTTCAGTCCTTCGTCTTCCAGAAGCTTTGACAGCGGAAGAAGCAGCAGTAGTAGCTCTTCCAGTGGCTCAGGATCACGATCGTCGCACGGCCGGGGCAACTAGGTACCTACACCTCTACTTTAAACAGGTCTTTTAATGAAGAGAATTATCTTCACTGTTACCCTCATGTCCGTTGGCTTGGGCGCTTTTGCCCAGGACTTCGTTGACAACGCGCTTCTTTTCTCCCGGACTAACCGAGGCGGAAGCGCCCGCATTCAGGCCCTTGGAGGCGCCCAGACCGCGCTCGGTGGTGACTTCAGCTCAGCGTTGTCCAACCCGGCTGGGTTGGGCATGTACAACCG
Organism: uncultured Roseivirgaceae bacterium; assembly: GCA_964563295.1. GTDB lineage: Bacteria > Bacteroidota > Bacteroidia > Cytophagales > Cyclobacteriaceae > Chryseosolibacter. The sequence goes on along the minus strand of CAZLWX010000006.1, from coordinate 54,068 downwards.
CTCTGAGTTCACGATCACACCCGGATTGGACCTCCAGAATAATACTTCCACCTATCGAAACACACCTACCGACGACAGCAAGACGGTGTTCCATCTGCCGGGATTAAGCCTCACGTATCATCAGCCTTCCGGCAACGACCATGGCTTCCTTGGCGGAAGCTTTGCGCTGACCATGAGCCGCGTCAACAGCCTCAACCGCAACTTCTGGTACCAGGCACAGAATGATGAGAATTCCATGATTGACTACTTCATCGCCGATGCAGCGGGTCGTGATCCGGAAAGCATGCTGTGGATTGGCGACGAGCCCGGCGACAACTTCTTTACGCTCACCGGACTGGCATACAACAATTACCTTATTGAGGATGTCCCCGCCGGTAGCGACACTTACAATTCCGTGCTGAGCCCGCTTCCGGCCGAACCAGGCTTCCCGGCGGAGATCAGAACGATTGAGCAACGCGAAATCAACGAGGCAAAAGGCGCGCAAACGCAGTGGTCGATATCGTATGGTGCCAATTTTAACGATAAGCTATTTTTGGGAGCGGGCATCGGCATTACATCACTCCGATTTAAACTAAGGCAAATGTTTCGCGAATCGAATTTCCGGTTCAGCGAAGACCCGGAATATCGTCCGATTGATCACTTCGAGACGGACGAAAATTATAACATCACTGGGTCTGGAGTGAACTTCACCCTTGGCGGCATATTCAGGCCAGTCAATTTCCTGCAGGTTGGAGCTTCCTGGGTGACGCCCACCTACTACACGATCACCGATAGCTATGAAGCCCGAATCGACAGCGAATGGAATATTTACGGGATACCCGACAGCAACAGCTTCCCCGGACAGCCCAATGTTTACGAGGAGTTCGGTGAACCACTGATCTCCGAATACAACCTGACGACTCCGATGCGTCTCAACGCCGGCGTCACACTGATTTCCAAATATGGCTTTGTAACCGCCGATGTCGAACTGGTGAATTATTCGAAGGCCAAATACAACTCTCAGATTGACGACGACTTCGACGGCGATAATAGCGTTATTAAAGGTGAATATCAAAGCGTAGTCAACTATAGGGCTGGTGCAGAGGTTAGGCTTGATAACTACCGCTTGCGTGCTGGTTATAGCTTTATGCCAGATCCATACGTGACCAACGATAACGTAGACCAGCGCATCCAGGCATTTTCAACCGGCGCGGGCTTGCGCGTCAAAGATTTCTTTGTGGACATTGCCGCGATCTTTAGCGACACAAATAGGCGTCGTTCGCCTTATTTTGTTGATGGGCCCGACCCCATCGTTATTCAAAGATTCAGAACGACCACCTTGCTGGCTACTGTCGGATTCACATTCTGAGACGAAGGACTTCCATTACTGTCGCCAAGGTAGGTTGTTGCACTCTTAAGGTTGCTCGCTGATAGTAGGGCAAGCGCGCCTTCAACAGTGATTCTATTCTGTCGCGGCGGGTTTGATCGTCGTTTTCCCCTAGCAGCGGACGATCAGAATGCTGTTCCAGCCGGCGCACGAGCTCCTCAACTGGTACATCCAAAAAGATACTGATGCCCGTTTCATTTATGGCGTCAATACCTCGATGAAAACAAGGAGTGCCCCCTCCGGTGGCCATCACAAAGCTCTGATTTTTTCCGGCCCATTCACGCAGCACGGTCGCCTCCACCATACGAAAATGCGCCTCGCCGTTCTGACGGAAGATCTCAGCAACTGATTTCTGCTCGCGCTTTTCGATCTCATCGTCCAGGTCAACAAATTCGGTCTGCATCTCGTCGGCGAGCTGCCTCCCGAGCGTGGTTTTGCCGGAGCCCGGCATTCCGATGAGATAGATCTTCATTTATGCTTTTCGCCTGATGGAGTGGCGCGGGAATCCCGTTACCTGGTTAGGCCGATCACTTCGTCTGCATCAGGAGTATCATTGTGATGCCACACACCCAAGACCGTTCCATCCACCCACAACGTGATACCGGGGTTCGATCGGACTATCGTCTTGAGCACGGTGGCATCGGCGAAATAATAAGGCGCTGCCAGTTGATACTCATGCCGAAATGCCTCAAACTGCTGTGCACCTGAAGCCGTCAGTATCATCACCTCAACTTTACCCTCAAGGCCGTTGATCAATTGGCGGATATCGTCGATGTTCCGCGTGGAGGCCAGTCCGACATCGTAAATAATAATCAGCAGTTTCGCGCCGCTGAAGGTCTCCATGGTGACATCGTCTCCATCGACCGACATAACGGCGTAATCGGTAATCTTTGCCCTGGTCTTGTCTTCATTGAGCTGACGCACGCTCTTGTACTTGTATTGGGTGGTGTCGGTCAGGTATTTCTGCGACGCGATCTCCTCACCGTCGTCTTTACGAATAAAGACGTACTCAAAAACGGGTTGCTCTTCAGGCTGCATCTGCTCGGGAATATTATTACCGATCCGGTAGGCTCTGAAGTCTATGAAAGGAAGGTGGCGGATCGCGTAAATCCCTAAGAAAAGACATAATAAGGTGACGGCAGCCATGACACTATGTCCCTCCATAGTCCGAAGCACGGGTTGATAACGCTTCCGATGCCAGAACAAGTGAAGCACCGGGATCATCAGGATGATATCCTTAATAAACGATTCCCAAGGGGTCAGCTTGATCGCGTCACCAAAACAACCGCAATCAGTGACCTTATCAAAGTATGCCGAATAAAACGTCAGGAACGTGAAGAATACCATTAACACCAGGAGTACGATCGTGGTGGTCCTCATCCGATAATACAGCAGAACCGCCACCCCCACGGCTATCTCGAGCACGATCAGGATCATGCCGATTTCGAGCGCCACTGGAATGAAATAATGAAAAATAGAGCCGAAGTCCTCACTGAATACCTCGAAATATTCTTCCATCTTGATCTTGGTGCCGACAGGATCATTCAGTTTGATGAGTCCTGAGAAAATAAATAGTCCACCAACAAACACCCGGGCGGCCAGGTCTGCAATCCTTCTAAACATTGGTCTGTTTGTTCAATTTGATTAACGCAAAAACGGAGTAGTTGATGATATCCTGGTAGTTGGCCTTCACACCCTCGCTAACCAGCGTTTGGCCGTCATTATTTTCGATCTGTTTGACACGGAGGAGTTTCATCAATATGATATCGGTAATCGATGTAATGCGCATCTCACGCCAGGCCTCGCCGTAGTCATGATTCTTCTTCTTCAACAGCTCCACCGTCTCATTTACAACAGTGTCGTAAATCGGTTCCAACTCTCCGAACGGCATTTCCAATTCTTCCGACTTGCCAAGCGCCACCTGCATGAGGGCAATGATGCTATAATTGATAATACCGACAAATTCCTCCTGGATTGAATCGTTGACGCGCTGGTCACCTTTTTCCTGAATACTCCGGATGCGTTGGGCCTTGATAAAAATCTGATCGGTGATTGAAGGAAGTCGAAGAATTCGCCAGGCGGTGCCATAATCACGCGTCTTCTTTTCGAACAGCGCTTTGCAGCCGGCGATTACCTCTCTATATTCGGAAACGGTTTTTTCAATCATAATTTCGGGCGTGCAAAATACGGTATTTTCAACAAAGAAAACACTTAACATCAGAGGCCGGCTGGTCACTCTTGATGTTCCGAAAGTGATGGGCGTCCTGAACGTGACACCGGACAGTTTTTTCGACGGAGGGCGATTCCAGTCACCAGGAGCGATGTTAACACATGTCGAAAAGATGGTCCGTGACGGTGCTGACTTCATTGACGTCGGCGGTTATTCAACCCGGCCCGGCGCCGAAGACGTGGTCTTGCAGGATGAGATCGAACGGGTCGTTTCCGCCATCAAGATAATCGTGCGTGAATTTCCGGAGACTCCCGTTTCTGTCGACACCTTTCGAAGTGCAGTTGCGAGCGCCGCGATCGGTGAGGGCGCGTCCATGATCAACGACATCTCGGGTGGTCAACTCGACGGCGCGATGTTCGACACTGTGGCATCGCTAGGCGTCCCCTACGTATTGATGCACATGCGCGGCACCCCTCAGACAATGGCATCCCTTACTCACTACGACGACTTGCTCGGGAATGTGCTGACCTATTTCCACCAAAAGGTTCAAATGCTGCGCGCAAAGGGTGTAGTCGATATTGTGATTGATCCGGGATTCGGTTTCGCCAAGACCAGGGAACAGAATTTTCTCTTGTTAAACAACATGGAACATCTCAAAATGCTTGATCGACCGATCATGGCTGGCTTGTCGCGGAAATCCCTGGTCTGGAAGACGCTCGGCGTGAAACCCGACGACGCCCTAAACGGCTCGACCGCTCTTCACGCGGTGGCGCTGCTGAGAGGGGCCAATATTCTGCGAGTACATGATGTGAAGGAAGCAAAAGAGGTGGTCCGACTGGTCGGCGAATTGTCGGCCCCGACATGATTGTCACACCGAAAGTATCGTGGACAGTTCCCGGCACAGGCAGTTATTGCTACATTTGTAATTGATGATTTTTCTATTCCGGATTGGGTTTTTGGAAGTCAGTTGGGTGGACGTTATCGACATTGCCCTGGTCAGCGTCTTGCTCTATCAAGTGTACAAACTCATTCGGGGTAGTATTGCAGTCAATATCTTCCTGGGAATACTGGCGCTGTACCTTGTTTACCTGATTGTCCAGGCCGCGGAGATGGAGTTGTTGGCGACGATTCTGGGTCAGTTCATGGGAGTGGGTGTCCTGGCGATGATCATCCTGTTCCAGCCCGAGATACGTAAATTCCTGCTCGTCATAGGCCGGGGCACTGAATTCCGCGAAAACATCTTCAAGTCAATGTCGAGCTGGCGAAGTAGCTACAGCGAATTCGACGTCCAGCAGGTAATTGAGGCCGCCAAGACGCTCAAGGCAACCAAAACCGGGGCGTTGATTGTGTTCTCACGCGATGTCGAGCTGCGCTTCTACACCGAGACGGGTGATATGCTGAATGCCGCCGTCAGCAAACGACTGCTGATTTCGATCTTCAACAAAAACAGTCCTCTTCACGATGGCGCCGTCGTCATCCATAAAGGCAAAATCAAGGCAGCCCGCTGCATTCTGCCTGTTAGCGAAAACGACCATCTGCCGCCCCATTTTGGCCTCCGCCACCGCGCCGCTGTAGGCATGTCTGAAAATACCGATACGCTCGTGCTGGCAATTTCAGAGGAAACTGGCCGGCTGATTCTAGCGCGCAATGGGAAATATCTGAGAGGACTTAAACTTAAACAGGTTGAGAACAAGATTCTCGACTACCTGCAGAATACGGAACCCCTAAATTGGGAGGAAACGACCGAGGAGGAGGAAGCGGAGAACGAAGCGCGTTCGTAAGCACCAAGCACCAATCCCGATAGTCCCGATAGTCCCGATAGCTATCGGGATCGGGACCAATTAATAACCAAATTTCAAATTCAAAATACTCAAACCTCACCCACAAGGCCGTTTGAGATTTTGAGATTGTGCTTTGGAACTTAATTGGAATTCGGGATTTTGTTATTGGTCATTAATAGTCGAAGCTCGTCACTTCGTTCCTCACTTTAAGTTTGTCGATCAACGCTTGGATAACCCTATCCCTCCCCATCACTTCGTAGTGATAGACCAGATCATTTCCACGTCGGATTGACTTCTTCCGCAAGAATCTCAGGCCGAGTTCCTTCATTATCTCCTCGATGGCTATGATTTCGTCATCACCGCCACTCACCGTCAAGTGAAGCTCAATCGTTTTTTTTACGATACTGAAGATTCTCTCCTGAAGAATGTGAAACGCTGTTAACACCACAAAGACGATAAACATAGCGGAAACAGCAATGGTGTATTCGCCCAGTCCGACCGCCATGCCGAGGGCCGCGGCAACCCATATGGTGCTCGCTGTGGTCAGACCTGAGACCGTAAGGCCATCGCGCATAATGGCGCCGGCGCCAAGAAAGCCAATACCGGTGACGATGTTCGCCGCCACCCGCGAGGTACCGGTGACATCCTCGATCTTCATCGACAGTATGGTGAATATAGTTGCGCCGAGACAAATGAGGATGATAGTCCTCAATCCCGCGGACTTGCTTCGATATTCGCGTTCACCGCCGATGATAAGACCGATCACCACCGAGGTGATTAATTTTGTCAGGATGTCTTTGAATTCTGCATCCATACAATTCTAATATACCGGGGAATGAACAAACTTGTACCAATTTCGGCATCTTTTATTAGTCTGTCTGGACGACGTGTACAAAAACGGCAGGCACCCAGGCAGCTGGTGACGCGAGAGATTCTGAATACCCGGGGATCGCACCATCTCGAATACGACGCGGACCTCCCGGTCACATCAATGCTTGCCTAAGAACAGGAAGGTTACCATCAGTTGATTGGACTCATATATCTATTGTCAGATTCGGGAGATGTCACGGGATATCGCAGCCGTATCACTGGCTCGCAATTTTCAAATGGAGTTGAAACACCGGAACGCGCTAATTATTTCATAAATTCGCTCTGAACACAAGAAAGATGGTTGAAGCAAGTCCCGTTAAAGTTTATATCGCCAAGTTTTTTTTCCTCGGCCTTGCCCTGATTCAGTGGTTGGTTGCACTCGTCATCGCTCTGCGATTCGGTTTCTCGAACAAGAACTTCTTCGGCGTGTTGGTTTTCGTTACCCTCGGATTAATTTTCTTCACCGTGTTCGTGATTGTGAATTCAAGGATCAAGCGGGTAGCCATAGGCAAGAACAAGATCGTCGTAATTCAGGGTGATCGCAACACGCGCTTTGACTGGCCAGAGGTGAAGTCTATCCGCCTCATTCCATTTTTCAATCTTTACCGGCTGAAGATCAGAGGAAAAAAACCAATCTACTTTTTCCCTTCAAAAAACATCGACCCTCCGTTTGGCCTTTTGGCAAAAGACACTACCCGCATGGGCGAGATCGTTTCGAAGCGAAAAAAGGAATTCCGACTCAAATAACTTTCTCCTTGATCACTTTCAATGACCGGCCGACTTCGGTAAAGGCCTGAATGGCTTTGTCCAGGTGGCGGCGTTCGTGGGCTGCAGAGATCTGCACCCGGATCCGGGCTTGACCCTTCGCTACGACAGGATAGAAAAATCCAATCACATAAATGCCCTTCTTTAATAACTGGTCGGCGAACTGCTGAGCCAGCGCGGCGTCATAGACCATGATCGGCACGATTGGATGTTCGCCCGGCTTGATATCAAACCCGGCGCTGGTCATTTTTTCGCGGAAGTATCTCGTGTTGTTTTCAAGCTTGTCGCGAAGTTCGGTTGTCTCGGACAACATGTTAAACACCTCGATCGAGGCACCGACAATGGAGGGCGCTAGCGTATTTGAAAACAAATATGGTCGTGACCGTTGGCGCAGCAACTCGATGACCTCTTTCCTGGACGAAGTAAATCCGCCGGAAGCTCCGCCCAACGCCTTCCCTAAAGTTCCAGTAATGATGTCAACCCGGCCCATAACGTTCCGGTATTCGGGCACACCTCTCCCCGTTTTGCCGATGAAACCAGTCGCGTGACATTCGTCGGTCATCACCAGGGCCTCGTACCGGTCTGCCAGGTCGCAAATCTTGTCCATTTGCGCGATGGTGCCGTCCATCGAGAAGGCCCCATCCGTCACAATAATGCTCTGCCTGGCGCCGGCACTTTTAGCAGCGTCGAGTTGTGCTTGAAGGTCTGCCATGTCGTTGTGCTTGTAACGGTATCGCATCGCCTTGCACAATCGAACGCCATCAATTATGGAGGCGTGGTTAAGTTCGTCAGAGATGATGGCATCCTCCGCGCCAAAGAGCGGCTCGAAAACTCCCCCATTGGCATCAAATGCGGCGGCGTATAGGATGGTGTCCTCCATGCCGAGGAAATCGGAGATCTTTCGTTCGAGCTCCTTGTGAATGTCCTGGGTTCCGCAAATAAACCTTACCGACGACATCCCGAAGCCATGCGAGTCGATAGCGCGTTTTGCCGCCGCAATAACCCGCGGATGGGATGATAACCCGAGATAATTATTCGCGCAGAAATTAATGACGTCGTTGCCATCGACGGTTCGGATCTCCGCTCCTTGCGGGGTGGCGATAATCCTTTCCTTTTTATACAATCCGGCTTCACGAATGCTGTTCAGTTCCTTCTCGAGTACTGGTTGAAGTTTGGTATACATAAATCAGGGCATTTTCGGTTTCGGTTTCATCACCGGCCTTGGCGCACCAGTCGGGGAACCTTGCGAAGGTGTCAACGGCGCAGGGGTTTGCCGCAAAGGGTACTTCCGGCGGACCGCGTTGATCAGGTTGAGTTTCTGCATGGTAAAACTGGCCGGATGCATTTGTTCAAACGCGGTTTTCCAGCTTTCGAACAACGCCGGGTCTGACTGGGCAAATACAGTCGCATCGATCTTCTTTGCGCTTAAGTAAATTTCAAAACTCACCGTTGCGCAAGTTAGGTCTTGGAAGCGATTTTAGAAGGAGCGCGCATCCAAAAGTTGAATTATTCGCAATTTTAGCTGCCGGCATCAAGGCATTTATGGAAGGATGACAAAAAATGTGGACCAATTCTAAAAATCATCATTAAGTTTGCCTGAGATGAAAAACGAAAGAATTCTCGTCATCGGCGCCGGTGGCCAACTGGGCACGGAACTCACACAAGGCCTATGGAACCTGTATGGCAAGGAGAATGTGATCGCTACGGACATCAAAGATCCGCAAGGGATTTTAGCCCAGGGCAACTTTGAAATTCTTGACGTATTGAAACAAAAGGCGCTCTTCGATTTTGTTCAGAAGCATAAGATCACACAGATCTATCACCTCGCCGCCGTCTTGTCCGCCACAGGAGAAAAGAATCCGAAGTTCGCCTGGCACCTGAACATGGACGGACTCGTTCATGTGCTCGATGCTGCCGTTGAATTCAACGTCAGGAAAGTATATTGGCCAAGCTCGATCGCGGTATTCGGACCAACAACACCGCGGGTTAACACGCCTCAGCATACCGTGATGGATCCTACTACGATTTACGGTATCTCCAAGCAGGCAGGTGAACGCTGGTGCGAATGGTATTTTCGTAATCGCGGAGTGGACGTGCGAAGCCTTCGTTATCCGGGATTAATAGGATATAAGTCGCAACCAGGTGGAGGCACTACCGACTATGCTGTCGACATTTTCTTCAAGGCCATCGTGGAGAAGAAGTATGTCTGTTTCCTCAAGCACGACAGTTTTCTGCCCATGATGTACATGGATGATGCGGTGAAGGCGACACTCGACCTAATGGAGGCACCGGCTGAAAAAGTCCGCGTCCGGTCCAGCTACAATATTTCAGCAATGAGTTTTAGTCCTGCCGAAATTGCGGCGGAGATTAAAAAGCACATTCCCGACTTCGAAATTAAATATGAACCGGATTTCAGGCAGGCCATCGCCGACTCCTGGCCTCAGTCGATTGATGACTCCTCCGCACGCGCGGATTGGGGTTGGCAACATCGTTTCGGACTCAAAGAAATGACAGCGGAAATTCTCGCCCATCTACCCAGCCGGCTGGCGACCTACAGCTCGTGATTATCGAACCAGTACACGCGTGGTATATTCCACACCATTGGAATAATACTTAAGGAAATAGATCCCCGGGCTGAGCTTTTCGTCAAACGGAATGGCCTCTTGATGGTGAACGGCAGGCTTGTCGAAGATCTGTTTTCCCAACGGATTCAATAACACAATGCGATCGCCGGCGGCGGCAGGAAAGTTTGTAAAGTAGGTGATCGATTCGCTGGCCGGATTGGGATGCACCCAAAATCTGCGACCATCTTCAACGCTGGCTGACACGATTCTTGAATAATCATAGCGCAGGTCGAGGTCGACGGACTTCAGCCGGTAGTAATTGAGCCCGCGCAACGGATAATTATCTTCAAAACTGTACTCGGAGATGATGTCATAGATATTCCGACCAGCGCCCGGCACTTGTCCAATTTCCGCGAAATCAAAGCCATCGGTTGAGCGCTCCACCACGAAATGGTCGAAGTCCTCTTCCAGGGTAGTCTTCCAATACAGTATGACCGACTCGTCGGTTTTCTTCGCACTGAAGGAAAGGAGTTTGATAGGCAAAACACCATTGTCCGCGCAGAATGTGCCACCTGCATCGCATTCGTCAAATCCTCCAG
>CAZLWX010000006.1:0-43853 GCA_964563295.1 uncultured Roseivirgaceae bacterium | reverse complement strand
CCTGTAAAAGTGATGAGCCCATCGGCCATGTCATTGCACTCGGCAACTGTGGCGCCGCCACCCGCGGTCCAAGTAATCGAACCGAAGTTGATATTGGCATTGATGGTTGTCGGATTGGAAGTACACGTCTTTTGCGCCAACGACACCGTCCAACCCATCACAGCGAGACTGAAAAGAAGAACACGAGAAGCACTCATAAGCGAGCAACACGCCCGGAATGTGGGGTTATTGATGAATAGATACAGAATAGCCAACTAAAAGTAACTTTGATCTCGCAAGATAACGCTAAAAGGCCGCTTTTTTGATAGAATGGAATTAAATTGGCAACTATGACTTTAGTTAAAAATCTCGACGCCACGGGAGTCCTCACCCTTACCATCTCCCGACCTCAAGCACTCAATGCATTAAATGCCAAGACGATGGACGCGTTGGACGCCGCCTTCGCGGAAATCTCGCGGGATGACCGCGTCCGGGGAGTAATTATTACCGGTGAAGGCGACAAGGCTTTTGTCGCCGGGGCAGACATCACAGAATTGAGGGCGCTCGGACAAAAGGAAGCGCTGGAACTCTCCCGCCGCGGGCAATCGTTGTTCAAATCCATTGAAGATAATGCCAAGCCTGTTATCGCAGCTATAAACGGTTTTGCCTTGGGAGGGGGCTGCGAACTTGCCATGGCTTGTCATATCCGGATCGCGACGACGAATGCCAGGTTTGGTCAGCCCGAAGTAAACCTGGGAACAATTCCCGGCTACGGCGGCACGCAGCGTCTCACCCAACTGGTGGGCCGTGGTAAAGCGCTGGAACTCCTCCTCACTGGAGACATCATCAGCGCCGCCGATGCGCAGGCTATCGGTCTGGTTAATCAGGTTGTCGCCGACAAAAACGAACTAATGACAGCTGCGAACAATATCATGTCAAAGATTCTGAGCAAAGGACCGGTCGCAGTGGCCCGGGTTATTGCCAGCGTGAGTGCCGGCTTTGGCTTTGAACAAGCCGGTTATGTTGCCGAGGCCGATAATTTCGCTGCCTGCAGTTCCACAAGCGATTTCCGCGAAGGAACCAGTGCTTTTCTCGACAAACGAAAGCCGACATTCACCGGAAAATGACATGATCATAAGGCGCAATCGTATTTTCCAACTTCACAGTTCCGTCCTTCGATGAGCAAGCTCCGACGCCTGGCAGGCGAAACAGCCTTGTATGGTCTTGGGAGCATCGTTCCGAGGTTCCTGAACTTCCTGCTTGTGAGGCTGCACACGGGAGTTTTCGCGCCGGAAGAATATGGTGTGATCACCAAACTCTACGCTTTCGTTGCCGTCATCAACACCGTGTATATGTTCGGCATGGAAACGGCGTACTTCAGATTTGCAAGTAAGCCCGGCGCCGACGAAAAAAAGGTATTCAACATAACCCAGACGGTTGTTATCGCTATCAGTGGATTTCTCTCGCTGGTGTTTATTCTTTTTGCGGACGGCATCGCAGATTATATGGAAGTGCCCGGCCGTACGGACCTGGTGATCTGGTTGGCCTTGATCATGTTCATCGACGCCGCGGTGGCCATTCCCTTCGCGCGCTTGCGTTGGCGCAAAGAAGCGTGGCGTTTCGCTTTCGGAAAGTTGGTCAACATTGCTATCCTCGTGGGACTCAATATTTACTTCCTGGTTATTGCTTCCGGGCCTACGCCCGATGTTGGCCTGGTCATCCTTGCCAACCTCGCAGCCAACGGGTTCTACCTCTTGTTCTTTGCCCGGAGCCTGATCGCCTGGAGGCCCTTGTACGACAAAGAGCTGACGCCGCCGACGCTCTCGTACGCGTACCCCATCATGCTGACCGGCCTCGCCGGCATCACTAATGAGATGTTTTCCCGGATCACACTCGAGAAATGGTTGCCGGAGAATTTCTATTCTGGTCAAAGCAAGTTATATGCCCTCGGGGTCTTCGGCGCTGCCTACAAGCTGGCGGTTCTCATGAATCTCGCGATACAGGCCTTCCGTTATGCCGCGGAGCCATTCTTCTTTTCGAATGCCGCCGAGAAAAATTCTCCACACCTGTTCGCGAGGGTCAATCACTATTTCGTCATCGCTTGTTGCATCATTCTTCTTGTCGTGTCGGTGAACCTGGATATTCTCAAACATTTTCTGGGTCAGGCGGAGTACTGGGAGGGCTTATACATTGTGCCCATCCTCTTGTTGGCTTACCTCTTCCTCGGCATGTACTATAATTTTTCAGTATGGTTCAAAATCACAGATCGAACATATTTCGGTACTCTTGTTACGTTGGGGGGTGTCATCGTCACGATTGCGGCGAATTACTTTCTAATTCCCGTTGCTGGCTACCTGGGGAGCAGTTGGGCCGCACTATTGTGCTATTTTGGAATGGCGTGTGCAACATATTTGATCGGTCAAAAATATTTTCCGGTTCCCTACACCATCGGAAGGTCAACAGCCTACATTGCGGCAACATTGGCCGTCGTGTATGGAACCAACTCAATTGGTATACCGGATCAATGGCTTGCCACCGGTTTTCACCTGTTGGTCTGCGTAACCGCGATGGCCGTCGTATACGTTGTCGAGAAGAGGTTTTCAGTCGATCCGGTGGCCTGATTTTTTACTAACTTGATCGGCCTCTTCCGGATTACCTGAGTTTGAACTGAACTTATACCGCATGAACATTATCATTCCGATGGCCGGATTGGGTAAGCGACTTCGGCCCCACACCCTCACCGTGCCAAAGCCCCTGCTGCCTATTGCGGGGAAGCCTATCGTTCACAGGCTTGTAGAAGATATCGCCAAAGTTTCTCCTGAAAAGATAAAAACAGTTGGATTTATCATTCATCCGTCATTTGGCAAGGATGTTGAAGAGAATCTCCTGAAGATCGCTGGAGAGGTGGGCGCCGTCGGCAAGATCTATTACCAGACAGAGGCATTGGGAATCTCTCACGCACTGCTCTTTGCGCGTGAACTCTTCCAGGGAAAAATTATTGTCGCGTTTGCCGATACACTTTTTAAGGCTGACTTCACCCTCGACATCAGCAAAGACGGTATTATCTGGGTACAGCAGGTGGAGGATCCCTCGCAATTCGGGGTCGTCAAAGTCAACGAGAAAAATGAGATTACCGCCTTTGTTGAAAAGCCTTCCGAGTTTGTTTCTGACCTGGCGATCATCGGCATCTATTTTTTCCGCGAAGGCGAAAGCCTGGGGCTCGAAATGCAGTACCTCATTGATAACGACATCAAAGAAAAAGGTGAATTCCAGTTCACCACGGCGCTTGAAAATCTCAGGCGCAAAGGTGCGCGGTTTTCGCCGGGCAAAGTACGCGAATGGCTGGACTGTGGAAACAAGAATGTTACGGTCCAGACAAACAGCCGTTACCTGGAGTTTATTCAAGACCAACCGTTGATCTCATCCACGGCTCAATTGAAGAACTCGGTCGTCATCAAGCCCTGCTTTATTGGAGAAGGGACGGTGATCGAGGACTCCGTAATCGGTCCATTCGTTTCCATCGGCGACAATTGCCGCATCTCCGACAGCCGCATCCGCAATTCGATCATTCAGTCGAACTCGCGCATCTCCTGGGCGGTCTTTGAAAACAGCATGTTGGGGAATTTCGTTAATTTTGAAGGTAAGCCGCATGACCTGAGTGTGGGCGATTATAATACTTTTTCGTGAGGGCGATCATCCGACATATTTTCCCGTTGTACCTGTTTCTGATGCTCCTATTTCTGCTGCCGGTGCCATCATCGGCGCAGCGGAAAAAGAAGGGCGCTGACGATGCGCCGCAAGGTCTTCGCATGCGCGAGGCCGAATTCTATTTTACTGAAGGGGAAAAGTTTTTCATCCTTGAAGACTACGCCAAAGCCCTGTTGTATTACCAGCGTGCCCTGGAAATCAATCCCGAAAATGCTACCGTGCACTACAAGATTGCTGAAGTGCTGGCACGCGGCAACAAGCATGACGATCTGATCAAGGCATCCCTGAGTATCGAGAATGCGCTTCGGTTGGAAAAGTCAAATAAATATTTCTATCTCCTGGCAGCCAACATCTACACGGGCCTGGGACGGTATGATGAAGCAGCAACCGCCTATGAAACCATGATGAGGGAGGTCGACGGCTCTGAGCACTACCTGTACGAGCTGGCGGCGGTTTATGTCTATTCCAACAAGCCGGACGACGCTATACGAACTTATGATCGCGCCGAGGATGTTTTCGGCATTAATGAAATTTCGTCGATCGAAAAAGCCCGGCTGTACCTTGAAGCAGGCAAAATCAGGGAGGGACTTGCCGAGGGCCAAAAGCTTGTCGATGCGTTCCCTGACGAGGAGCGCTTTGTCATGGCGTTCGCCGAATTGCTCTCGCGAAAAGATCTGCGCAATGAGGCCATCGCCAGTCTCGAGAAATTTGTCTCCACCAATTCACATGCCGGAAGCGCAAAAATGCTGCTCGCCGGATTTTATCGCGATGCTGGCCTGGAAGAAAAAGCCAAGCCCCTGCTCGTGGCGTTGTTCGACGATCCCAGCGTCGACGTGAACAGCAAAATTATTATCGTCAGCGCCTATAACGCCGAACTGCACGACAACAAGACCAGGAACGCGCCTGATCCCGCCAAGGAAGCATTCGTATCATCGTTATTCGAAAAGCTGGTCGCCACCAACCCCAACAATGCAAGTGTGAGGATCGTCGGCGGTGACCTTTTCCTATCGATCAGGAAAAGCAGGGAAGCGCTGCGCGAATACACGAAGGCTATTGAACTCGGCGAAGTGGGCTTCGAGGTCTGGGAGAATCTTTTGTACCTGGAAACACAGCTGGAGGAATGGGACGACGCCGCAAAACATGCAGAGGAGGCGTTGGAGCGATATCCCAACCAGGGTTTGATCCATTACTTCCTTGGCTACAGCCACCTGAGACAGCGAATGTTCGATGAGGCAATTGCCTCGTTCGAGCAGGCAAAAAAATTATCTTCATCGAACGTGCGGCTCCTCGGCGAGATCAATGCCATGCTGGGTGATTCTTATGACGCGACGCATGATTTTGTACGCTCAGACAAAGCCTATGAGGAGGCACTGGCTCAAAATCCCGAAAACTCAATTGTGTTGAATAACTACAGTTATCACCTCGCTCAGCGCAAAGAAAATCTTGACAAGGCCGAAAAAATGTCAGCCACATTGATCAAAAATAACCCGGATAATCCTACCTTTCTGGATACCCATGCCTGGGTGTTGTATGTCCGGCAAAAGTACAGGGAGGCGAAAAAAGTCATGGAGCGGGCTATTAGCACGGGAAAAGCAAACGCCACCCACTTTGAACATTATGGAGATATTCTTTATCAGTTGGGCGATGTCGATGGCGCGGTAAAACAATGGGAGAAGGCACGGGGTATGAACGCGAACAGTGAAATACTCAATAAGAAAATTGCCAACCGTAAAATCTATGAATAAGAGCCTTTGGTTCTTGGTCACCGCCGCATGTGTCCTGTCATTGTCTTCCTGCAGTAAAAAAGTATTAACCACCACCATCGACATCCCTAAGCTGACGCTGAATATTGCCGAGATGGACTTCGCAAACTTTCAGGGCCGCGCTCGCATGATCTTGCGTGATGCCAACAAGGAACGCGACGTGAAAGCCCACATTAAGATGCGCAAGGACAGTGTAATCTGGATGACGTTTAATGTGGTGGGCATCCAGGGCGGTAAGGCTCTGATCAACAAGGATTCGATAACCATTGTCAGCACTGTAGACAAAGAATACTTCGTGTTTGAGTACCCTGAACTGTCAAAACGTTTCAATATCGATATCAACTACGATATTATACAGGCCGCTATGCTGGGTAATCTTCTTTTTCCCCGCTCGGAGGACGAAGAAGTGTTGCAGGAAAGTTCCATGTACTTGCTTAAACAACAAGTCGGCCACATCGACGTTACCAATTATGTGAACGCGGCGAGCATGAAGATTGAAAAGGTCGAATTCAAGGAAGGCAACAGCAGCAATTCTCTTGTCATTAACTACTCGAATTTTCAGCCGGTTGAGAACATGGTCTTCCCGTACAATGGCACCATCAATTTGTACTATAAATCCGTTACAGGACTGCTGAACACCACCATCATCTTCGAATACGCCAAGGCAGAAGTCAGCGACCGCGACAAGATCCCGAATTTCAATATTCCAAAACGATATGTCCGGAGGTAGTTACCGGTATGCTATCATCCTTATCCTCTCCCTTTGTACTGTAGCCGCATACGCCCAAAAAAAGACCAAGGCACAGCTGCAGCGCGAGAAGCAGCAGAATCTCGCCAAAATAAAAGAAGTCGAAAGAATACTCGATGAGACCTCCGAGAAAAAAGAGAATACCCTCGGCGAGTTGAGTGCACTCAACCAGCGCATCTTCGAACAGGAAAAACTCATTGCGTCGATCAAACGCGAGATCAGCTACCTCGACATCGAAATGGCTGAGAATAAGGACATCATCGACGCCCTGGCTTCCGACCTGGAGAAACTAAAAAAAGAATACGCGGCCATGTTGTTCGGTGCGCAGAAAGCGAGCAACAGTACGACGCGACTTACCTTTCTTTTTTCGTCGGCCTCCTTTGATCAATTGATCATGCGCCTGCGCTACATGCAGCAATACGGTCAGACCCGCGCTCTTCAGGCGCAGATGATTTTGGAGGTACAAGCCGAGCTCTCCGGCAAGGTGAGTCAGATCGAAACTCAGCGCCAGGAAAAAAACAATCTCCTCAAGGATGAACTGAGTGAAAACAAACAGCTCGAATCCCTCAAATCCAAGCAAAGCAACCTGGTGAAGACCCTGGAAAAACAGGAAAAAAAGCTAAAACACGATCTGGACAATACGCGACAGGCGATCGCCCGGCTTGACCGGTTGATCGAAGACATTATTCGCGAGGAGTTGGCCCGGGAAGCGGCGGCGGCCAAAGCCTCCTCGGCGGTCACGCTTTCAGCCTCCTTTGAGGAAAACAAACACAAGCTGCCCTGGCCGGTCGCTTCGGGCTTCATTTCCCAAAAATTCGGAATTCAGAACCACCCGGTCCTCAAAGGAATAGTCATGCAAAACGAGGGCGTCAATATCCAGACGCGTGCCAATGAAAAAGTGCGATGCGTTTTTGAAGGCGAGGTTCGGTCGGTAGCTTTTTTGCCTACCATCGGCAGCACCGTGCTGGTTAAGCACGGTGAGTATTTTACCGTCTATGCCGGGTTAAAGGACGTTTATGTAAAAGAAGGGCAGAAAGTACTGCTCGACCAGGAGCTCGGAAGTGTGATTGCAAACTACGAAGGAGTTTCCGAGCTCCGGTTTCAGATCCGGAAGCAAACAAAGGCCCTTGACCCTCAGGCCTGGTTGCGCAGTATGTGAGCGCTTAGTAAACTTTAACTGTTATCTATCTTTCTTGGGATTTTTCCCCTACTTTTGTCGTTACCTTTAAAAATATTCATATGAAAGCGATACTGCTGTTTTTGGGCAATTTGGGAATGCAGGAGATTCTTGTCATTGGCCTTTTTGTGTTAGTCTTTTTCGGCGCAAAGAAGATCCCCGATTTCATGAAGGGCCTTGGTAAGGGTGTTCGCGAATTCAAGGACGCTGTGAAAGACGTCAAGAAGGAAGTTGAAGAGTCCACCAAAGAGGCGAACAAAATCGAGGAAGGGAGATAAGCGTTGAAAGCGTACGCGTCATTCCGCGACATACGGAACGAACTGCATCGCGGCACCCTCACCTGCGAGGAACTAGTCAGGCACTACCTCACCAACATTCGCAATAAGAAACACCTCAATGTTTTTTTGAGTGTGTACGAAGCCGAAGCGATACAACGTGCTTCGGAAATCGATTCTCGTATCAAGTCAAACACCGCCGGCAAACTCGCCGGGATGGTGATCGGTATTAAGGACGTTTTATCGTTCAAAGACCATCCGCTGCAAGCCGCAAGCCGGATCCTGGATGGCTTTATCGCCCAATACAACGCAACAGCAATTCAGCGTCTTCTTGATGAAGACGCCATTATTATCGGGAGACAAAACTGCGATGAATTCGCCATGGGTTCGTCAAACGAGAACTCCGCTTTTGGACCCGTGTTGAATGAACTGGACAACACGCGCGTTCCGGGTGGTTCTTCGGGAGGCTCAGCCGTAGCGGTCATGGCGGACTTATGCCTCATCTCCCTCGGATCCGACACTGGCGGATCGGTGCGCCAACCGGCGGCATTCTGTGGTGTCATTGGCCTCAAGCCCACCTACTCCCGTATTTCGCGCTACGGCCTGATCGCCTATGGGTCATCTTTCGATTGCATTGGCATTCTGGGAAAACATGTCGACGACATCGCCCTGGTACTCGAGGTCATCGCCGGTCATGATGTGGCGGACAGCACCTCATCGCGACAGCCGGTCGTCTCGTATGTGAACGAGATTGAAAAAGATTCCCGGCGGAAATACAAGATCGCCCGCATGCGCGAACCAAACGCTGAAGCCCTACAGCCCGCAATACAACGCAACATCACTGAAATCATCGGAAAACTTAAGAGTGATGGGCACACGGTTTCTGATGTTGACTTTCCGCTGATGGACTATATCCTGCCGACGTATTACATCCTGGCAGCGGCCGAAGCGAGCTCCAACCTGTCCCGGTTTGACGGCGTTCGCTACGGGTATCGAAGCCCGTCCAGCACTGACCTCCACTCTATGTATAAAAAGACTCGGTCGGAATCCTTTGGAAAGGAAGTGCAGCGAAGGATTTTATTGGGTACATTTGTACTGAGTGCCCGTTACTACGATGCCTATTATACCAAGGCGCAGAAAGTTCGACGGATCATCCGCGAGAAGACCAGGGAAATACTCACCCGTTTTGATTTTATCGTGATGCCCACAACGCCAACAACAGCGTTTAAACTGGGGCAGCATACCGATAATCCGCTCGCGATGTACTTGGCCGATCTTTTTTCCGTTCAGGCTAATGTGGCAGGCATTCCAGCGATTTCAGTTCCCTGTGGAAAAGACGAGCAAGGACTGCCAGTGGGTCTGCAAATTTTGGCTGACGATTTTAACGAAGGAAAACTTTTACATTTTTCGAGACAAGTACTGAATCTAAGCGGGGCATGAAACGATTTTTTTACCTGCTGGTCTTTTTTTCGCGCGCGGCGCTTGGCCAGGAGATCTTATCCGAAGAAACACTTCAACCCGATTCGTTAGTAATCGACTCCATTGAAGTCGCCGAAGCCGAAGAAGAAATGCTGTATAAGGAAGATACCGCCGACTACGTGTACTTCTATCAGCCTTCCGAGCTTGAATATGTGCCTGGTGACGATGACCCGGATGTTCTCCGCGATCGCCTCGCCTGCATTGAACAAACAATTCCGCTTACTTATAACAATAAGACTCACGCCTTCATCAACTACTTTACAGTCAAGGATCGGGAATACACGCGTCTGATGATCCGGCGCAAGAATCTGTATTTCCCATTGTTCGAAAAATCCCTGGCAAAACACAACTTGCCCGACGAGTTGAAGTATCTTTCTATTATTGAGTCCGGACTGAACGCCCGGGCCGTTTCCCGCGTCCGCGCCGTTGGACTGTGGCAATTCATGTCAGCCACCGGAAGGTATTACGGCTTACACAACGATTGGTATATTGACGAGCGGATGGACCCCGAGAAGTCGACCGATGCCGCATGCCGATACCTGAAGGATCTCTATCGGATATTTAATGACTGGGAACTCGCGCTGGCAGCCTATAACACCGGACCGGGCAATGTCAGGCGGGCGATCCGCCGCTCGGGGTACAAAAAGTCATTCTGGGATATTTACCCTTACTTGCCTCGCGAAACACGATCTTATGTGCCGCAGTTTGTGGCTATCGTTTATACGATGAATTACCTGGATGAGCACAATTTCATTTATGAAGGCGACGAGATGCTCGTTCGTCACGATACGCTACAAGTGGATAAATTCCTCAACTTTGAAACGTTCGCCAGCCTTACCGGCACATGCGTCGAAGACCTTCAGAAACTGAATCCTTCAATCCTGCGAAATGCCGTTCCCGAAACATCAAAGAACTACATCATCAATGTGCCGCTTGCGGCGAAGGAAATTCTGGAACTTAACCGTGTAGCTATCCTGGACTCCGCCTCGAAAGTTGGTAAAAAGGAACTTGAGATGCTGGCGAAGAACATGGCAGGCAGCACCTATGGACGTGAACGCGTCGTCTACAGGGTCCGTAGCGGCGACGTACTCGGCTCCATCGCGCTGCGCTACAAGGTTCGGGTGGAAGACATTCGAAAGTGGAATAATCTAAATAGCAATCTGATCCGTACTGGTCAACGCCTCAACATCTGGGTAAAACCCGGAACCGCACCCGTCGTCGCGTCAACACGGAGCGCTGCCAATAGTACTCCGTCCGTCGACCTAACGGGAATGAAGACCTATACCGTCCAGCCCGGCGACACCCTGTGGGACATCACCCGGAAGTTTGAGGGACTGACTGTCGAGAAAATCCAGTCCCTAAACAAGCTCAACGGAAGCAAGATCCAACCGGGCCAGAAACTGATCATCGGAATCTGATCAGGAGGTTCCCCGCGCAAGCGTGTCTTCGCTTGAAAATTGAAAAACAAGCAACGATCACCGGCCGTCCCGGCCAGGGTTAAGAAATTTTAGCATCTTCTTGATTAATCCTGCGCATTCAGTTTGACTATTAGGATTTTTCGTTTTTTAGGCATAACTAGATTTACGCCCGAAGTCAGCCCGCTCTTGCTTCTCTGGAAAGTTATCCGTCGATTGTTAACTTTGACACCTTAAATCCCCCTACATGTCTATAAAAATCAGAAAGGAAGCGGCTCTCAATTATCATATGCAAGGCCAGCCCGGAAAGATCGAGGTCGTGCCGACCAAAGTACTGACTTCGCAAATGGACCTGGCGCTGGCATATTCCCCTGGCGTGGCCGAACCGTGCAAGGAGATCGCCGCCAATGTAGAGGACGTCTACAAATACACCTCGAAAGGGAACCTCGTCGCTGTTATCAGCAATGGAACTGCCGTTCTGGGGTTAGGCAACATCGGTCCCCACGCGGCAAAGCCGGTGATGGAAGGCAAAGCGGTTTTGTTCAAGAAGTATGCGGGAATCGACAGCTTCGATATCGAAGTCGATGAGAAGGATCCCGATGCGCTGATCAAGATTGTCGCTGCGCTGGAACCAACTTTCGGCGGTATCAACCTCGAAGACATCAAAGCTCCCGAATGTTTCAAGATCGAAACCGTGTTGCGGGAAAAAATGAACATCCCTGTCATGCATGACGATCAGCACGGCACCGCGATTATATCCAGTGCGGCCCTGCTGAATGCTCTTGAAATCACCGGCAAAAAGATTGAGAAGATCAAGATCGTTGTAAACGGGGCTGGCGCCGCCGCCGTCAGTTGTACGAAACTGTACATCGCGCTCGGAGCAAGGAAAGAAAATATTGTGATGTGTGATAGCAAGGGCGTCTTGAACACGAAACGTGAGAACCTCGACGAGATAAAGAAACAGTTTGTAACGGACCGAAACATCTCCACCCTTCAAGAAGCTTTGAAGGGTGCTGACGTGTTTGTCGGACTCTCTGTTGCCAATGCCATGACCCCCGAGCACTTGAATTCGATGGCCAAAAGTCCAATCGTATTTGCGCTGGCGAACCCCGATCCAGAGATCGACTATCATCTCGCCCGCTCAACGAGGAGCGATGCTATTCTCGCCACGGGCCGTTCGGATCATCCGAACCAGGTGAATAATGTTCTCGGCTTTCCCTATATCTTCCGCGGCGCACTCGATGTGCGGGCGACAGAGATCAATGAGGCTATGAAGCTCGCCGCAGTTCACGCCCTGGCTGACCTTGCCAAGGAGCCCGTGCCGGACATGGTTGTGAAAGCCTATGGAGCCGACAAACTAAAGTTTGGCCCCGAATACCTCATCCCCAAGCCGCTCGATCCGCGGCTGATTACGACAGTCTCCCCCGCTGTGGCAAAGGCAGCAATGGACTCAGGCCTGGCCCGAAATCCCATCACCGACTGGGGCGCCTACAATAACGACCTGCAAAAAAGGATCGGCATTGACCAGAAGCTGATGTCGCGTATCATCGACCGGGCGAAGAAAAATCCGAAACGCGTAGTATTCGCCGAAGCAAATCATCCAAAAATTCTGAAAGCGGCACAAGTCCTTAAAGATGAAGGAATCGCTCACCCGATATTACTCGGAAACAAAGTGGAAATCCTGCAATTGATCGAGGAACATAAACTTGATCTTCACGACTGTCCGATATATTATCCGCGCGAGGAAAACGCCACGGTGGAACGTTACGCGGAGATATTGTACAAGAAGCGACAGCGAAAGGGAAGCACCTATCTCGATTGCCTGCGACTGATGCGTGAGCGTAACTACTATGGTTCGATGATGGTTGAACTCGGTGATGCCGACGCACTGGTGTCGGGTTTGACAAAGGACTATCCTAAAACGATCTCACCCGCGCTCCAGGTGATTGGTGTGGCAGAGGGCGTGAGCCGTGTGGCAGGAATGTATATCATCATGAATAAGCGGGGTACGTACTTTTTCTCAGACACCACCGTCAACCTCGACCCGAACGCCGAGGAACTTGCACAAATAATCGAGCTTACAGCCCGGGGCGTCAAGTTTTTTGATATCGAGCCGAGGATGGCAGTTTTATCATATTCCAATTTCGGTTCCTCGAAGGGCGACGTACCCGACAAGACGCGGTTGGCGGTTCAGCTGGCACGCAAAAAAGATCCGACATTAATTGTGGAAGGTGATATTCAGGCCAATGTGGCGTTGGACACGGAGATTCAACAAGAGACCTATCCGTTCAGTGCCCTGGCCAGGGACGGCGCCAACACGCTGATATTTCCGAATCTGTCGTCCGGCAACATCGCCTACAAACTTCTGATGGAGATCGGAGGTGCCGAAGCCATTGGTCCTATATTGCTCGGCATGAAGAAGCCGGTGCACATTCTTCAGCTCGGAAGCTCAATACGGCAGATTGTAAACATGGCGGCAATTGCTGTCGTCGATGCTCAGCTGCATGAACAAAACGACCACTTGTAGTACAATCTTGACGTTCAGCCACTATGATTGGATATTTGAAAGGCCGGCTTGCGCACAAGGACCCTACATACGTCATTATCGAAGTCAATGGAGTCGGTTACCATGTGCAAATTTCCCTTCAGACATTTTCTGAAGTAAAAGATCAGGAAAACATTCAGTTATTCACTCACCTGGCGATTCGCGAAGACGCCCACTTACTTTTCGGGTTCGCCAGTGAAGCGGAGAAGCGACTCTTTCAACAATTGATCTCGGTTAATGGGATCGGGCCCGGCACCGCCATCGTGATGCTCTCGTACATGAACACGCAGGAACTCAAGACCGCGATCGTGCAGGAGAACATCGCTGCCCTCCAGGCCATCAAAGGCATCGGTGCGAAAACAGCGCAACGCGTGATCATCGACCTGAAAGACAAGCTTAGAAAAGAGACCTGGGAAGAGGCCCAGCCAACAGTTTCCGCAGGACCACACAATACCTTGCGCCGGGAAGCGTTATCTGCACTACTTACCCTTGGCTTACCTAAACCAGTGGCTGAGAAAAGTATTGATACCGTCCTGAAAAACTCAGGAAATACCATTACCTTGGAAGATTTGGTTAAGCAAGCGCTGAAGAACGCATGATGGCTTGATTGGTTATTTTAGATGGCGTGCAGAAAGCAACTCACAGGGCGGCGCGTGGATCCGAGGCACACCATCACGTTGATAAACAGGAATTGATTGGCTATCACTACTCGCAAGAATTACATTGCTCTCATACCGGGCCGTCTGGTAGTGGCATGGCTGTTCTTTGTGGTGCTGCCCGATGGCGTGTACGGCCAGATCGATTCGACGCGCTACGAACCTACCCGCAGGCCAACCTACCGTCCCTCTGACCGTTACGGCGACCCTTTCTCGAACACGACTACTCAATCACCGCTTTTTCTTAAAGACCCCAATCAACTCAAGCTTGACGTTGAGATCGACACGGCGCTGAACTACACGATCTACGAAAAAATCGGCGACCTTTATTACCGGCCGACTACGAGTATGTCGTTCGAAGAGTTCAAAAAATACCAGGACCGACAAATCCTTAAATCATATTGGCAGAACCGATCGCGCGCGATGGATGGAGAAAGTGCCGTCTCCGGCAGAGGCTTTACACCTAAAATATATATCAGTCCGGTACTGGACCGAATCTTCGGAGGAAGCTATGTCGAATTAGTACCGCGTGGATTTGTAACGCTTGACTTTGGAGGCTCCTTTCAGAAGATCAGCAACCCCGCCATTCCGATACGCCAACAACGCAATGGCGGCTTTGAGTTCGACCAGCAAATAAATATGAATGTCATCGGGAAAGTCGGAGAAAAGCTGGCTGTCCTGGCCAATTTTGACAACAACAACTCCTTCGACTTCCAGAACAATATGAAAGTCGAGTACACCGGGTTCAAGGAAGACATCTTGCAAAAGCTTGAAATCGGAAATGTCAGCCTTCCACTAAATAATACGCTGATCCAGGGTGCGCAGAATCTGTTCGGCCTGAAGGCTCAGATGCAGTTTGGAAAACTGAATGTCACAGCCATTGCCTCGACTCAGCGCGGCAAGGTTGAATCCATCGAGATACCCGGCGGCGGGAAAGGTCAGGGCCGTCCGTTCGAAATCGTTGCTTCAAACTACGACGAAAACCGGCATTTTTTTTTAGGCCACTTCTTCCGCGATAACTATCGCCGATGGATTGCCAACCTGCCGCAGATTAACTCGGGCATCAACATTACCCGCGTCGAAGTATATATTCTTAACCGTAACAATGACACGCAGACTCTTCGCAACGTTGTCGGTCTAATGGATCTTGGAGAAGGCCGAAGAGTTTACAACCCCCGTGTCGGAGCGCGGCAACCGGGCCCGAACGACAATGATGCCAACGATTTGAGCGAATTGCTCGAACTTGAATCCGGCGGCGAGAGAAATCCCGACAACATTAACAACTACCTGGTGAATGTGGCTTATGGCAGCAATGGCATGACCGATGGTATCGATTTTGAAAAGATAACACGTGCCAGGAAATTGAATCCCACAGAATTCACCTTCCATCCCCAGTTGGGATACATCACCCTTACGCGTAAACTTCAGAATGATGAAGCCCTTGCTGTCGCTTACGAGTACACTGATGGACGCGGCGCCCATAAGGTAGGCGAGCTGTCGGAAGACTACACCAACCTGAAAGATGAGGACGTCATTTTCCTCAAGCTCCTTCGTCCGCGCAAGATTGCCATTCGTGACGAGCAGGACCGCGTGATCCCTACATGGGAGCTGATGATGAAGAATATTTACAACCTGAACGTCAACCAGCTTTCGCGTGAGGGCTTTCAATTACGCATCATCTACCGCGACGACCGTACCGGCATTGACAACCCTCAGCTGCAGGAAGGCTCGAGCACCCTGCGTGAACGACAACTCATCGAAATATTCGGGTTGGATAAACTAAATCCCGTGAACGACCCGCAGCGCGATGGGAACTTCGATTTCGTGGAGGGTATCACGATCAACACCCAGACCGGCCTGATTATATTTCCATACCTCGAACCGTTCAGGGAAGCCGTGCGCGAAGCTTTCGAAAACCAGCCCAATGAAGATTTCCTCATTCAAAAATACTCGTACGACACACTCTACCGCACGACCAAGGCCGATGCCGAACTATTCGCGACCAAGAACAAATTCTTTATTGTAGGTCAATACAATGCCGGGTCCTCACGCGAGATCCTGATACCGGGATTCGGAGTCTCCCAAAATTCCGTGAAGATCTTCGCGGGAGGAATGCCGTTGCAGGAAGGAACCGACTACACCGTCGATTACACTTTCGGGAAAGTCACCATCCTCAATGAAAGCGTGCTCAGTTCGGGAAAGAACATCAGTGTTCAATACGAGCAATCCGATCCATTCGCTTTTCAGACACGCAGCCTGGTGGGCACGCGCTTCGATTATGTCCTGAACGAGGATGTGAACTTCGGCTCGACGTTCCTTTACTATAATGAGCGGCCTTTAATCAGTCGCAACCAAATCGGCACTGAGCCGGCCCGCAATATGCAGTACGGACTGGATTTCAACATCCGTAAAGAGAGCAGGCTGATCACCAGGCTGATCGATGCCATTCCGATCCTGCAAACAAAGGAGCAGTCCTCATTCAATCTTTCGGGTGAATTTGCACAACTGCTTCCGGGCACATCAAACATTATTGACGGCGAAGGCACAGCTTACGTCGACGATTTTGAAAACACCGCTACGCCCTATTCCCTGATGACTCCGCAGGGATGGAAGCTGGCCGCTACTCCCTATCATGACGCTCGCTTTAATCCGACAAGCGCAGGCATCAATGACCTTTCCCTGGGGTACGGGCGGGCCAAGCTGGCCTGGTACCAGATTGACAATCAATTCTATCGCGAAACCGGACCATTCAAACCGAAAAACATCTCCGAGCGCGATCTGCAGAACCATTACGTCCGTCCGGTAAAGCCCGAGGAGATTTTTCCATTCTTTCAGCGACCACAGGGATATTTCTTTCAACCCGTTTTCGACGTTGCCTATTACCCGCGCGAACGAGGGCCCTACAACTATAATCCCAATATCGATAACAACGGATTTCTGGGCACCGATCCCAAGGCCAACTGGGCGGGAATAACCACCGCCATCCGCACTGAAGTCGACTTTGACAAGGCCAACATCGAATACATCGAGTTTTGGTTGCTGGATCCGTTTATCGAATCCGAGAATGGTAAGATCATCGACGGAACGTTCAACGATCACAACACCACCGGCGGACGGGTTATTTTTCAGCTCGGGAGTATTTCCGAGGACGTTGCACGCGACTCAAAACACGCGTTCGAGAACGGACTTCCTCCTGATGGGAATCAGTCGGTCGGTGCCACGTCCAATGCGTGGGGCTACGTGACGACCGAGCAGTATCTCACCAACGCCTTTGCCAATGACGCTGGCGCCCGCGACAATCAGGATGTGGGGCTTGACGGACTCGGTGATGCCGGTGAGGCCAGTTTCTTCCAGAATTTCATCGATCAGCTCAACCCACAAGCCAGAGAAGTGGTTTTAAATGACCCTTCTGGCGACAATTTCCGATACTTCTTCGGCTCAGATCTCGACGAACGCGATGCAAAGATTCTGGAGCGTTACAAAAACTTCAATGGCATGGATGGGAACTCGCCCATCAACACCGGTGACCAGGCCATCGCCAGGGCGGCGACACAGACGCCGGACAACGAAGACCTCAATGCCGATAACACGTTGAGCGAACTGGAAGAATATTACGAGTACGATATCGACCTCAAGCCGGGCCTGCAAGTAGGCCAGGAATATATCGTGGACAAGATAGAGACGTTTCCCGACAATGTACCCGGTGAAAAAGTCAGTTGGTATCTCTACCGGATTCCCGTTCGCGAATTTGAGGACAAAGTTGGCAACATCAGTGGGTTTAAATCGATCAAATATGTACGCATGTTGCTGACCGGATTCTCCCAACCGGTTGTACTGCGGATGGCGAACTTCAGGATGATCGGCAGTAGGTGGAGAAGATACCAGGCCGATCTTCGCGGTGGCGGGTTCGAGCCGGACGAAGAAAAGGATTTCAACGACTTCACGGTTTCGGTCGTGAACCTGGAAGAGAACGGGGCCTGGGAGCCGAATAGCCCGACATCGCCATACCGGATACCACCTGGCGTGCGTCGCGATCGCGACAACACCTCATCGATTTCGCGACAGCTCAACGAACAGGCTGTGCAGGTTTGCATTGACAACTTGCAGGATGGTGATGCCCGCGCCATCTTCAAGAATGTCGGAATGGACCTTTTCAACTACGGCAGGATCAAAATGTTCTTTCACGCGAACACAGAGTCAGAAGACGGAGCCTTGTACGGATTCCTGCGGCTCGGAACGGACTTCACCGATAACTACTACGAGATTTCCATTCCCCTTGTCAAATCCGACCCGGCAATTCGAGATCCAGACGCGCGGGAAGTATGGCCCGCGGAAAATGAGATCGACCTGGATCTGAACGAGCTCTACAAATTGAAATCCCAGAGAGACGCGACAGGTCTTCCTATCACGGAGGCATTCCCGCGTGAGGGTCCCCGGCAAGTGGGCAGGCATCTCATTCGGATCGTCGGGAGGCCAGATCTTTCCAGTGTGCAGTTGATGATGATTGGCGTGCGAAATCCAAGAAGCGATGACCAGCGGGCACATTCTGTATGCATCTGGGCAAACGAACTCCGGGTGACCGACTTCAACCGGACGCCGGGATGGGCCGTGAGCACTACATTGAGTGCCCGCCTGGCAGACTTTGCTACGGTGACCGGTGCATTGCGTCACACGACTTTCGGCTTCGGAAGTGTAAGCTCAAAGATCGGAGAGCGCACGCGTGAGGAAACTACTGCCTACGACGTTTCCGCTAACGTGAATGTCGATAAACTCCTGCCCGGGAACACGGGCATTAAGCTTCCAATGTTCGTGAGCTACGAGAACACCACCATCAACCCACTCTACGATCCCGCAAACCCCGACACCCGAATCGATGACACGTTTACTGGTGTCGATGGCCCTGAAAGCTACCGAAAACTGGTTCAGGACAAGACTGTGCGACGAAGTTTGAACTTTGTGAACGTTCGAAAAACAAAGGTTAAGCCCGATGCCCGATCACATCTCTACGACATCGAGAACTTCGCCTTCAGCTATTCCTTCAGCGAAGCCTTGCAAACGAATTTTTTCACGAAGGAAAACTTGTTGAAACAATATCGCGGATCAGTTGCCTATAATTTTTCGCCAAAAGAAACCGGCATCGAGCCATTCAAGAATTCCAAAGCCTTGAGTTCACCATACTTGAAGTTTATAAAGGAATTCAACCTGAGTTTACTCCCCTCCAGTCTTTCGGTTCGGGCCGACGTTGACCGGTCTTTTGAGAAGAAAACGTACAGGAATTCGTTCGGATCGCTCGATAAGCCGAACTACCTCAAGTATTTTACTTTTAACAGGCAGTACAACATGCGCTGGAATTTATCACGGGGGCTTTCATTTGAATACAGCGCACGCGCAAATGCGATCATCGATGAGCCCGCCGGAGATCTCGACACGCAGGCCAAAAAGGATAGCGTAATAAACAACTTCAAGGACCTTGGCCGCATGAAGAATTTCGACCAGTCGGTAACGGTGAACTACACATTGCCTCTTGACAAATTCCCGATTACAGATTGGCTTGGTGCAGATTACCGTTACCAGGCCGGCTACAACTGGCAGGCGGGGCCCGTAAACATTCCTGACGATTTCGCGCGGGAAAGAAACCTTCAGGATATCCCTGACAGCCTCGACTTTCGCCACACCATTCAGAACAATCGCGATCACAGCTTCACCGGAAAGATTGATCTGGTTGGACTTTACAACAAAGTGAAATTCCTTAAGGAACTGAATACGCCGCCACGTCCGGTTGCCCCCGCCCGACAGCCCGGTCGTCCCGCCGCATCGCCTCCACCGGACACTGTCAAATCGGCTCCTGGACTTGTAAAAGGCTTCTTCCGTCTGCTGATGTCACTGCGTTCCATCAATGGCAGCTACAACCTGACACAGGGTACGATCCTTCCAGGGTTTACGCAGTCTCCAAAATTCCTGGGGATGGACGAAGACTGGAAGTCTCCAGGTTGGTCATTCGTTTTTGGCGGACAAGATCCGGAGATCAGACATGAGATGGCCCAAAACAATTGGCTCACCAAGACGACCTCACTTACGCGGCCATTCCAGCAACTGAGGAACGAAGTGCTAACATTGCGGGCAAAAGTTGAGCCGTCCCCCGACTTCGTGATTCAGCTCGATCTCAAGAAAGAAGGCACCTCAGTCTTCCAGGAAATTTTTCGTTACGACTCGATCGACGATGGTATCCCCGGAAATCCACTTGAGTACGCGTTCCAATCGCTGAATCCTAACAGAAGCGGAACCTACAAGATCTCCTACATGGCGATTAATACCGCCTTCGATCCGACAAACGACAATGAATCCTCAGAAGTGTTCAAGCGGTTCGAAGAAAATCTCGGCATTATTCACGGACGTTTCAAGAACATCATCGGCACCCAGGAAGTTGATACCGTTCAAGATATGCTGATCCCGGCATTCATCGCCGCTTACACAGGCAGAGATGCCAACACTGTCAACCTTAGCCCCTTCCCGAGATTGCCCCTGCCCAATTGGAGAGTGGATTACAACGGCCTGAGCAAGCTTGAGGGGCTCAAAGACATATTTCAATCCGTCACGATTTCCCATGCCTATCAGTCTAGCTACTCAGTTATGAACTACTCGAACTCTCTCGAGTTTACCGACCAGTCGCAGGTGGCTATTGACAGGCCGATTGAAGACTACAACAACGACTATTTCGGAGGCTTTAATGACGAGGGGCAGTTTATACCGGTATACGTCATCAGCCAGGTCATGCTGTCAGAGCAATTTAGCCCACTTATTGGTATCAACGTACGCACGAAGAATCGCCTGGAAGTGCGCGCTGATTATAAAACTAAGCGCGACCTGGTGCTCAACATTCCCAACGCACAGATTTCCGAGTTAAATAGCAAGGATATTTCTTTTCAGCTCGGGTACACAAAAAACAACCTGAAGCTCCCATTCCGCGCCCAGGGCAGGACGATTGTGCTCAAGAACGACGTCACCTTCCGGCTTAATGCGACCGTCAGCGACAGCAAGACAATTCAGCGGAAAATTGGTGGAAAGAACAACATCACCAACGGAAATATCAACTTCCAGCTTCGACCAAATATAAGTTATGTCGTGAACCAGAAGCTCACTCTGCAAGCCTATTTCGAACGCAACATTAACGAGCCCTTGATAACAAATTCGTATCCCCGGTCCACCACGCGTTTCGGTGTCCAGGTGAGGTTCAGCCTGGCCCAGTAGGTTCCGTACCGCTGTCCATAGTTGAAGATCTATAATCGAATTTTTTCTTAGTCGCCAGTCCGCAGATTTTCGTTATTTTTGGCCGCAAATCAAAAGAACATAACATGAACATCCCCGACGGACTCCAGTACACGAAAGATCATGAATGGGTCAAAATTGAAGGCACAACCGCTATCGTAGGCATCACCGATTTTGCGCAGAGCGAATTGGGCGACATCGTGTATGTCGATGTGACCAGCCTGGGGACGGAATTGAAACAGCATGATGTTTTCGGAACGGTGGAAGCCGTTAAGACCGTTTCGGATTTGTTCATGCCTATTGACGGCAAAGTTCTCGAGGTCAACAAAGCATTGGATGGCAGTCCTGAGAAAGTCAATGAAGACCCTTACGGCGAGGGCTGGATGATCAAAGTTGAAGTGAAAGGTTCAACGGATGGGTTGCTGACCGCCGCACAATACAAGGAACTTATTGGAAAATAATTCGCTTATACTGACGGCAGACCGACCCGTCCCGATAACTCAACTGAGGCATGATTGAACTTCCTGTCATCTCATCTCACGAACCGCGCAGGAAAAAGCCGGACTGGCTTCGGGTGAAGTTGCCCGTCGGCCCCGCGTATGCCAACGTCCGGAAACTCGTTGACCATTACAAGCTCCACACGATCTGCGAAAGTG
This sequence comes from uncultured Roseivirgaceae bacterium, assembly GCA_964563295.1. GTDB lineage: Bacteria > Bacteroidota > Bacteroidia > Cytophagales > Cyclobacteriaceae > Chryseosolibacter. The sequence continues at coordinate 22,186 of CAZLWX010000006.1, read as the reverse complement.
GCAACTGCCCGAACATGGGCGAGTGCTGGGGAGCGGGCACGGCAACGTTCATGATTTTGGGGAATGTCTGCACACGGAGCTGCAGCTTTTGCGCTGTTGCCACCGGGAGGCCAACAGAATATGATGTTGAGGAGCCGAAGCGAGTGGCTGAAGCCATCCGGCTGATGCGAGTGAAGCATGCGGTGATTACGTCGGTTAACCGGGATGAGCTGAAGGACCGCGGCGCCGAGATTTGGTACCAGACCGTGGTTGAAACCAAAAAAGTTAGTCCCGAAACGACGATCGAAACACTGATTCCCGATACGAAAGGAAATTGGGACGCTTTGTATCGCATGATCGAAGGCGGCCAGGAAGTAGTCTCCCACAACATAGAGACGGTGAACAGGCTCTATCGGGAGGTTCGTCCGCAGGCGAAATATGAACGGAGCTTGGAGCAAATCCGGCGGTTGCGCCAGGCGGGCAAAAGAACAAAGTCGGGTATTATGCTCGGTCTGGGCGAAACAAAAGAAGAAGTATTTGAAGCCATGGATCACCTTGTGGAAAATGGGCTGCTCATCCTGACGCTTGGACAATACCTGCAACCAACCAAGCTGCACCACGAGGTCATCGAGTATATTCATCCTGAAATTTTTGAACTCTATCGCGAGGAAGGATTAAAACGAGGCCTTCGGTATGTTGAGTCCGGCCCGCTGGTACGTTCCTCCTATCACGCCGAACGGCACGTCAACGTTCCCATCGAGTAGTCCGTCTCTGGGTTCCTGGCCTTCGAATAACAACATTCGTGCAATCAGTCTTCCGGTCATTACAACAAAAGAGGCCGGCGACCGGCTACCCTCTCCTGCGTTGCCCTCCCACATGCCCTCGCTAAACTTCGGAGGGCAGACCGGATGGCTGGCGATATTCACGGCCTGGAATTTCGAACCCGAAAGCTAACGGCCAATCCCGATTGCTATCGGGACCAACACCCAACCGCAGCTCCGCGTGGCACACAATTTTTTTACTTCGTCCCGAACATAAGTGAATTGTTAAACTTAAATCTGAGCAAAAATGAAAAAGCTGATATTAGTATTACTTGCAGCTGTTGCCTTCAGTTGTGGTGATGGGAGCAACCGGTCGAGTGAACGCGACAACGATTACAATGATATGGATCGCGAGACTGTGGAACCCGATACAACATCAAACGATCAAATGGAGTCCGACACTTCCTCAACATGGGATCAGGACCGGGACGACTACAACCGGCAGGATTCTACCCGAAATCAATAGCAAAAAAAAGCTCCCCACCGGGAGCTTTTTTCTATTTCGCGTCAGGCCTGATTCGCTGGTCTCGATTAGCAATTTCCCATGCCGTGTAGAAAACGCACTGGGCGCGTTTGACGAGCAGGTCAAACTCAATCTTTTCGATCTGATCGCTGGGCCGGTGATAATCTTCATGAATCCCATCGAAATAAAAGATGATCGGAATATTCTTTTTCGCGAAGTTCCAGTGATCGGACCTGTAGTATAATCTGTCTGGGTGATTCTCATCGTTGTACATGTAGTCGAAAATCAGGTTCGTGTATTTCTTGTTTACCGACTCGCTAAGTTCATGCAGTTCAGTGGAGAGTTTGTCCGAGCCGATCATATATACATAGGGTTGGCTATCAGCGTGCTGCGGATCCCTTCGGCCGATCATATCGATGTTAAGGTCAACCACCGTATTCTCAAGCGGAAACACCGGGTGCTCTGAGTAATATTCTGATCCGAGCAACCCTTCTTCCTCACCTGTTACCGTCATGAACAAAATGCTGCGTCGCGGTCCATGGCCATCTTTTTTGGCTTGAGCGAATACTTTTGCCAGTTGAAGGACGGTAACCGTGCCGGATCCATCGTCGTCGGCTCCGTTATTGATCAGGTCGCCTTCGCCGCTACTGCGCTTGCCGATATGGTCATAGTGGGCGGTGATAACGAGCACCTCATCTTTCTTATCAGAACCTTCCAGGTAGCCAAGAACATTCCCGGTTTTTACGGTGGACCACTCCTGGCTGGTCTTGAATGTAACTTCACCGGCCTTGACCTTCTTCAACGCACCCGGTTTTGCATCTGCGGAGACCGCCTTCGATAGTTTTTCTATCGAGGTGTTCAAGATCTTCGATGCCACGTCAGGTGAAACGTAAAATGCCGGGAGCCGTGTGCTCCCTCCTTTAGTGAGGGAAAGGGACGAGCCCGAAAGGTAGCGTTTGAATTGGCCTATCAGGCGTTCATATGCGGCGGGATCTTCATTAAAACTAATCAAAAGCCGGGCACCTCGCTCACGCGCAAGCGCAGCAGCGCCCCTCGAACTTCTTTCCGATTCGAGTAGGACCACGGCAGCCTTGCCCTCAACGTTGACCTGGTCAAAATCCTCCTTGTTTCCACGGCCGACAAATACCGCTTCGAGCTTAACCTCACCACCGGACTCTGCCGAGCCGATATATGCTACCCCCTCAAAATTTGCAAAACGCTTTCCGCCAGCGATCAGGTAGATATCCCCCGGCTTACTGCTGAACAGTTCTATCGTCTGAATATACGAGCCATTCACCGGACCAGCGAGGTCCAGCGACTCGAAATGGGCCTGGATGAATGCCGCTGCCATTTTCTGGCCACGAGTACCCGTTTCCCGGCCCTCCAGCGCATCGGAAGCGATAATACTAAGGTTGTCTTCCAGGTCTGCAGTTGTAATCATCGCCCCATATTTTAGGGCGGTTGGGTCCTGGGCGGCCAGGCTGCACATTCCGGCAAAAAGCCAGGCAATAGTGGCGAGTTTTAATCTCATAAGGTGAATTCCATTTAGGTTAATCCGCCAAAGCTAAACGACTTTCCTGTTTTTTAAGCCTTTGCCGTCATGAACAGCGATATTTTTTCGGGAGCGGCAAAAACACAAACCAACCGGGCTATTATCCTGTTAATTGTCTGTGAACTGAATTACCTTTGCGGCGCAGCTTTTTGGACTAAGCCCTGCTCTCAATCAATTCCTCAAATCGGACATTCCATGAAACTAGATTCCCGCTACGCTGAACGATTCGAATCGCGACACATCGGTCCCAACGAACAGGAGACCGAAGAAATGTTGAAGGCAGTGAAAGCGAAATCGCTCGAAGAACTTATCGATCAGACTATCCCTTCCAACATCCGCCTGAAGGAACCCCTTCACCTGCCGGATGCCCTCACTGAAGCCGATTTCCTGGCTTCTTTCCGCGAACTCGCTGCCAGAAACAAGGCGTTCAAATCATTTATCGGAGCCGGATATTATGGCACCGTAACCCCTGGTGTTATCCTCCGGAATATTCTTGAAAATCCAGGTTGGTATACTGCCTATACGCCCTACCAGGCGGAGATTGCCCAAGGCCGACTGGAGGCGTTGATCAATTATCAGACGATGGTGATGGATCTTACCGGACTCAGCATCGCCAACGCTTCCTTGCTCGATGAAGGTACATCCGCCGCCGAAGCCATGCACTTGTTATTTTCGTCGCGCAAACAATCGAAAAAAACAGCCAATCGATTCTTCGTCGATAAGAACACCTTTCCCCAAACACTCGACGTATTAAAGACACGATCAGCCCCTATCGGCGTCGAATTGGTCGTTGGTGACGTCTCAGCCGTCAACCTGGATGATCCAGAACTATTCGGCCTGTTCATACAAAATCCGAACAACAATGGCGCTGTTCAAGACCACACCGATCTGGTTTCAAAAGCGCACCAACGAGAAGTTTTCGTCGTCATGGCCACTGACCTGATGAGTCTCTTGCTCATGAAATCACCCGGCGAGATGGGTGTCGACGTCGCCGTCGGCTCGTCACAGCGGTTTGGTGTTCCGATGGGATTCGGTGGACCTCATGCTGCATTTTTCGCAACCCGCGATGAATTCCGCCGCCAGATCCCGGGTCGTATCATCGGGGCCTCCGTGGATGCTTCAGGTAATCCCGGTTACCGGATGGCCCTGCAGACCCGCGAACAACATATTCGCCGTGAGAAGGCCACGTCAAATATCTGCACGGCGCAGGTCCTCCTTTCGGTCATGGCTGGAATGTACGCCGTCTACCACGGTCCCGCGCGACTGAAAAAGATTGCGTCGCGGATACACGCGCTAGCCATGTCACTCGAAGCGGGCTTGAAAAATCTGGGACTCAAGCAGACGAATGAATACTTCTTCGATACCTTGAAGATCGTAGAAGCCAACCCGGATGCCGTTCGTGCCGAATCACTCAACCGCGAGATGAACTTCCGCTACTTTGACGACGGTGGTATCGGTATTTCTCTCGACGAAACAACGTCACCCGAGGATGTAGCAGCGATACTGGACGTCTTCGCTGCGGCGGGCAAAAAAGCCCGGACGGCAACCTCAATTAACGGACAACAGATTAACTGGCCGGCGTCGCTGGTCCGCAAGACGACTTACCTCACGCACCCGGTCTTTAATTCGCATCACTCGGAGCACGAAATGCTGCGCTATATCAAGCGGCTCGAGAACAAAGATCTGTCGATGGTGCATTCAATGATCTCCCTCGGCTCGTGTACGATGAAACTTAACGCGACTGCCGAAATGATTCCCGTAACCTGGCCGGAGTTTGGCAATATTCACCCATTTGCGCCTGCCGATCAGACGGAAGGTTACCGCGAGCTGACCACTAATCTTGAAAACTGGCTCAAGGAAATCACTGGCTTTACCGGCGTCTCACTCCAACCTAACAGCGGCGCGCAGGGAGAATATGCTGGCCTGATGGTTATCCGCGCCTATCACGCGAGCCGCAATGACGCACGCAACATCGCGCTCATTCCGGCATCCGCTCACGGAACCAACCCCGCCAGCGCTGTGATGGCGGGAATGGAAGTGGTCGTCGTCAAATCCGACGCAGAAGGTAAGATCGATGTCGCAGATCTGAAAGCCAAAGCCGCGCAGTACAGCGAAAGGCTAGCCTGCCTGATGGTCACGTATCCATCGACGCATGGTGTTTTTGAAGAATCGATAAAAGAAATCTGCGATGTTGTCCATCAGAACGGTGGACTGGTGTATATGGACGGCGCCAACATGAATGCGCAGGTGGGCCTAACTTCCCCTGCCAGCATTGGTGCAGATGTCTGTCACCTTAATCTCCACAAAACCTTTTGTATCCCTCACGGTGGTGGCGGACCAGGAATGGGCCCGATCTGCGTGAATGACAAGCTTAGGGATTTCCTGCCGGGGCATCCTTGGGTATTAACAGGCGGTAAGCATGGAATTCACGCCGTCTCGTCCGCACCATGGGGTAGCGCGAGTATCCTTACCATCTCGTACGCCTACATCGCCATGATGGGAGGATCAGGCCTTACCAACGCCACGCGCTACGCGATCCTCAATGCAAACTACATCAAGGCCAGACTCGAGAGTCATTATAAAATACTCTACACCGGGTCGAAGGGCCGATGCGCTCACGAGATGATCGTGGATTGTCGTGACTTCAAGAAGGCAGGCGTCGAAGTCGAGGATATCGCCAAAAGACTGATGGACTACGGATTTCATGCTCCGACCGTGTCATTCCCGGTTGCGGGCACGTTGATGATCGAACCTACGGAGAGTGAGCCAAAGGAAGAGCTTGATCGCTTTTGCGACGCATTGATCGAAATCAGGAACGAAATAAGAGAGATTGAAGAGGGTCGTGCCGATCGCGAAAACAATGTGCTCAAGCATGCGCCCCATACAGCGGCCACCGTCACTGCGGACACCTGGAGCAGACCGTATAGCCGGCAAAAAGCGGCGTTCCCGCTCCCGTTTGTGAGAGAAAGTAAATTCTGGCCCGCCGTCAGCCGCATCGACAACGCCTATGGCGATCGCAACCTGGTGTGCAGCTGCCTTCCGATTGAATCGTATAACGCACGGGAGGAAAACGTTCCGGCCTGACGCGTACTGAGGAAAGATCTAACCGCATTCGGATTGCAGCGGTCATCTTGGTAAACCGTTCTGATCAATCAGGTAAACGAGTGCGGCCATCGCTCCCGCTCCAAGCTCAAGCTCACGCCTGTTCACCTTGTCGATTGTATCTTCACTCGAGTGGTGATACGAAAAGTATCGCTGTGAATCCGGCAAGTAGCCGAACAACGGCACTCCCATCGCTCCCAGGAAGCTGATGTCGGCACCACCTCCTGACAGCGAAAAGTCAGTGAGTCCATAACTTTCCAGCAGCGGCCTCCAGCTGTTAACAAATTCCTTCACAGTCGGCGATGCCGTCATGGTAAATCCCCGTGGCGTAAATCCTCCGCGGTCTGATTCGATCGCACCAACATGATACTCCTTCTTAAGCAAGACCTGCCGCGCATATTCTTCGCCCCCACGAGTTCCGTTTTCTTCGTTCATGAAGAGCACCGCGCGAATCGTGTGGCGGGGTTTGTAGCCCATGCTCTTGAAGAGCCTCAACACTTCCATAGCCTGCACGCATCCCGCGCCATCATCGTGCGCGCCTTGTCCAACATCCCAGGAGTCCAGGTGCCCGCTGACGAGTATGACCTCTTCAGGTTTTTCGCTTCCGCGGATGTCGGCGATAACATTATACGACTGCGCGTCTTCCATAATTTCGCAGTCGGTCTGAAAGAACAGCTTCACATCGCTGTCTTCTTTGAGAATTTGGCTGAGTCTGTCAGCATCGCCGGTACTCACGGCAACAGCTGGAATTTTCGGCGCATCATCGGCATAGCGCATTGCGCCAGTATGGGCATGTCTCTCGTTGGGTGCACCCATTGATCGGACTACGACACCAATGGCTCCCAACCGCGCGGCCTCGGAAGCGCCTGATGATCGCTGATTAACCGCTCCACCATAGGCGGCGAACGTATTAATCAAGGTTGGGTCCATCGGCCGGTTATAGAACACAATGTTGCCTTCCACCACAGACCGGCCCAGGCCCTTCAATTCGTCGAATGTCTTGACTTCAATCACTTTGCCGGTGACACCCCTCTTGCCAGTAGCGATAGACCCTCCGAGCGCAGTCACCACGATGGGCAATGGATGTCCCCTATCCATTATAATATTTGCTACCTCAGCGTCTCCTCGTCTCCAATGGGGTACCTGAACTGGTTGAAGCCACACCGTGTCGGCAAATTCGCGCAGCGTGGCGGCTGACCAATCAACGGCTGCCACCGCGCCCGGCGAGCCACTGAGCCGGTTGCCAATTTTCGTCGCCAACCATTCCAGCATTTGATATGCGCGGCCATTCGAAAGCTCCTCATCAAAAATTCGCTTGACGGCCATTTCTTGATCCTGGGCCAGACTCGATGTCGCGATAGCAACACAAGAGACGAGGCATATCCGGTGAATCGTTCGGTTCATACGGTCAGTTCATCACATGAATAACGATCAACCCAGCCATTTTTCAAAATTGCGATACGTTCAAGAATGAATCGGTCGGAGCCTGAACGATTGTCAGTCAACAAACGTTTGAACAGAGATTGCACGCTTGTTTTCATACTTATAATCCGCGTACTTCACCTCTTTAAAATCGCGTCATGAGCTTCCTTTTTGATTCCTTTGAAGGCTGGAAGGCCTATTGTGCGAGCAAGAAAATAAGCTTACAGCAAGCGGTAATCGAGTATGAGATCGTCCAAAAGAGTCGCTCCGAGCAGCAAATCTGGGACGGACTTGCCAAAGCCTGGGATGTCATGAAGGATGCCGTGCGTACCGGCCTCGAAGAAGACATGACCTCGCGATCAGGGATGATCAACAACGGCGCAAAGAAAGTATATCATTATCCAAGGGCCGTGCTATCTCGCGAATTTCAGCAGTTGATATCCCGCGCCCTCGCTGCCAAAGAAGTGAATTCGTGCATGGGCCGCGTGGTGGCTGCGCCCACGGCAGGAGCAAGCGGAATCATGCCCGGCGTACTTTATACTCTTCAGCAAATCCACAATATTGACGACAAGAAAATACTGGAGGCGATGTTGCTGGCGGCAGGCATTGCCTTGATCATGGAACAGAAAGCATCTATTTCTGGGGCCGTCGGGGGATGTCAGGCGGAAACCGGTACTGCCGCCGCCATGGGATCCGGTGCGATTGTCATGTGCCTCGGCGGTAACACCGATCAGATCTTTAATGCGGTAGCCATTACTGTGCAATGTATGCTTGGCCTGGTATGCGATCCGGTAGCCGGCTTGGTCGAGGTACCGTGTGTCGTCCGCAATGCCAGTGCCGCCGCCATTGCCAATAGCTCAGCGCAGATAGCCCTCGCCGACGTCAGCAGCGTCATTCCCGTCGATGAAGTTGTCGAAGCAATGGGTGAGATTGGCGCCAGCATGGAAACCCGCTACAAGGAAACGGCACTCGGAGGACTAGCGGCCACAAAGACAGGGCAAGCTATCGCAAAAAGAGTCTTGATCCGCGACATTGAAATTCTACCCGACGAAAACATCAATCCGGTCGGATAAATCCAGGCAACACCTCATTGCCAAAAAAGTAAACCGTCACCGAAAACACGATTGCCCAGACTACCGCGCTTATCAGCATGTAGACGATAATTTTCTCTTTCGGGCTGCCTGAACTGACTGCCAACAATGTTCCGCCGATCGGAGTCAGAATGAGCGGCGTCAGCAAGGCTACTCCTGGTAATCCATATTTTTTCCAGATAGCGGCCAGCTTCTTGCTGCGAGCTTCATTGCGTTCATGCGATTTCATCCAGCGATGCAGTATCTTTTCGCGAATCCAGTTACCGAAATACGTCAGGCAAACCACTACCGTCATCATGCCCGCAACTGTTGTAACGATGGTCGTGACAACGTGCAACCCCGCGGCAAATCCGCCGAGCGGTCCAAGTATGAACTTGAACATAGTCGAGAAGTAGACAGGTATGGCCTTGAGTATTTCTTCAACCATAATCGTGAGGGGAAGTAGGGTCTAGTACATGGGGCAGGTTAAAGCTTGACTCCGAAACTCAGATCGCCCGCATCGCCAAGGCCCGGCACAATGTAGAGTTGCTCGTTCAAGCCCTCATCCAACGAACAGGTCCAAAGCGAGTAGGACGATTGCAGATTCTTTTTGAGGTATTCGACACCTTGCGGCGCGGCAACCAACGAACAGACGTGCAGATGCCTGGGTCTGCCGTTCCTTTGAATGGCATTCACAGTATCGATCACTGAACGCCCGGTAGCCAGCATCGGATCTATGATAATGACAATCCTTCCCTCCAATGGATTAGTCGCAACGTACTCGAGTTTTATTGTGAGGTGGTTCTCGTCTTCTTTTCTGTATGCTCCGATAAAACCACAGTCAGCGTGATTGAATATATTCAAAAACCCATTGAAGAAGGGTATTCCCGCCCGGAGTATGGTAATCAGCACCGGCTGCTCTACCAGACAATCGATCCCGATCGTCCCCAACGGCGTCACCGTTTGACGAGGTGAATACTCGAGCGTTTTCGATACCTCGTACGCAAGGATCTCCCCCAACTTCTCCATGTTTGTCCTGAAGCGTAAACGATCTTGTTGCAGGGCTACGTCGCGCAGCTCACGCATCAATTCGTTGGCAATCGACTGTTGTTTTGTCAAGACGAACATTCGCTATCTTTCCTTGAAATTAACAATAAAGGGTGGAGGGACCACGCTGGTGGCCGGATTGCGGAAGTCCTCCAAAATCCACATGACGATGAAATTACTAAAGCAGCTTACCGAGATTCACGCCCCATCGGGGGAGGAATTCCGTATGAAGGAATTCCTTGTGAAATATATTGAAAAAGAACAGAAGAAATGGAAAGTGCAACCCGAGATCTTTCACGGCGATGCGTTTCAGGACTGTATTGTGCTTTGCTTCGGGAAACCCAGGACCGCCATCTTCGCGCACATGGACAGCGTCGGTTTCACCGTGCGATACCATAATCAGTTGCTGCCCATCGGAAGTCCCGATGCAACCTTCGGCACTTTGCTCGTCGGGGAAGACACGCTCGGACCTATTGAATGCACCCTTCAGTTCGATCCAGACAATCACGCGCTGTACAGCTTCGGCCGGCAGATCGAACGGGGTACATCGCTGACCTACAAACCCAACTTTCGCGAAACGCGGGAGTACATTCAGTCTCCATACCTCGATAACCGTATTGGAATCTTTGTCGCCCTGAGCGTGGCCGAGACGTTGGAGAACGGCATCGTCGCGTTTAGCGCGTGGGAGGAACACGGCGGCGGCGCCGTTCCATACCTGGCAAGGTTTATTCATGAACGCTGGCGTGTGCGGCAAGCGCTGGTCGCCGACGTCACCTGGGTAACCGACGGTGTGGAGTCGGGGAAAGGCGTGGTCATCTCGATGCGCGACCGGAATATTCCACGACGTCAATATATCAACCGCATCATCGACATCGCACGTAGCCGTAAATTTTCCTTCCAACTCGAAGTAGAAGCGGTCGGATCAAGTGATGGCAGGGAATTACAGCTTTCACCCTATCCTTTCGACTGGTGCTTCATTGGTCCTCCTCAATTGAAACCGCACTCACCAGACGAAAAAGTTCACAAATCAGACCTCGAAGGGACGATTGAATTATACCGTCATTTGATGAACGACTTGTAAGTGAATCTCTCAAGAATTATTGCCGGTCGCCCAACTCTGCCTACTACTGAAAACAAGCGCTGTTGAGATTTGACCTCCATCTCTCTCACTTGTGAACTCCGCATTCATCCAAAACAAATTGACATTTTATACTATTTTTGCGCGCCAAAAAGAGTGGGCTATGACGATCAAGGGACTGAAATTCTTTGAATTTATCGCTGAAGGCGAGGTGCTGCAAAAAGTTCAAACGTTGGCGGAACAAATTAATGCCGACTATGCAGACAAGAGCCCATTTTTTCTGCCAGTGCTCAATGGCTCGTTCATGTTTGCGGCTGACCTGATCAAGCAGGTCACGGTACCGTCCCGGGTTTCGTTCGTAAAAGTTTCTTCGTACTCCGGAACGCTCAGCACGGGCCAGCTGAAAACCCTGATCGGTCTCGAGGAAAGTCTTTTCAATCAAAATATTATCATCGTTGAAGACATTGTCGACAGCGGGTTGACCCTGGAGAAAATCATGGAAGACGTCAAGAGCCTCGGCGCAAAATCTGTGGAAGTTGTCACGCTGCTGCGCAAGAAGACTGCCCGCGAAAAGCAGCTGCCTGTAAAATATGTGGGCTTCGATATTGGAAGCGAGTTTGTTCTCGGCTATGGGCTGGATTACGATGGCCTCGGCCGCAACCTTAAACAGATCTACAAAGCCGGCGCAAGAGCCTGAAGTTAGCGCTGTAATCCTTATCTTCGTCAGCCTATGGGTAAACCAATCCTCAAGCAATAAACCAAGCACAGATGATAAACCTAATTCTCTTTGGCCCTCCCGGTGCGGGCAAGGGCACACAAAGCGCAAAACTTATCGAGAAATACTCGCTCACCCATATCTCCACAGGCGACCTCTTCCGAAAACATCTGAAGGAAGGCACTCCACTCGGAAAACTCGCCCAGGAGTACATGAGCAAGGGTAACCTCGTGCCCGACCAGGTCGTTATCGACATGGTTGATGAAAAAATCAAGTCGGGTGGCAAGTCGGGTGGTATCATTTTCGACGGTTTTCCCCGTACGGTACCGCAAGCTGAAGCGCTCGATCGCTTGCTCGAAGCCAATAAGACTCCCATCAAAGTTCTGGTGGAGCTTATTGTTCCTGAAGAGGAACTCAAAACGCGATTGGCCGATCGCGCGGTCAAAGAAAACCGGCCCGATGACGCGAAGGCTGAGGTGATTGAAAACCGGATTGCTGTGTATAAGGCGGAAACTGTAGCTGTTGCGGACTACTACAAGAAGCACAATAAATATGCGTCTGTGATCGGTGTAGGCGACATCGATCAAATATTCAAGAATATCTGCCGCGAGATCGACAAGAGCCTGTTACTATAAAGTTCGCCGTGTCGTCGCCTAACTTCATTGACTATGTAAAATTCAATTCACGTTCCGGCCATGGCGGCGCCGGATTTCTTCATTTTCACCGCGAGAAGTATATTCCAAAAGGCGGACCCGATGGCGGCAACGGCGGCCGTGGAGGTCATGTCATCTTGCGCGGCAATGCTCAGTTGTGGACACTGCTGCACCTGAAATACAGAAAGCATGTCATTGCCAGCAATGGTGCGCCCGGAGAAGCACAGAACATGACCGGCGCCGATGGTAAGGACGAGATCATCGAGGTCCCGCTCGGCACTGTTGCCCGACGTGCGGAAACCGGTGAAGTCATCGGTGAGATCAATGAGCACGATCAGGAATTGATCCTAACTCGTGGCGGAAGAGGCGGTAAGGGCAATGCCTTCTTCGCAACCTCTACCAACCAGGCCCCTCAGCACGCGCAACCGGGTGAACCCGGCATCGAAGAATGGATTATTCTCGAACTGAAACTATTGGCTGACGTTGGCCTTGTCGGCTTCCCAAATGCAGGAAAATCGACTTTGCTGTCCGTAGTATCCGCTGCCAAGCCCAAGATCGGCGATTATCCATTCACTACGCTGACTCCTAACCTCGGCGTTGTCGCTTATCGCGACGACAAGTCGTTCGTGATGGCCGACATTCCCGGCCTCATCGAAGGCGCGGCGGAAGGAAGAGGACTTGGCATTCGCTTCCTTCGTCATATTGAGCGTAATTCACTCCTGTTGTTCGTTGTTCCTGCGGATACGAACGATGTTCGAAAGGAGTACGGTATTCTGATGAACGAACTAGAGAAATACAATCCGGAACTTCTCGACAAGAAAAGGATACTGGCAATCTCGAAGTCTGATTTGCTGGATGATGAACTGCAGGAACAGATGGCGCTCGAACTGCCTGAGGGCGTACCTTATATCTTCATTTCTTCGGTCACAGGTAAAGGTATAAAGGAGTTAAAAGATCTGATTTGGCAAAAACTGAATGAAAAGAGTGAGTAGCCGCCTGGATATGAGCCGCGCCAAAATGCTCGCCGGTGCGGCAGAATTTCCTGTTCACGTCGGTCAGGATCGGGCAAATGGCGCCAAAGTGGCACTATTATACCGTTGGCAGAGTAATTGACGACAACCTTTCCATCAAATTTCCAGGATAATGGACAATATGCGGACAAAAGAAGAGCAGCAGGAAAAAGACCAGGTGGTTGACCAAAATAAGGCCGGTTCGCCAGCCGAAGAAAGTATCCCAGAAGAAGCGAAAGCTCCCGGGGTGGATGACGAAAAAGACCAGGTGATGAAGCTGAAAGAAGAAATCGAAGGCGCAAAGGACAAATACATCCGGCTGTATTCAGAATTTGAAAATTTCAGGCGCAGGACCGCACGCGAAAAACTTGAAATGGTTCAATCGGCTAACGAGCAACTAATCAAGTCACTCCTGCCCGTGGCTGATGATTTCCTGCGCGCAGAAAAAGCATCAAAGGAAAGCGCTGAGCGGGATATCGAGGGCTTCCTGCTGATTCACAATAAATTCAGAAAAATATTGGAAATGCATGGTGTCGCGATGATGGACATCCCCCAAGGATCTGATTTTGACGTCGACCGGCACGAAGCGGTGAGCCAGGTCCCCACGCCTGACGACTCGCTGAAAGGAAAGATTGTCGAAGTCGTGGAGAACGGTTACCTGCTAAACGATAAAGTAATTCGATTCGCAAAAGTTGTAGTCGGCGGGTAAGCCGATGTCATATTTCAGAACTACATGAGCACAAAACGAGACTACTACGAAATACTAGGCATCGAAAGATCTGCAACCCCCGAGGAGATCAAGAAAGCTTACCGGAAGGTGGCCATCAAATACCACCCTGACAAGAACCCGGGCGACAAGGAAGCCGAGGAAAAATTCAAGGAAGCAGCTGAGGCGTACGAGATACTAAGTGATAGTGATAAGCGGGCTCAATACGACCGTTTCGGGCATTCGCGCGGAGCCGGTGGCTTTAGCGGGCACACGATGAATATGGACGACATATTCAGCCAGTTCGGTGATATTTTCGGCGGTGGCAGCCCATTCGACAGTTTCTTCGGAGGCAGCACGCGCACAGGCCGGCGACAGCGCAAAGGCACAAATCTGCGCATAAAACTCAAATTGACGCTTGATGAAATCGCAAATGGCGTCGAGAAAAAAATCAAAGTGCACCGCCTCGCCCGCGCTGAAGGAGTCACGTTCAAGACCTGTCCGACCTGCCAGGGAACAGGGCAGATCCGCAAAGTGGTGAATACCATGCTCGGACAGATGGTCTCGGCCACGACCTGTTCGTCTTGCGATGGATCGGGCCAAATCGTTGACAAACGACCTCCCGGCGTTGACAGCTCCGGACTGGTGTCAAAAGAGGAAGTCATTTCCGTGAAAATACCTGCAGGAGTCTCGGATGGTATGCAGCTGTCGATGTCAGGCAAGGGCAATGAAGCTCCGGGCGGAGGCGCCGCGGGCGACCTTCTTATCCTGATCGAAGAGCAGGAAGATCGTTTTCTCAAGAGGGATGGCAATAATCTGATTTACGATCTGTACATCAGCTTTATCGATGCCGCTCTGGGTACAAGCGCCGAAGTCCCGTCGGTTGGAGGGCGAGTAAAAATCAAGATTGAACCGGGCACGCAAAGCGGAAAAGTACTTCGGCTGAGGGGCAAGGGCCTCAAGGACGTAAGCGGCTACGAAATCGGCGACCAGCTGATCTATGTCAACGTCTGGACCCCCAAGAAGCTAACTGCCGACGAGCGCGAGAAACTCGAAAGCCTGAGGAATTCCCCGAACTTTGAACCCAATCCCGGCGCTAATGAGAAAGGGTTTTTCGAGCGGATGAAGGAATTCTTCAATTGACGATGGTTTTGCACCAGCTGGTGACCCTTTTTTACGAAACCTTTCTCCCAAAACCTCGTTAAACCCCTGATAACGGCATTTTTTCGTCGTTTAATAGCCAAATCTTACAAGCCGAAACTAAAGGAGAACCGGTACGTAAGTATTCAGCATGCAGAAGAGTTTTTGGTTAACAATCTGTGGGATTGCGGTGATGGGTACGGCCGTAGGGCAGCTAAAAAAGCAGTTTTCCGTAGAAGATACCCCCACCTGTGAGAAAATCAGCCTTCACGTAAAGGCTAATAGCGGCAATTGCTTTATCAAGCCCAGCGCAAATGCCGAAGTCCTGAATGTTTACAGCAACCAGGACCAATCTTCCTATTCACATGACTACCGCCGTGAGCGCGTAGGCAAAACCTGCCGTGTATACCTTAATCTTCAGGACGCTTACTCCCGCGGGCTCAGCCAGACGATTTCTACCAAGATGTTTGGCAATACGAGCGAGCCTTCCGAGAAGATCTGGAAGATGTACCTCTCGAATTCCAAGCCCTATTCCCTTGAACTTGAGTACGGCGTGGGCAACGCCCATGTCGACCTATCGGGATTAGCGATCACGAATTTGAAGATCAACACCGGCAGTGCCGACGTGACGGTGGGCTATCACTCCGGCGAGAATCTGGTGGATATGGACACCTTTTCAGTCAAGGTCGATCTTGGCTCCCTTAACGTCAGGAACCTGAACTTATCTCGTACGCACTACATGCTTGCCGACGTTGGATTTGGCAACATGATTCTCGATTTCGGCAACGCGCCGCTGGTTGGTAATAAAATCAAGGGGACGGTGGGAGCTGGCAATCTTGTTATCATTCTTCCCCCAAGCGATATTCCGGTGCTGGTCAAGATCAGCGACTCCTGGCTGTGTAGCGTGCAATTCCCTGAATATCTCAAGAAGGTAGCCACGAATACCTACGCTACTGATTCCTACAAAAAGGAAGCGAAAAACGCCCTGGAATTCGACCTCGACGTCTCCATGGGAAGCATAGTCTTCCGGGAACAGCCGGCATCAGGCCAATAAGAACCAGCACCTATTTGGAGTTTTAAGGATTCCTGCTGTAATTCCACAGCGGTTTTGTGCACTAATTGACCGAGACCAAAACCCCTGCCTGTGGAAGCATTGATCGCGAGCGGCGTTACAAAACGGTATACCAATCATACCGCTCTTGATAATGTCAGCATGACCATTCCCGAAAAGAAGATTTTCGGACTACTTGGGCCGAATGGCGCCGGCAAAACCACCTTCATCCGGATTATCAATCAGATCATCAATGCCGATAGCGGCCAGATCACCATCTTCGGTGAGCCCTTGCAGGAAAAGCATATTGGCAGCATAGGATATCTGCCGGAAGAACGCGGACTCTATAAGAAGCTCAAGGTCGGCGAACAACTTATTTATTTTGCCCAATTGAAAGGACTCAGCCGCAAGGAAGCAGCCGACCGCAGCAAGATTTGGGTCAAGAAATTTGAGGTCGCTGATTGGTGGAGTAAAAAGGTGGAAGACCTCAGCAAAGGCATGGCGCAGAAAGTGCAGTTCATCAGCACCATCATGCACGAGCCGAGATTGATAATCCTCGATGAACCCTTCTCCGGCTTCGACCCTGTCAATGCACAGCTAATCACACGCGAGATATTAGAGTTGAAGGACAAGGGAAGCACCATCATATTCTCCACTCACCGAATGGAGACCGTCGAAGACCTCTGCGATCACATCGCGCTAATCGATAAATCCAGGACAATCCTTGAAGGGTCGAAAAAGCAGGTTAAGGATACTTACCGCAGCAACACATTTGTCGTCGAGCACAAGGGAGCGTTTACTCTTAACGGCGAGCGCTATGCAATGACCAGCCAAAACAACATTGAAGATTCTTTTTACCGTTCGGTAATAAAAGTAGAGGATGGCATTTCATCCAATCAATTGATCCGCGACCTCGTCGAGATCACGGAAGTTCATAATTTCAACGAGAAAATTCCGACGATGAGCGAAATCTTCATTTCGTTGGTAAAAGGAGGAAAACATGAATAAGATCTGGTTAATTTTTCGGCGGGAATTTCTCAACCGGGTGCAGAAGAAATCCTTCCTGATTGCTACGATACTCATCCCGCTCATTTTCCCCGCCATCATTGGCGGTATGCTCTTCGTTTTTTTGAAACAGCAGGAAGGGGCTAAAGCGCAGGTAGTCGAGGTGCTCGACATGAGCGGCAAAATAAAATTAGAAAGCAATAAACGCTTCGAATTCCAACCCGTCTCGGGTGAACTGGATCCGGCAAAGACATCATTTATTAAGTCCGATCATTTTGCCTTGCTGTACATTCCCGAATTCGAGCTATCCAAGCCCGAGGGCATCTTGCTCTATACAAAAGAGAATCCGAGCATCACGAAGATCGATGAGTTGGAGGGTGCTCTGGAGGAAAGGATCCGCGACCTGAAACTCGCTGAATTCAACATCGACAAGGCGACACTCGACGGCCTGAAAACAAGCGTCAGCTTGAACAGCATCAGTCTCAGCGAAACTGGTGAGGAAACAGAGAGCAACATAGGCGTCTTATACGGCCTGGGATTTGCCCTTGGAATACTCATCTACATGTTTGTCCTTATTTATGGCATGCAGATCATGCTGGGCGTCATCGAAGAAAAGACCAGCAAGGTCGTCGAGGTATTGGTCTCGTCTGTCAAGCCCTTCCAGCTGATGATGGGCAAAATACTTGGCATCGCCGCCGTTGGACTCCTCCAATTCACCATTTGGGTCGTCCTGATTACGGTCCTCTCAACGGCAACACTTAGCATATTCGGCGTTTCGATGCCACAACAACAAGCAATGGAGCAGGTGACGAAGCAGATGGGGCAAAATCCGGAAGCCAGCAAAGCCATGGAAAATGCAAAAGTTGTCAGGATGCTGAAGTCCATTGATCAAATACCATTTGCCACCATCATCTTCAACTTCGCTTTTTATTTCCTTGGCGGATACCTTCTTTACGGCGCACTGTTCGCCGCAGTGGGATCGGCGGTCGACTCCCAGCAGGAGGCCCAGCAGTTCACCTTTCCGATTACGCTTCCGTTGATTATCGGCTACTTCGGCTTGTTTATGTTCATCCTGAATGATCCTCACAGTACGGCGAGTTTCTGGTTTTCAATCATCCCGTTCACATCACCTGTTGCCATGGTGGGCCGCCTGGCATTCGACGTTCCCTTGCCGGAACTCATACTTTCACAGGTGTTATTGATTGGGGGCTTCCTTCTGACCACGTGGGTAGCGGGGCGGATCTACCGCGTCGGCATACTGATGCACGGTACGAAAGTAAACTACCGCGTGCTGGCGAAATGGTTCATGCAGCGCAACTGATGCGCTGAGATCGATCAACCTTTCAACAGTTCAACGCGTCGTCCGATCAGCGTTGGTCGTCGCCATCCGCTTTTTTTAGCTATTTTTCCCTGGCCATGGCGAAGAAAACCAGCATCCCAGGAACTGATTTCTACCGGAATAATCCGTACCTGAAGTGGATTGTGGTTGCCGTTTCTTTTCTGATCAGTATCGCATCGATCTATTACACCAACATCCTGGTCGATCAACTGAAAGAGCGTGAAAAACAGCAGGTACAACTTTTTGCCAAGGCGCTGGAATACACTGTTAGCGACCTGGCTAACGAAAATATCCTGTTTGTGACCGATGAGATCATCTTCAAAAACAACTCAATACCCACGATTTGGATAACCAAGAGCGGCGACTATCAATATCGAAATATCGACATCGACGAAAGGCTCCCGGAAAACAGGAAACGACGCATTCTCGAGCACGAGGTATCGATTATGAGGGAATCATTTGAGCCGATCAAAATGACGTACCGGAATGAAAATGGTATAATCGACGAGTACGGTTACGTCTACTACAAGAACTCTTTCCTCTTGACTCAGCTGATCGCCTACCCGTACATCCAGTTGTCGGTCATTGCGATTTTCGGGTTTATCAGCTACCTGGCATTCAATTATTCCAAGGCCGCGGAACAGAATCGCGTGTGGGTGGGACTGGCAAAAGAAACGGCACACCAGCTGGGCACACCTCTCTCGTCGCTGATGGCCTGGGTCGAGGTAATTCGGGAAGACCCATTGATGAAAGAAAAAGGCGTGGTGGAAGAACTCGAAAAAGACGTTCAGAAGTTGCGGATGGTGACTGAGCGTTTTTCAAGTATCGGCTCGACCCCAATTCTGAAAAAGGAGAACGTCGTCGGGCTGATCAATCACGTCGTGAATTACCTCCGTCCTCGCGTTTCATCAAAAATCCGCATCGATGTCTTCACGTTATCGGAAAACATTCCGGTGATGGTGCATGCACCACTCTTCGAATGGGTAATCGAGAATTTATGCAAGAATGCCATCGATGCAATGGGCAGCAGCGGAACGATCGCCATCAAGATATTGCGAGGCAGCGACAGTAAAGTTTTTATTGATGTGAGTGATTCGGGAAAAGGGATTCCACGGTCGAAATTGGAGACGGTTTTCAGGCCGGGATTCACCACCAAAAAAAGGGGCTGGGGACTCGGCCTCACCTTGGCCAAACGAATTATTGAAACGTATCACAATGGCAAAATTTACGTGAAGTATTCCGAGGAAAATGAGGGGACGACCTTCCGGATTGCCCTAAATGCCGCCTGATAAAGCACCCGCCGCCGGACTGCCTGCGAGAGGCAATAATTCATCTTGGCTCCTTTGTACTTCGTGCCCAAAAAAGTACTTTTGCGGTCGAATTTTCTGACCTTACTAACAATTCATAAATCATGGCCAATATTGGAAAGATAACGCAGGTGATCGGCCCCGTCGTCGACGTCGCTTTTGACGACGAGGGATCAAAACTGCCTAACATCCTCGACTCCCTTGAAGTTTATAAGGCTGATGGCACCCGGGTGGTGCTGGAGTGTCAGCAACACCTTGGTGAAGACCGCGTCCGCACGATTTCAATGGAAGGTACCGAAGGGTTGGTAAGGGGAATGAAGGTCACGGATACCGGCGCACCGATTAAGATGCCTGTGGGCGAGGACATCAAAGGCCGTCTTTTCAATGTGATTGGCGAGGCTATAGACGGCATTAAGCAGCCGAAGGGTACGAACGCCCTTTCGATCCATCGCCAGGCGCCGGCCTTTGAAGAACTGTCAACCTCAACAGAGGTCCTGTACACGGGTATCAAAGTAATCGACCTGATCGAACCTTACTCAAAAGGTGGAAAGATTGGATTGTTCGGCGGCGCGGGTGTTGGTAAGACTGTGTTGATCCAGGAGCTCATCAACAACATTGCCAAGGCTTACTCGGGACTTTCGGTATTCGCAGGAGTCGGCGAAAGGACGCGCGAGGGCAATGACCTGCTGCGCGAGATGATTGAAGCCGGCATCGTCAACTACGGCGAAAAATTCCTGAAATCCCTTCACGCCGGTGGCTGGGACCTCTCCCAGGTAAGCGAAACTGATCTTCGCGAATCGAAGGCCACATTTGTTTTTGGACAGATGAACGAACCTCCGGGGGCACGCGCAAGAGTTGCCCTCTCCGGGCTCACTGTAGCCGAATACTTCCGCGACGGCGATGGCACTGGCAAGGGACGCGATATACTTTTCTTCATCGACAACATCTTCCGTTTCACGCAGGCTGGTTCCGAGGTTTCGGCATTGTTAGGCCGTATGCCTTCAGCCGTAGGATACCAGCCGACGCTGGCAACAGAAATGGGCGCTATGCAGGAACGGATTACGTCTACCAAGAACGGTTCGATCACGTCGGTCCAGGCGGTGTATGTCCCTGCCGATGACTTGACCGACCCGGCACCGGCCACAACATTCGCCCACCTCGACGCCACCACCGTGCTGAGTCGCAAGATCTCCGAGCTCGGTATTTACCCCGCTGTAGATCCGTTGGACTCCACCTCCAGGATATTGCGCCCCGAAATCGTCGGCGCGGCCCACTATGACTGCGCTCAACGCGTGAAGAATATTCTCCAGCGTTACAAAGAATTACAAGATATCATTGCCATCCTCGGTATGGATGAGCTTTCCGATGAGGATAAGCTTGTCGTTCACCGCGCCCGTCGTGTACAGCGATTCCTCTCCCAACCGTTCCACGTTGCCGAAGCATTTACAGGCCTCAAAGGCGTGCTGGTCGATATCAAGGACACGATCAAAGCATTCAACGCCATCATGGATGGCCAATATGACCACTTGCCTGAAATGGCGTTTAACCTTGTTGGAACCATCGAGCAAGCCGTCGAAAAAGGCGAGAAAATGATCGCTGAAGCAAAAGGCGGTTAATAACCTCCTTCTTTGGCAAGAATTCTTAATTGATTGAAATGCATTTGGAAATTCTCACCCCTGAGAAAAAGATATTTGAAGGTGAAGTGACCATCGCCACCTTTCCGGGTACTGATGGTTCTTTCCAGGTCATGGACAATCACGCTCCCCTGGTAGGCCTGCTCGGCGCGGGCATCGTCGAATACAAGGCAAAGGATCTGAATGAACAAGTTACTATCACCGGTGGAGTGGTTGAGGTCCTGAAAAACAGGGTCATCCTCCTCGCCGACGACGTAGTCGGGTAGTTGGCGGTTGGCGGTTGGCGGTTGGCTATTGGGTATTGGGTATTGGCCTTTTGGGTATTTGCCAATGGCCAACAGCCAATGGCCAACAGCCAATGGCCAACAGCCAATGGCCAACGCCCAATAGCCTCCTGTCACTGCTCGGCGATCCACTTGATGAAAAAGACGACTGCCACGACCAGCGACACCACACTAAGAACCCAGAACACGGAGTTTACGCCGCCAAAAAAGCTCAGGGTCAAGGCAACGGCGCCAAAAATAATCGCGAGCTTGAGGTCGTGATCCATTACTTTCACTTCGTCGACCGAATCACCGTTCTTCTTCGCCTTAATTAGATTCTTGACTTCCGTCTTTAATGATTTTCTGAACTCCCGGCGTTCGCTCTTCGACATCTCCTTATACTTTTTTTCGAAGGCTGCCTTTTCAACGGTGAACCCCGGGTTGGCCGTGACGGGATCCTGGCTAACGCTGGCTATCGGTTCTGACTGCAGGATCAGGGGACTTTCGGGCACGTCCTCTGCGGGGATCACCGGTAGCGACGGAAGCTCCGATTGTCCGGCAACGACCACGGGGGCCGCCGGAGCCGGTTGACTTGCCTTTCTTCCGCTATTGTAATCGTAGTAACTGAACTTATAGTTGTATCGCGGTGTAGAACACGCACAAAGCAGTAGCACACTGCCAATGAAAATGGAAACGTTTTTCATATTGGTTTGATGGTTATTTTCCTTTTTTGATGAGGGAAAAAAATCGTTCCATTTACGTTTTTTCTAAAGTAAAGTATTTTATTTTTTTTAGAATTTATATATAGTACAGGTTTTTTATTTGTTTT
>CAZLWX010000005.1:39297-69143 GCA_964563295.1 uncultured Roseivirgaceae bacterium | reverse complement strand
TCTCGCCGTATCGGGTGACGCTGACGTTCGGCATGACTTCCGCGACATGCTCAAAATATTCGACAACCCTGTGGTGCCGGGTGAATCGTTCACCAAGCTCGTATCCGAGGAATTCGGCAGGAGAAAGTAATTTCTGTTGTGCAGAGCACCAGGTGACTATCAGCATGAATGCCGTCACCGCGACCATCCGGTTCATAATCAAATGTTTGGTTGCCAATTTATCCAAAAATCTGTGTGTTACATGTTAAACCGCATAATCATTGGTAGACGTGGCTAATTAAATCCGTCATTATGTTTTAAGCATTGGTTTCTGCTATTTAAATTGGATGAACTTTACACTAACCTTAATCTAAACCTATGAGCACAACGACTGCCACACCGCCCGTCGCGACGTCGACGAACTATGCAAGTTTTGGAGCCCGATTTCTCGCTCTGATTATAGACTGGATCGTCATTTCCGTGCTTCAATCGCTGGTAATTGTTCCAATTCTGGGTCTGGTTGGGCTCAGCATGGCTCCGGCTCTTCAGAATCCCGATGCTATTACGGAGGAAGAGGCTGCCGGCATGTTTGCGGGAATCATGGCCGCAGCGGGGTCGATGTGGATCATCAGCATATGTATTTCGTTCCTGTATTTTGGCATTATGGAAGCGTCCAAGACTCAAGGAACACTGGGCAAAATGGCATTGGGAATAAAGGTGGCTGACATGGACGGCAATCGCATTTCTTTTGGGAAATCGGTCCTGCGTCAGATTGGAAAATACATCTCCTCAGCCATTATGATGATCGGCTACCTACTCGCCGCTTTCACCGAAAAGAAGCAAGCGCTGCACGATATGATCGCGAGCACGCTTGTGCTGAAGAAGTAATCTGAATCGGACTTAGTAAACATGGGCCGGGTGGAAGCCTGGCCTTTTTTATGGGATCAGCATCGCCAGTTGCCGGTCCAGCACCCGAACTCGCGCGGGTAAAAGACCGACCAATTCTCCGTCAGCTTCTATCTTGCATGCCGTCTCAGACTTCAGATCTATCGCGGTAGCATGTTTGTATTGGACCTCCTGCATACGTACATACTTGCCTTTTTTTAGCGCTGGTGTCTGCCGGATGAAATCAAGCACCGACACGTCTCCGCAAATGAAGACTGAAAAAATTCCATCTCCGGTATCGGCGTCTGGCGCGATGATGAGGCCCTGACCATAGCACCTCCCATTGGCCACGGCGAGTGATCGCAGCTTGCCCCGCCAACTCCATTCGGAAGTCGATGCTTCGATTCTTACCGGTCTGTAAGTCATGAACGTACGGATGATACTCAGATAGTAAGCCATTTCCCTTCCGAAAATCTCACTGCCCCTGTTCACCCGCTCTACCACCACCGGGCCCATTCCAATATCCGCGACGTTAATAAAGTATCGTAGACCTGGCGCGGGTCCTTTGTCAGCCAATGGAGTGTATTCAATCCCCCCGACATCAACCGGTCGCACATTCCAGGATTGGATTAGCTTAGTGAGCTGTTCAACATCACGGCGAAGTCCCACGGTGCGGGCAAAATCATTTCCAGTGCCGAGGGGGATGAGACCAACGACTGGCAAGTGTGGTTTGCGACCTGACAGAACTCCGTTGACGACCTGGTTGATGGTGCCATCCCCTCCGGCGGCGAGAATAATCTCCGTCGCCTGATCGGCCATCTTCGACGCAATCAATTCCGCATCGCCGGGCGAAGTTGTTTCAAATATCCGTAGGTCACTGACGTTTTGAAGGGCAGGAACATATTGCCGATAAAACAGTTTCTTGTGACGCGAAATGCCGTTCAGAATTACAACGACGTCGCGCCGGAGCTCCATCACTTACAGTTTTTCCGAATCGCAGCCCGCGCTTCTGTGGAACCCATCTCCTCGGCGCGCTTGAAGTCGAGACAAGCGTCGTACTGGTTATTTAAGTTCAATTTGGCGAGGCCTCTTTGATAAAAAGCCTCCGGGTCGCTCGGAAAGAGTTCGATGGACATGGAGAGGTCTTCAACCGCGCCGGCGAAATCTTCTTTTTCCATTCTGCTTTGGGCGCGGTTGTCGTAGTAGACCGGGTTGGCGTCGTCGAGTTCGATGGCTTTTGAATAATCTTCTATTGATCCATCGAGATCTTCAAGCCGGTATTTAACAACGCCGCGAAGGTTGTACAGCTCCGGGTCTTCCGGCTCAAGCTCGATAGCCTTGGTGAAGTCGGCGAGGGCACCTTCAAAATCATCACTAGCATTTTTCGCTAGCGCGCGGTTCTCGTACTTGATCGGGTCGTTGGGATCGAGTTTGATGGCCTGATCATAATCGGCCAGTGCAGCATCGAAGTTGGCAACCTGGTAATACGCTTCTCCGCGGTAATTGAACAACGAGGCGTCTGTTTTGTCAAATTCAATAGCTTTGTTGAAGTCATCAATGGCGCTCACGAATTCACCGATCTCGGATTTTATGTAGCCGCGATTGAAATATTTGTCGGCATCAGGAGGACCAATTTCCAACGCTTTTGAGAAGTCAAAATAGGCGCCTTCTAAATCCTCGAGATTGTATTTGGCAAGTCCGCGGTTCGTGAATGCATCGGCCATTTTTTCATTGAACTTCACCGCCTTGTTGAAGTCTTCGATGGCCGAGTAGTCATCTCCGAGATCCATTTTCGCTTCGCCACGGTGGTTGTACGCTTCGGCGAAGGTCGAGTCTGCTTCCAACGCCAGGATGTAGTCGGCGATAGCGCCGTAAAAGTCTTCCATTGCCGCGCGCACCTGCCCCCGGAGATCAAGTGCGAGTTTGTTGCCGGGCTGGCCCGCCAGCAGCTTGTTGAGATCTTCACGCGCCTCTGCCAGTTTTCCGGATTCAAACTTTTTGCGTGCTGCATCGAGCGCGGGACCCTGTCCAAAAAGGCCCGAGAAGGAAAGTAGAGACAGGGCAAGTAGGGTGATGTATTTCATAGCTGTGTCAGCAAAGTTATCGAATTATTCATTTT
Organism: uncultured Roseivirgaceae bacterium; assembly: GCA_964563295.1. GTDB lineage: Bacteria > Bacteroidota > Bacteroidia > Cytophagales > Cyclobacteriaceae > Chryseosolibacter. The sequence goes on along the minus strand of CAZLWX010000005.1, from coordinate 66,160 downwards.
TGTCAGTTGGAGAATGTTTTCGCCCACCCGACAGAAAATTAGACGCAATAATGATAAACCCGTGTATCTTCGAAAAAATTAATGTATATGAAGGATCGTATTCTTTTCATCGCTGCGTTCGTTATCGTTGCCTGCGGTCGCGTAGCCGGGCAGGAGGAGTTACACATGGATTTCGAAGAATATGATCCTCCGTCCACCCTCGTCGTTCCCGAGCATAAACTGACCAGGGCCAAGTTTCCATTTATAGATGTGCACAATCACCAGTTCCGGATGCCGACTCAGGACCTCGGCGTGCTGGTAAAGGCAATGGACGATATGAATATGGCCGTGATGGTCAATCTCAGTGGTCGCGGCCAGGGGAGCACCGAGCACCTTCACGGAGCCCTTGATAATGTAAAACGCAATTATCCGAAGCGGTTCATCGTATTCACCAATATTGATTTTTCAAACATTGACGCCCCGGACTGGCAAAAGCGGACTGTCGCTCAGCTTGAGGAAGATGTCAAGGCTGGTGCCAACGGGTTAAAGATCTACAAGAGCCTGGGAATGTTTAACAAGGACAGCAAGGGAGAACGGATTCACATCGATGATCCAAGATTAGGTCCCATCTGGGATAAATGCGGTGCGCTGGGAATTCCCGTGTTAATTCACTCCGCGGACCCGAGACCCTTTTGGCAACCGATCGACGCCAACAATGAACGATGGCTGGAGCTTAAGACTCATCCGAACCGCCGGCACGACAACGATCCAGTTAGCTGGGAAACGATTATCGAAGAGCAGCATAACATGTTCAGGAAACATCCGAAGACGAAATTCATCAATGCTCATCTTGGTTGGCTCGGTAATGATCTGGCCAAACTAGGAAAGCTCATTGACGAGCTTCCGAATATGTATACCGAGATCGGCGCTGTAATTGCCGAGCTGGGCCGGCAGCCGAGAGCAGGGCGGGAGTTCCTGATCAAATACCAGGATCGCGTCATGTTCGGAAAAGACAGCTGGGTACCAGAAGAGTACATAACTTATTTTCGGGTGTTGGAGACTGCCGATGATTACTTTCCCTACCACAAACGCTATCATGCATTTTGGAGAATGTACGGCATGGACCTTCCCGATGATGTACTGAAGAAAATTTACTACAAGAATGCACTGAAGGTGATACCGAATATCGACAAGAGCCAGTTTCCAAATTGACCGACGGGTTATATCTACCAAAATTGTCGCCATGAACATTGATCCCGCACTGGCCACTGCATTCATCAGAAGCCGGCGATCCGTTTTCCCGGAGCAGTATACCGGCGAAAAGGTCGATGATGCCATTATAAGAGAAATGCTTCAGAACGCCTGCACGGCGCCGAGCCATAAGCTGACACAGCCGTGGCGATTCATTGTGTTCAAAGGAGATGGGATCCGCAGGCTCGCCGAAGCTCAGGCGGAAGTATATCAAAACGTAACCACCAAGGATGGCACTTTCCGTGAAGACAAGCATAAGAGTCTGCTGAAAAAGCCGCTCTTGTCATCGCACATCATTGCAGTTTGCATGAAACGCGACGAAAAGAAATCAGTGCCCGAGATTGAAGAACTCGGGGCTGTTTTTTGCGCGGTTGAAAACATGTATTTGACGGCAACGGCGTATGGTGTTGGGTGCTACCTGAGCACCGGGGGAATCACGTATTTCGAAGAGGCGAAACAGGTTTTTGAACTGGGCAGTGAAGATAAGCTGATCGGCTTCTTTCATGTGGGGATGCCACGGGTCTTTCCGCCGCAACCGAAGAGAAAGGCAGTTGAAGACCTCGTGTCATGGGTCAACGAGTAGCAGCCCAATTTTCCGGATTTCTGCCATTTAATTCGATGTCCGCCAGGGCACTGGAACGCCTGTTTGCCATGCGATGGGATACGAGCCGATTTATTTCTAACTTGCCATGATGAAATTGTTGATCATTCCGGCCTTTTTGTGGGTGTCCGTTGTTGCCTCGGGGCAAGTGATAGGAAAAATGTTTCCGGATTTGGAAGCGGAGACCGTCGACGATGAAAAGGTTATGCTTCCTGCGGATGTTTCGGGAAAGTACACGTTGATCGGGATGGCCTACTCGCGCAAATCGGAGGATGAGCTGAATTCCTGGTTTCAACCTGTTTTCCAGAAATTCATACAAAAGACCGGCGGAGTATTTAGCGGATTGGGATATGATGTCAATGTCTATTTCGTGCCGATGTTCACAGGCGTGAACGCGGCTGCGACAGGCACCGCTAAACGCAAAGCCGTGAAGAATATCGATCCACAACTCCTTCCCTACGTGCTGTTTTACCGCGGAGAGATCAAGACCTACAAGGAGGCGCTGGATTTCGAAAAAAAAGATATCCCCTACTTCTTCGTGCTTGATCCTGACGGAAAGATCGTGTTCGCCACGTCAGGCAAGTACACCGAAGAGAAAATGGATGCGGTCGAGGAGCACATCGAGTAGTAACCTCTTTCAGGAATGCAGGCTCTAGAGTTGTTAGCAATCGCGCTTGCCCCCGGCTTTGCTATTGGCCTCTACATTTACTTTAAAGACAAACACGAGCGTGAACCGCTTCCTCTGCTGCTGATCAGTTTTGTCTATGGAGTTTTCAGCACCGCCGTTACCCTCGCGATCAGTTATCCGGTGAGCCTGCTGCTTGAGTTGCGTGACGATGACCTGGTTCACCAGTTCTATTCCGCATTCTTCAAGGTTGCGCTGATTGAAGAGTTTAGCAAGTTCGTGTTTGTCAGATTCATCTTATTTCCAAACAAGAATTTCAATGAGCCTTTTGACGGAATCGTTTATGCCGTGATGGTGAGTATGGGCTTTGCTACCCTGGAGAACATAGTGTATGTTTTTGACGGAGGATTTGGAACGGGTGTGGCGCGTATGTTCACCGCCGTGCCTGCTCACGCGACATTCGGAGTGATAATGGGTTATTTCCTGGGAAGGGCCAAATTCATCCACGCGCGAACGATCTGGTTCAGCTTTGTCGCCCTGTTTTCGGCAACGCTGTTCCACGGCGCCTATGACTACTTCCTCTTTATTGCACATAACACGGGAGTGTGGACCGGGATCTGGATTGGTGCCTTGATCGCCTTAATCGTGGGCATCGTTTTGAGTAAAAAGGCCATTAGAATCCACCAGCAGGCGTCGCCCTTTAGCAGGGTGAAGGAGAAAGTGCAGCCGTAATCTATTTTTGCTTCACCAGGCGAGTTTCGGAAAAGTAGCCCTTGCGGATCAGGTCGATCAACTGCTTCGGCGTGGGGTCGATGCGATAAATCATCTGCTCATTGACCAGAAATGAATCTATTTTGATCTCGCGATTGAGCTGTTTCAGATAATCATTGAAGCTGATATTTCGCCTTTCAGGCGCCATCATGGTGATGTCGCCGTTTTTTTCAGCCCTGAAAACGCGCAAATGCCATTCGGGGCCTGCACCATCCAACGAGTTAAGGAAATAATAGCGCTTGTAGTACTTAATCACGAGACTGTCGCTGAGAACTTCCGAGTCGTCGGAGTCGCGCTCGGCAGCATCAAAATAACCGAATCGGTAGCCATTAGCATGAACGATCAAGGTATCGTTGGCCAATTTTCCTTCGTCGTCGGGAAGGAGATATCTCCCCTGCAGCTTGCGCGGAATTTCACGCAACGCGTGCTTGCCCTCGGGTTGCGGATTCTCAAAACTAATCTCCTTGCAACCCGCGAACAAGAGTAGAATAAGAATGATGCTCCCGCCTTTCATTGCGTTGGATACTCTAAATGTAATCTTTTCTGAGGAAACTTGCGTGGGTGCTCATTCGTTAGCTTTGCAAAAGGAATTACTAATACGGAGATTTGCACTGAGCGCCTGACGTCTAAGATCAGTATAGAATCCAACTTTTCGGGTTGCTGGTGTGTCTATGGCGATGAACAAAGGACTATGAAACTTGCGACGAGCCTTATCTCGGGTATCTTAATCGTAGTGTTGGCAGCGTGCGATCTTGGCGATGGCGGGCAGGGGATACACATCTTCTCGTTTGAGTACGACTTCGAGGATTCAACTCAGGGGTGGACGCATGGCTTCGCCGATTATCCGGCTGGCCCGGATGACTCGACCTTCTATGAATTACAGTATGAGCACGCCACGTGTCCGGCGGGCGGAGGTAAGGCGATCATGCTGTCGGGCAATAACCACAGCGATGACTTGTTCATGTACATTAAGAGAAACATCACCGGTTTGCGGCCCGACGCGGATTATACGCTGACTTTTGAACTCGAGATGGCGTCGAATGCGCCGCATGGATCGGTCGGCACCGGCGGGTCCCCCGGCGAAAGCGTTTTCGTCAAGGTGGGAGCCACGGCCATTGAGCCAAGAAGTGTTGTTGAGAATGGAAAGTTCGTGATGAACATCGACAAGGGGAATCAGGCAGAGGGCGGTGAAGATATGGTTGTGATTGGGGACATCGCCACTGACGCTCCAACAGCAGTTTATTCGCTGATTAACCGCAAGAACTCACCTCCAGCCACCAGTACTCCCTTGATCGGAAGGACAAATAGCCAGGGTGAACTTTGGCTGATTGTGGGCACTGACTCAGGATACGAGGGTATAACCAAGCTCTATTACACCCACATCTTTGTCGTACTGAGCGAGCCGAATTAATTAATGACGTTCAACCCTTTTCCGGGTAACAAATTTTCGAATCCAAAATTTCAATGGAAACCACCTGCCAAATCGGCTGGATTTCGTTTAAGAACCGCCGTGAATGGTGCTTCTTCAGGAAAGAGATTTTCAACATTTTATTAGCCGCTCTGACTGGGGTTTGGATACCATAATTCCTAACTTGGCGCCAAACACAACTAGACGTATGAAAGGTAGACTGTTACTGACAGGTTGCATGCTTTTGTTTGCATTCTCATTCTCTAATGGGCAGGGTCTGGTAGGCAAATTGAAGCAGAAGGCAAATGAGGCAGCTGAGAAAGCCCTTGAAAAAAAGGTAAAGGAAAAAGCGGGCGTCAATAATGATAACCCGTCATCTACAAATGAGAACTCTTCGGACAATGAATCCAATGACGGGAGTCGCCCTGCCAATAAAGGTGGTGGCGGCCTGGTATCCACTCCCCCGGATGTGAACCAAAATCTCTCCGATGCGGAAAAAGCATTTGCTTCCGGCAGTTATGGCGAAGCACGTTATGCCGTTCAGCAGGCGATGTTGGGTGTTGAAATGGAAATTGGCAAAGAAGTGCTGGAGTCGTTGCCCGAATCGGTAGATGACCTGCCCCGAGTAGCCGAGAATGACCAGGTGACCAGCACCGGATATGGTTGGGCTGGACTCACGATCAAGCGCGAATATCTGAAAGACGAGAAGCAGCTGACGGCAACGGTCGCGAACAATTCGGCGTGGATGTCGTCTGTCAACATGTATTTGGCAAACAGCGGATATTCCCAGACTACAGGCGGGCAGCAGAATTGGAAGCAAACAAAAGTGAAAGGGTATAAAGCCATCATCGAATATGATGAGTACTCGGGATATAAACTCAGTGTGCCGATAGGCCAATCGTCACTTATCGTTTGGGAAGGCGTGAACTACGGCAGCGAGGCTGAGATGATGGCAGCAGCCGAAGTGTTCGACATCGATGGTATCAAGGAGATGCTCGGGGAACAATAATCAACAAGGAACGAAAATGAAATCGATACTTACTTTAGCAATCGTCATGAGCAGCGCGGTCGCGTTTGCACAAGACTTTAACCGGAATCTCGCCACCGCAAAAAACGCATACGCCGGGGGCAACCTTGAGGAGGCGCGGTTTGCCATGCAACAAATGATCAATGATGTCGATATGGCGATTGGCAAGGAGTTACTCTCCATGCTGCCATCGAGCCTGGAGTCGCGCGCTGCAAATACCGCATCGGACAATGTGACCGCAAACACCGGATTCGCCGGCGTGCTGGTACACCGCGAGTACGGGCCGGAGGACAAATACAGCAGCATCGATATCATGGGAAATTCTCCCATGATCGCATCGATCAACGCCATCCTTGCCCTGCCATTTATGGGTAACTCCGGCGATCAGAAAGTTGTTAAAGTCGACGGTTATAAGGCTGTTTTGCAAAAAAATGTCAATTCGGAAACCAACCAGACAGATTATACCTTGCAAGTTCCCCTCAACTCCACACTACTAACACTGAGCGTACCTGATTCCAACGAAGCGGAGGTGCTCAAAATGGCCAACACGATTCCAGTACGCGACATCGCTAAGTTGGTACAATAAAAAAGTTGCATATTCGTCAAACAAAAGGAGTTTTTTAGTGACTCCTTTTTTTATGATTCGAAAGCTGATGTTGTTCATCATCGTTCTCATCGTCGCTGCACTTGTCATAATTTTTGGAACAGCGATGTATATCTCGGCGCCGCGATATCAAGGCAACGTTTCGGATCACTTCAATGGTAAAACGTTTGTCAATCCCGGGGGAATAAAGACCAAGGGGCCAAAGGAAGTTGTACAATGGATGCTCAACCGGGAAAAGGGTAAATGGCGCGAAGACACCACTCGTGCCTACGGACCGAGACCGCTAGCCTTTGAAAAGGACAACATCCGAATAACGTTCGTCAACCATTCGACTTTCCTGATCCAGGTTGGCGGCTTAAATATTCTGACCGATCCGATTTGGAGCCAGCGAACGAGCCCGTTTTCATGGGTTGGGCCACGCCGCATGCGGGCGCCAGGGATCCGCTTTGAAGACCTGCCGAAAATCCATGCGGTGGTCATTAGTCACAATCACTACGACCACCTCGATGTACCGACCCTTAGGGTTATCGCAGGTGCCTTTCATCCCGCGATCCTCACTCCCCTTGGAGTGAAACAGTTTCTGGATGGCGAAGGGATCGCGGGAGCTTCTGATGTGGACTGGTGGGATGAGATGCAAATCAATGACAGCGTATCGATTCAGGCTGTTCCAGCACAGCATTTTTCCGGAAGAGGAATTTTGGACCGGGATGCGACGCTTTGGTGCGGCTATGTTATCAAGTCCGCAAAGGGATCCGTTTACTTCGCCGGCGACACCGGTTATAATGACCGCACGTTTAAGGAAATTGGCGAGCGGGTCGGGCCTATTCGGGTCTCATTGCTTCCGATTGGCGCTTACAAACCGCAGTGGTTTATGCAGCCCATACACACTTCACCGGAAGAAGCGGTCAAACTACACCTTGACGCGAAGTCCGAAATGAGCGTCGGGATGCACTTCGGCACATTCCCGCTGGCCGACGATGGTTTGGAAGATCCACCCCACGACCTCAAAAAAGCTCTTGAAAAATTTGGGTTGGACGAAGCCCAATTCATTGTTCCGCGCGAAGGAGAGCCGATAATTCTGGAATAGGCAAGACTCACGACACCGCGACCAACTCAGGGATCCCCGGGCGCGCTGGCCTCCGCGCAAGACGGCGTACACGATCGTCAGAATGAAGAGACCATTCCTTCATTTTGGTTGACGTCTGAACCGGGTATCGCTGAGCAAACTGATCAACGGCAAATTCGGCCGAAACCAATTTTGTCAGTTCCTCCAGGCAATTAAGGGATTCAACCGGATGGTCGAGTCCGTGAAGCTCGACGTAATCCACCAAAAAAATATACGGGTACGTGTTTTCCTCATTCAGTTTCATCAGTCTTGAGCCAACGATGGTAAGCACTCGAGCGGCTTTTACAAAGTCGCTGGGCATGAAGCGATGCAACGCTCTGGTGATCTTCCTGATCCTCCCGTGCAACTCGAGATCAGGCCACTCGTTGTCGAAGACACTGAAAATAAACTGACGAGTCTCAAATCCTGGTATGCAGTCATCGAGCACCGGGCAAAGTTTGTCAAAGAATCCCGGATGGTACATGTACCCAAGCGATTCAGCCATTTTTCTTTCTCTTTTTTTGCTTACCAAATTCGTCATCGACAAGGATCGCCTCCTGCACCAGTTCTATTATCGACCGCTCGTCGATCTCGTTCATTGAATGGATTGGCACAACGTAAACCTGCTTGCGGTTGTCCGCGACGAGCAAACCCTGCTCGTTAGACAGCAGGTTGCCATAACAGAAGCCCAGGGTGACCATCAGCTTGTCGGACTTTTGCATGCCGCACGGTATACATGATGCCGGCCACACAAAGCAGACCTGCCGGTTATGGTAGAAATAAGGCACTCCAAAGGAGATTTTCTCCCGGAGCTGTGGCCCGGTCTCGAGAATGATCGACCGCAATCGCTGCGTGATCAACTTCTCTTCGCCATGGAGTTCTCCAATAAGGTCAGCGAAATCCCTGATCATACCAATCATGAAACAATTAAAATCCGCGCAGTGACAGCCGTATGTCAGTAGGGTGGAAAATTGTTCATCGGCCGTTAAAGGCTGGCGTAGTATTCAAAAACATGGATATAATCCTGGACGGACCGGAATCTGATGCCTTGTTCTTCAATGAAAGACATCACTTCTGCCTTGTTTTCAACGATCCGGAGGGCATTTTCCCGCGACAGCGGCAGCAGCTCGCCCGACGAGAAATCAAGTAAATACTGCCGGTTTACATGGCTGGGCTTACTCACAAAGCGAGTGTAGTGCTGGTATTCATACGCCAGCCCAAGGGTTCGATGATTCAGTATCGAAAATTCCGCCCCGTTGTAGAGGCATTCCATGTATGCGCGGTGGGTTGAAAACTCCTCAGTCGTAACGGTAACCGAGTAATACTTGCGCATCCGCTGTTTTCTGGGGTCGAACCAGGTAAATGACTTCACATCTTCAGGAGCTATTGTCAGGACAAGTCCGTCGGAACGAATCTGCAAAACACCTACCGGGATAGCGGCGTTGAAGCGCACCTCGCAATTGAGCGTGTCGCCAATTTCGAACACGACCGTGCCCGGATGCCACGCCACCGAAAAGGAGCCAATGGGAGTTGAGGCTGTCTGGCCGCTTGTAATGGTGATGATAAAATAAAACGAAAGGGAAACAAACAACTGCTTCATGTGTAATCGGTCGGGCAATACACGAATGAAGCAATTTTTTTCTTCAACTTCAGTTGAAATTGAAACGGGTTCTTACATCCAGACTAGTTGATCTTGAACTCGTCGCGATATCCTTTCAGCTGATTGATGAGCGCCTGCTGCCAGCTCTCGTCAGCATCCCATTTCGTTCCGAGAAATGTGTTGCCAGAATCAATATGCTTAAAATAGAACTTGTAAACCTCCCGATTCAGTGGGATGTTCTTTACTTGCGGTTCCGATCCCGGGTACGTAATGGAGACGATGGCGCTCGACGACGGACTCACATTGTAGCCGAGCAACCTCTTCGCCACCTGGGCACGGGCATTGACGAATCGCAATACGTAATACAAGCCCTGCTTTCTCAGTTCTGCCTCCGTTAACGTAGGATCTGTCAACGTGTACTTGAAAGGATACGATTTCATGATCTCTTCAAGCTCGCGATCCATGGCTTCGTCGTTAAACCTGGGCACGGCGAGGGGATCGACGCGGAGGTCGACCGCGTAGAACTCCGATCGACGGCCCTGAATGGGATTGATGGAAAGTCCAGTTTCAGGAAAGTCGTTAATCAGGTGATTCGTTCTCTCCAATGTGCTGGCCGCATTTCGGTAAAGCGACTTTAGAATCTCCAACATCAACGTGTTTTTTTCCATCCAGGCTTCTTGCGCCTGGTTGATAAAATTGGCTTTCTTATTGAAGGAAGTAATCCAGAAGAGATATTGATCGCCGTCTTTCTGAATCAGAATGAGATTGGAAATCTCCCTGGCAAGAAGATAATGAGCCATAGCTTGTGATACGTCCCTTCCCGCAGTCAGCAGGTCCATTTCAAAATAGGCCACGGCGTCGATGCCCGTACGCTGGAAATATTGCTGGATTGTTACAAGCTCTTTTTCCGCCAGCCGAAAGGAATGAAAGACCGCTGTCCGCGTCATCAGCAGGTCGGTGGGCAGTGTGGTCGAAGGCACCATTCTTCCTATCAATTCCTGTTCGTGCAGAGGCAGCTGCGCGAACAAAGAAGAGACGGCGGGACAAAGGAAAATGAGAATCAGCGTTCGACGCACGGCGACGTAGATTTAAGGATTTAGTTTGAAACGAAAATAGCCACCTTTGTATTTCATAAAAAAGTGATCGCGTGAATATTTTCCGACGCCTACGACCTTTATAGCTCAGGGATGCCCACATAAAAACCTGTTGAATCTGCTTTGACAGGATACGTGCGGAGCTCGCTGCAGGAGGAGTCGCACGGGCGGCCGCTCAACAGATCGAAGCGATATCCATGCCACGGGCAGATGATTTCACCAAGGTAGTTTACCCTTCCCCCGCTGAGGGATTCGCCGTTATGAGTGCATTTATCTTGCACGGCGAAGAACTCACGGTGGTGAATCACGAGGCAGATCCGAATGCCTGAAAGTATCAGCAACTGCGGCTGGTCTTCCCGCAAAAAGCTCCTGGCCTCATCTTCGGAGTTGAAAATCTTTATCCAGGTCATGTCAAAAAAAAGGGTGAGCAATATCGCTCACCCGTTTCTTCAGATATTGATCTCTCTATTTAACGACGAAAATAAAGTCGCTGCCGGGGGCATTGTCGCCAAACTCTCCAAAACGAGGTTGAATCTTCAGGCGCTCCACGTAAGTGTAGAGTTCAGGCAGTGTCAGGATGCCATCGCGGCCACCTCTCGAACGAAGGGCTTCCAGGAAATTCTTTGCAAAGGGAGAATGTTTGCCTGGGATTCCGTCGGATACATAGGTCTTGCCTCCCGAGGTCAGGTATCTACGAGTCTTGTAGGTTAGCTTTCGCGTAATGAATTCAGTTTGACTTTGTTCTTTGTAAACTTCTTCTCCGCCAGCGCCGCGGGATGATGCCAGGGCCGCGTCAAAAGTACCGCCAAAGCATACATCCATGGCCAGGAATATGTGGTCGCACGGAATGTTGTTAACGATCGAACGCAGGCGGTTGTGCGAAAGATAAGTTGTCTTCGCCTCATCGTTTGCCTGCGATTCTTTTGTCACGACAAATCCTTCGCCAAAGGTCTGGTCATAGGTACCATGGCCTGCAAAAAAGATGAAGAGCTGGTCAAGCGGTTTATACTTCCTTTCCGCGTAGTCGCGAATCTTCTTCAGTACTTCGGATTGTGTGGCGTTCGTTATGACTTCCACCTTATAGCCATATGTGTTCTTCAGTTCTTCGGCAATTGTCTTTGAGTCAAAGATCGGGTTGACGAGGTCCGTCCAGTTGTCGTATTCGTCAGTAGCGAAGATCAATGCGTAGTCAGTGCGGTCAAGTTTGCCGGCATCGGCAAGTCCTGCGGTTCCCACGTGCACTTTGCGGTAGCTCAATGTTTTCTGGCCATCGACGTTCTCGGCAACGACTTCGAGAATGTTTTCGCCTTCAAGGAGCGTGATACTCTTCTCCACTACCATCTGCAGTTCCTGGCCAGCTTCGGGCTGCACGGTGGTCATACCACGGCTCGGACCGCCTTCATCTTCCCTGACGTAAATGGTGATATTCTTGATCGGTTTGTCCGACTCGATTTCCAGTTTGATCTTGTATTTGTTCTCCTGGGCGTAGTTGGTTTCCGCCACTGGAGTAACCCAACTGATTACCGGGATCGTGGTGTGAACCAACTTGGCTGGATCACTGAAGTCCACCTCAAACTCGTTGGTTCGGGTGCTGACGTTCTGCGCCAACAGCCCTGAAACCGACATGAGTGTGAGCAGGCAAGACAAGAAAAACTTGCTTTTCATATAGGTTTTATTTGATGATGAGCTTATTCACGTGTGTACTTTTGCCGTTAATACCCTGCACTGTCAAACGGTAAGTGTAGAATCCATTATACAGTGTTCCGGCGTCAAAAACCGCTTCGTGATAGCCAGGAGCCATTCTTTCATGCACCAACACACCCTGGGTTCGGCCCATGGCATCCAATAACTCAAGCGAAACCAACTGATCCATACCACCCTTTTCAGGGAGGGAGAAACTGATGGTTGTCAATCCATTGGTGGGGTTAGGGTAGGCCTTGCCCAGGTGGACGCCGTCAGGGCTAACATTGAGTTCCTGCCCAAAATAAAGCCTGAAGTTAGCTGATTCCTTCGGGTCAAACAAATAGCTGCCCGTCTCCTTCATGTTGATCAATTGTTGACGTGCAACATCGAGCAGGAATACGTCATGATCCGCCCCGGCGATAACGGTGTTATCCCAGTGGAGTTCAGCCGGCCCCGTCAGGTTGGAGGCCACCGAAAATTCCCAGGTGTACGCGTCGGTAGTTGGTACCACATCGCGGGTCAGTCGTCCTGCCGGGTGCTCGGGATGAGCAAAATTGATCTCGAGGTAGTCGAAGAACCGCGGTGGTGTCACGCCATCGAAATCATCAAGACTCAACCGCGCTTCAGGTGTCATCCCCACCGCGCCTAACGTGTAGGTTGTTTCAGCTTGACTCAGTTGTACCGGCAGGATCCACCCTTTGCTGTCGATGTCGCGAGAAAGATCGCGAGAACTCTTCCGCCCGTCAGTAGACGTTTGTCCAAAGAAGGGAATCTTAAGTGTGAGGTTGGTCGAGAGCGAATTGAAGACGAATCCTCCTTCGTACGGGTTGAGATTTTGATTTTCCGCATAACCGGAACTCGTGTACTGGATTAGTTGAGTGCCCGTGCCTGACAGTTCCGTGTTGAGCTCAGCTACATTATCCCAGGAGATTGGTGTCAGGTATGGATTGCCAACCATGTTCCATCCCGGAGTCAGCACCAGTTGGTAGAGTTCTTTCCTGGAATTGTGAGGCACGGTGATGGAGTTGGGCAAATTGATGTTTCCCGGGTCCTGCTTGACATTGATGAAATATCCTTTGCCCCTGTCAAGGGTGGTGAAGGCACTCGGATACTCGAGCCATTCCGTGCCGGCGGTATTGATCCTGATGATGCGGTAGTCAACCTTGTTTTCGAGTCCAAGCGTAGGTGACGTTATCTCTTCCATGATTGAAGTGATCGCATTGTTGGGACTGGGAATGTCAAAAGGGATCGTGAAGACCTTCCAGTTAGACTTCTGCCCGCCAAGTCCGAGCTTGTTTGAAGGTACCGCGGCCTGGGTGCCGTTGTATTGAAGGTATACCTTATAGGTCCCTGGGTCGGCCGGGCTGCGCGCTAAATTTTCCTCTTCGTCAGTAGCTACGATATAGAATTCGGTGCCAATCGCATCGAAATGCTGGCTCTCGCTAATCGTGACTTTATAGGTTCCTGCGGTCGTGCCCGGTGCTGCATCAAGCTTTTCATACTCAGCGCCCGATATAGGTCGGATCCATACTTCTATGCTAGCCAATACGGATTCGTCGGTCACGCCGAACGATACCTCTGAGGTACCAAATCCCTTTTGGGGATTGGACGGCGGCGTAAAAGAAATCACAGGCGGTTCTCTATCCGGCCTCACCGTTGTGAATGTCCAGGCTCCTTCGGCGATTCCCGCAAACTGATTTTCGTTGTTGTCGACAAATGCGCCGGGGTCGACGATCGCCGTTAAGATAGATCCTTCGGGCCATCCGTCAGGCTCTGGGGCGTCGAGGACATAGGTGGTAGTCCCAATTGTTCCCGTGGTCGTCACATCGAATTCCATGAAAGTCTCGGTCCCATCCTTGACGCGCAATTTCTTTCCTGCTACACCATTGATGTTGCGATTAAATGTCAGCACGAGTTGTTGGTCGAGGCCCACGCCGGTCGCGTTATTCGCGGGGCTCACGCTGGCGGTAGGTCCGGCATCGGTGGTGAATGACCAATCACCCGTCGCGATTGGTTGCGACGCATTGCTACCGGCGACGGAGCGGAATGCGCCTTCTTCGAGCGCGATTTTGTAAGTAGTTGCCCTTTCAAGGTTTTGGGGAACATCGAACGTTACAATGCCACCAGCAACCTGGGCTTCGGTTGCGGCAACCGTCTGCACAGGCGTTACAAGATCAGACGACTTGTAGATTTTGATCGACTTGCTGGCTTGCGGATTGACGTTTGTGTCAAAAGTGATGACAAGGTTAGTGTTGGCGTTGGCTATGGCGCCATCCGCTGGTGATAGAGCAGTCGTCGCTGGACCAGCGGCCGTGGTGAAGGACCACACGCCAGTGGCGAGGCCGGCGAAGGGATGATTTCCGGCGATCTTCCTGAACGCTCCGGCGTCGATCGACACCGTGTACATTGTCGTCGGATCAAGGAAACCGGTAAGGTTAAAGACAAAGGTCTCACCATCCGGTGCGGCGTCCTCTACAGGAATTGACGCCACGGGCGACCCCAGATTTGCCGACTTGAACAACTTGAGGGAGAATCCCGGAATCACATTGACGGGTTCATCGAAGGTGATTGAGAGATCTGCGTTTGCGTTTACCCCGGTGGCGTTGTTTGTCGGGCTAAAGGCAATCAGCTGAGGACCTGTAGCCGTTGTAAAGGACCAATCAGCCGCATCAAGTCCGGCGAAGATATTCTGCCCTGCGATTGAAACAAAAGCACCTGCGTCGATGCTCACGTTGAAGGTTGTGCCTTCAGCAAGCGGACCAGACGGTGTGAATGTGAATTCCATACCGTCCGGACTTGTCGCTGTGCCTAGATCGACCGTCTGAACAGGTGTGCTCAAGTTGGAAGAATTGAAGAGTTTGAGGCTTTTGCCGGGCACTGGACTAACTTCTTCGTCTAAGGTCACGACTAGTGTGGTCGTGACCTCGACATCGACCGAACCATCGTCGGGGGTAAGGGTTGTGATACCAGGGCCTGCCGACGTGGTGAACGACCAGGCCGATGGATTGAGTCCAACGAAACTATTACTTCCAGCCGTTGATACAAACGCGCCCAGGTCAATGCTTACTTTGTAGGTTGTGCTTGGTGCGAGTGTTATTGTTGGCGTGAATGTGAATTCCAAACCACCGTTATTAGCGGCTGACGACAAATCGATGACGTCAACGGCATTCACCAAGTCAGAGGCTTCGAAAATCCTGAGTTTCTTGCCAGGATTGGGGTCTACGGTTTCGCCAAACGAAACGACTAGTGTGGTGTTGGCGTCGATGTCGCCCGAACCATTCGCAGGCGACAGACCTGTAATCGAGGGACCTATCGAAGTGGTGAACGACCAGGCGGACGTATTCAGCCCGGCAAAACTGTTGCCCCCCGCAATTGATACAAAGGCGCCGGCGTCGATGCTTACTTTATATGTTGTATTTGGTGCAAGTGTAATGGTTGGCGTGAACGTGAATTCCAAACCACCGTTGTTAGTGGCCGACGACAAATCGATTACATCAACAGCATTCACCAAATCAGAGGCTTCGAAGATCTTGAGGTTCTTGCCGGAAACAGGGTCTACGGTTTCGCCGAATTTAACCACCAACGCGCTGTTCGCATCGACATTTACATCAGCGTTCGCAGGTAAGAGTTCCGTCACTACAGGACCTGTCGAAGTCGTGAACGACCAATTAGCTGCAGCAAGCCCCGTGAAGTCGTTCTTGCCGACGGCGAGTACAAAGGCTCCCTGTTCGATACTGACTTTGTATCCAATCCCGGATTCCAGGAGTTCCGTTAGTTCAAACTCCGCCGATGCGCCGTCTATAGTCCCCTCGGAGGCATCAAAAGTATGCACCGGGTTAACAAGGTCCGAAGCCTTGAAAATCTTGACCGACTTTCCCGCCACGGCTTCTACGTCGGCGTTAAAATCGATCTTCAGCGAAGTGTTCGCGTCTATGCCGGTCGCGTTGTGCGCAGGCGTCAGCGCGGATACGATGGGGCCATTGCCCACCGTGAATGTCCATAGTCCCGTTGGGAATTCCAGAGACTCGTTTCCGTTCCCGTCGACAAATGCTCCGGCATCGACAGAAATATTGTACTGGGTATTAGACGCCAGCTTTGACGGAAGTGTAAAGGTGTATTCGTTTCCATTTTGATCAGCTTCGCCGAGGTCGACACCAGTGATCGGCGCGGCCAAATTGCTGTGGAGGTAGAGAAGTAGAAATTTTCCCGCTACCGGTGTGGTAGCCCGGTCGAGCGTAATCTTGATTTTGGTGTCGGCGAGGATACCGGTGGCGTTGTGCGCGGGGCTCAGTGTGACTGCCTCTGGCGCCGCGATAGTCGTGAATGTCCACGACAGCGAAGTGACTTCCGGAGAAGGGTTCGTGTATTTGTCCAGGAATGCGCCAGCGTCAAGTGTTACAGTGTACTCGGTAAGTGGCTGCAATTTGCCGGTCAGCGCAAACGTGAACTTGTTTCCATCCTTCAACGCTGAAGTTACTGGCAGCGCGAACACCGCCGGACCGCCTGCCGCGGGAGATATCATCAGGTTCTTTCCAACGACTGCTGTGCCTGCTTCATTCAGCGTTAAGACAATACTGGTAGTAGTATTAATATCAACCGATTCGTGCGCAGGCTCACGCGTGGAAATCGTTGGACCCTGGCTGTCCTGGTTGATTACAAGAAACTGGTTTTTCGGCGGGTTCGGATAATTTTGAACATCGCCATTGGCCCACTTGACCTGTATGTTGTTAATCGTGCTGGCGGAACCGATGCCGAAATGCGCAATGGATGTGCTTCGGGATACCAACGAATTGCTGGTTGGGAACTCGCGCGTCTGCGTGATGCCACCGGCTTGCACCGTAACACGGGCTCCAACTCCGCCCTTATTGCCCAGTAGCGGATTGAGTTTTATCTCGCTCCAGTTTCCTGTGAGGATGTTGTTGTCAAACAGGTTGCCGTTGGCGTTGCTAACGTCGTCGCCGTCTTCGCTGAACTGGAATGCCGACATGGCGATGTCCATAAAACCGTTCCTGTCATAATCCGCGGTCGACGCCCCATAGTGGAAGACGGAAAAGTCATTGATCTTCTCATTGTCTATTTCAGTGAAGGTCACAACTGAGGGCACCGATGCGTCGCGCATGAAGAGACGTGCAGGAACTCCAATGAAGCCGCTGGTAAATAAGTCCAGGTAGCCGTCGTTGTTGTAATCGGCCCACACGGTACCCACCACCTGGCCAATCTGCGACACTTGAGTGCTCACATCCTTCGTGAAGGTTTCATTACCATTGTTCTTGTACAGGGCGTGTTGCGCTGAATTCGGAACAAACATATCCATGAACCCGTCGTTATTGTAATCGCCCCAGGCGATCAACAGGGCGGCGTTGGCATCGAAGCCTCCTCCAATCATTTTCGTAAACGTCTCGTTGCCATTGTTCTTATAGAGTCTGCAGGGCCCGCCTGAATTGGCGATAGCAACGTCCTGGAAGCCATCGTTGTTGTAGTCAGCCCAAAAAGCACCGAACGATCTTTCAGTGTCTGTTGACATATCACCCGCGGGGATCTTTGTGAAGCTGTGGTTTGCATTCTGACGATAGACCAACAACCGGCCCTGGCTGCCATTCGTTTGCCTCGGACCTGCTACAATCAGGTCAAGTAGTCCATCATTGTTAAGGTCTCCCCACGATGATGATTGTATCTCAATGTCCTCGGCAGTAACATTGGCCAGGTCGCCCAGGCCTGAGTTTACTTTCGTAAAGGTAAAATTCCCGTTGCCCCTATACAGATCGGCAATAGCGGCTTCCTGAGCGTGAAACAGCACGTCTACTTTGCTGTCATTGTCATAATCGGCAATCGTAGCAAAGAAATAGGGTTGACTATCAAATACCGGGACAACTGGTGTGAAATCCCCGGCACCATTGTTTTGAAATATTACTGGACTCCCCGATTCGGTTTCGATGTCGAACGACATGGTGAAATAATCATCAAATCCATCGTTATTGAAATCCGCAAAGTATGACCCGATCGTTGCTGACTGGGTATTGGTGATGGCATTGTCGCCCAACAAAAACTTCGGGACCGAGAATGCGACGGACGTTACCGCGGAATAGGGAGATGCCTCGTCCTCGGCATTCAACGCCTTCACCCGGTAATAGTAAGTCGTTCCGACGGTCAGCGGCCCGTTGTCGACTAATCGCTGCGTCGGATAGTTGACGGTACCCACTTCAGTCCAACCGGAAGTTCCATTTAACGAGCGCTCCACCACAAAGGATGTTTGAAAATAAGACGTCTGCCAGTTTACTTCAATGGATGTCGCAGTAAGCGAATAAGCTAACGGGTTTTGCGGAGCTGCAGGCGCGGGATCATCACCATTAAGAGTGAAAGTGATCGTCTCAAATTCGTCGGCCCTGCAGGTTCTCCATTTCAGCGTGAGGGTATTCACTCCATCCCAGGTTCCTACACCATTTGGTCTCACGTCTCTATCGTCGTCTCCAAGAAGAGTTTCGCCGCAGTTTTCGTAGAAGGTCGCTGAAACGTCGCCTGAATGAAAAAAAGGCGATCCGCCAAGCAATCCAAGTCCCACATCTGAGACCTTGTACTTTCCGTTACCCAGGTGAACAATGCCCACCGTTTTTGGGCCCGCTGCGGGGAAGCCACTCTCCTGAGAATTCACCGCTGACCAGCTTCGGTTATCCGGGATGGTTGGCGAACATACTGTAGCATCGGTAAGGATGTCAACCTGTGTCGGCGCCGATGTGCCGGCTTCACTCTGGGCTACAATCCGAATGGAGTAGTCCGTGTCAGGTGTTAAGTTCTCGAGCGTGAAAAAGCCCCTCCCATTCGGCGTTGTACAGGAGTTATCGAATGAGACACCCGCACTTGTATAATTGACTCCGTCGACGGAGATGCTCACATTAAACTGTTCTTCGTTGGTGCTGTTGTCATCCCAAGCAATCGCCACGGTCCTCCCGATATTGCCTAACTCGATTGCATTCGTTGGAGCTTCGGGAACGACAATTGACTTTGTTGAGGCGTAGACAAAATTGTCCCTGATCGCGAGGTAAGCAATTCCGTCAGCATCGATGTCAATCCCACGTATGTCCTGGATCGATGCGTTCAGGTCAAGGGTGGTCGTCTGAAATGTTTCCCCGCCGTCACGCGATATGTGAATTTGATTTCCTGAGAACGTGGCGAACATATATCCGTTGCGGGCAAGGAAAACGCCAAATGGGTTGCTTAGACTAAGCATTTGCCACGACTGGCCCCCGTCATCTGAACCTGCGAGACCGCCCGCGAATGTCTCCGCATACGCTTTTCCGTTTGACGCATAAAGGTTGGAGACATCGTCCACATTCAAAGGAAGGTTGGCGCTGATATCGGTGGCCGTTGCGGAGACGAGCACATCAGCCGCATACGTCAGTGAGATCAGGTACAGTTTATCAACCCCGGCAGCGAAGTCACGTAAGTGCCAGAGGGCCGCAAAGGGAGATATAAAAACGAAATCATTGGGTCCTATACCACCCATAGGCAGTCCAGTAATCGTAACCGCGGGCGACCAGGTGGATCCCCTGTCAGGCGAATGGTATATTCGATCAAAATCCCGAGCGAAAAGGTTGTCAGCATCCGGTGCGAACAGTTCCGGAAAGAAAAGCGATGAAAGTGGAGGAGTGATCTCCGACCAAAAACTACCATCAAAGGCTTGATAAATTTTGTCGCTGGTGGCGAGATAGAGCTGATCGCCGACGCTATTTGTTATGAATGAGCTTATGCCATCTGGTGGAATGCCTGAGAGCTGAGACCAGCTGTCGCCGTCGTTGGTCGAGCGCAGAATATCCTGGCCAACCTGCATGAACAAACCTTGAAAACTAGTGGCAAAGAATACACTGGGATCCATCCCGGCGATGCCGGAATTTGCAGCGGAAAAGGTAGTACCACCCGAGGTGGTCTTGTAAACGCCGTCTTCAGCGCCAAAGAATGCAGTTGACGTGTTGGCAGTAGGGAAGTTCTTCGCACTTGCCGCCACGACATCCGTGGTAGTAGTCGGGAATGAGGATTGACGAAGCGCCCAGTTGGCAGGACCATCGCCTGTGGCCTTGGCATGAAGCTTCTTGTTCAGGTTATCGATAAAGTACATCCCCAGGCCATCGGCGGAGAACTCAATGAAGCTGGGCTGTCCGCCGAAATCGGAGATTGTCGCGTCGGAAATACTGCCCCCAGCTATTGAAACCCAATCACTATTACCATCGGAAACATAAATATTCTCTTCTGTGACACAGTAAATACCAGTGCCGGCATTATTCCTAACCAGGCTGTTAACCCGTTCGCCAACTGGAATGCCAGTCGAAAACTCACTAAAATTTACGCCGAAGTCGTTTGAGCGATATGGGCGTTCATCGACGATCATGAAGATTTGGTCGGCATCGTTGCTGGCCAGCCATCTTCCGTTAAAGGATGTCGGGGGTTGATACCCCTGCGTCCAATTTCCTCCATTATTGATGGAGTAGTGGATCGCGTTGTTGCCAAGCACCACCAGTCTGCCATTAGACAACCTTATGATCCTGTTTGCATTGTTGAAATTTGAATTATCAGAGATCTCTGAAAAGATGTTGCCTCCGTCTGCGGACATCCAGACACTGAACGAAGTAGTCAGATAGATCGAATTGTTGGTTATTTCAATATCGTTGAAGAAGTTGAAATCGCCCGCGCCGGTGGTTTTCTTTGTCCACGTTGCTCCTTCGTCGTCCGAATAGTAAAGTAAACGCGAATCCCCAACGATCGCGAACAAGCGTCCAGAAGAAGCATCAAATTCAATGTCTATAACCTCTCCACCTAACGGTCCGTCCTTTTGTTGCCAGAGGACAGGATTATAACTCTGGGCGTGGACGATCCCGGAGATAGCGAGAAGAAGAATGAGTATCGGTAATCTCAATTTCATATCAGCACAGTTGTAGTCAGTTCAGGAGAATGGTCAAGGTTCAATTTCCGCCCGGCAGGTCCGGCAGCGCAATAAAGTCATCGCCATTGTCGTCGCCTCCGCCACCACCTGGAGACGGCTTCGGCGCGAGCAACGCCGCGGCACCGCCGGCAACAACGATAGGCGCAATTTTCAGCAGCAACGGGATCTTCGGTACAACCTGGAAGTAGCCGGTGTAAATAATCTCGTCGCCATTGCGCGAATCGGTAAACTTGATGCGGTAATCTTTTCCCGGCTTGGCTTTCGCCGGAATAGTGATTGAGTAAAGCCCGTTATTCGGGTGGTTGTTCTCACCTCCCACGCGCAACGAACCGCGGAATAATTCAATATGAACCGGTGTGGGGCTGTTGGCCTTCCATGTTAGCGTTATGCTCTTTCCACGTTTGTACTTTTTCTTTACGTCAAAGCCCTGGAGCTTTACAAAAGGAGCATAAACCTGACCGCGCACTTCCAATGACAGCTTGCCTTTGTAGGGGCCGAGCTCTTTCCGGATGTCCCAGATGATTTTGCGGTTGGCACCAGGCTTCACTTCGTTGCCGACATCGCCCGTGACATGGGTAAGCGCGGTGGTAAAATTGTTTTGGGAAGAGTAGAGAAAAATCTGGTAGTCATTGGCGGGATTACTGTCTTCAAGATCATAGTGAACGATGACTTGTTCCCCGGCTAACTCAACTTTTTTGACTGCAACACGCTGTGCAAACGCGGTGGTACCAAACACCACGATTGACAGTAAGGCGGCTATCCTTCGCATGGTAGTTACGATTAGGTAAGAAGGTAAAATTAGAGAAAAGGCTACTCAATTACGAGGACCACGGCTGTTGCCAAATATTATTTGGCCACCCCTCATAGCCTTTATCGCTTCTGCAAACGAAAGGGAACCCGGGAGACGACTACATTTCCTGTCATTCCCTCTTATGGGAAATGCTTTTCTACTGCGAGAGCCTTTTTGCTATCTTCCCGCAACCCAAAATTCATTTAGAACATGAGGAAATTTCTGCACACCACAATCTTCCTGAGCCTTTCTCTCCCGGTTTTCAGTCAGGTGAGTCCAAAACTCCAGTCCAGGCTTGACCAAATGACGAAGGATATTGAACCAAAAGTCATTGAATGGCGCCGTCACTTCCACCAGTACCCGGAGTTATCGAATCGCGAATTCAAAACTTCAGAAAAAGTTGCCGAACATCTTCGGTCGTTGGGTATAGAAGTAAAGACTGGCGTCGCCAAGACTGGTGTTGTTGGACTTCTGAAGGGCGCTAAGCCGGGTCCTGTAATCGCCTTGCGGGCCGACATGGATGCCCTTCCCGTCACCGAACGCAACAGCCTTCCATTTGCTTCGAAAGAAACAACCACCTTCAACGGAATGGAGACCGGCGTCATGCACGCCTGCGGTCACGATTCACATGTGGCTATCCTCATGGGCGTTGCGGAAATCCTTGCAAAGAATAAGGAAGATCTTAGGGGCTCAGTCAAATTCATTTTTCAACCCGCCGAAGAAGGTCCTCCCGCGGGAGAAGAAGGCGGCGCAGAACTGATGGTTAAGGAAGGAGTGCTCGAAAACCCAAAGGTTGACGTCATTTTTGGACTACACATTCATGCGACGAGTCCGCTGGGCCACATTGAGTACAAACCGATGGGTTTCATGGCTGCATCAGACTGGTTTACTATACGCGTTTATGGTCGTCAGGCTCATGGTTCACAGCCCTGGAAAGGCGTCGATCCCATAGTAGTTGCCTCGCAGATCATCAATGGCCTTCAGACGATCATCAGCCGGCAAACTGAGCTGACGAAAGAAGCTGCCGTTATTTCGGTAGGTCGGATCAATTCGGGTATCCGGGAGAATATTATTCCTGAATCACTCGAGATGTCGGGAACGATCAGGACCTTCGACACCGAAATGCAGCGGAAAATTCACGAGAAGATCAAATTGACGGCCGAGAAGATTGCGGAAAGCGCCGGAGCCCGCGCCGAAGTTGTGATCGACTCGAAAACTGCAGTGACATACAACGACCCTGCCTTAACCGCAACGATGTTGCCCAGCCTTCAGCGCGCGGCAGGCGCAAAGAACGTCGCCATAATTGACGCACAAACTGGCGCGGAAGACTTCTCGTTCTTCCAAAAGAAAGTACCCGGTTTGTTTTTCTTCGTCGGCGCATGCCCGCCTGAAATTGATTTGGCGACTGCGCCCTCGCATCACACTCCTGATTTCATGATGGATGAAGACGGGATGATCGTAGGCGTGCGCGCATTGCTGAACCTGACGCTTGACTACATGTACATGAAGTAATCCCCTTGATTCCGGAGTTCTAAAGCGGCTGACGCACAGTTTTGCACCATCCGACCATGTGGTGATTCTGTTATCTTTGCGGCAAATAATTTATAAGATGCGGCAACAGATTGTAGCAGGTAACTGGAAAATGAATAAGACGCTGGACGAGGCCCGTACCCTCGCTTCTGAAGTCTTGAACATGGTAAACGATGAAGTTAAGGGCGGAGTCAGGGTTGTGTTCTGCGTGCCTTTTCCTTACCTCGTGCCCGTCAGAGCCCTCGTCGGAAGCCATTCGAAAATTTCCGTGGCGGCTCAAAATTGCAGCGAGCATGAATCCGGCGCCTACACCGGTGAGGTATCTGCGGCGATGCTCAAATCAATCGATATTTCTTATGTGATCATCGGTCACAGTGAACGCCGCCAGTACTTCGGCGAGAAAGGAGTTGTTCTTGCCCGCAAGGTTGACGCGGCATTGCGCCATAACCTTACTCCGATTTTCTGTTGTGGCGAGCCGTTGGAGGTCCGCGAAAAGAGCGGTCACGAAAAACTTGTCACCAACCAGGTCGAGGAGAGTCTGTTTCATCTCGATAAGGAAGCGCTAAAGAAGGTCGTTATCGCCTATGAACCCGTCTGGGCAATTGGAACGGGAAAAACTGCCACGGCGGCGCAGGCGCAGGAAATGCATGCCGTCATCCGAAAGCACGTTGCTGCAAAATACGGCACGGATGTTGCCAACGAGATCCCGATTCTTTACGGTGGCAGCGTTAATGCGGCCAATGCTCGGGAATTATTTACCGGCGCGGATGTCGACGGCGGGCTGGTCGGTGGTGCGTCCTTGAAGTCGCGCGAATTCACCGACATCATTAAGAGCCTGTGATCCATGTTCTACACCCAATTGCGCGTGTCTTGCAATCCAGCTTACGCGGAAATACTGATTGCCGAGTTTTCCGAAATCGGTTTTGACACTTTCCTGGAAACAGACGGAGGCTTTGACGCTTATTCTGAGGCGGAGAATTACGACAAGGATGCCCTTCACTCCGTTATCGAACGTTACTCTCCGCTTGCACCCATCGAATTGTCAGTTGACCGGATTCAGAAAAGAAACTGGAACGCCGAGTGGGAAAAGAACTATGAGCCAATCGACGTCGATAGTCGCTGCCTGATTCGCGCCGAATTCCATCGCCCAAAGAAAAAATACGAGTACGAAATCATCATTACACCGAGAATGTCGTTTGGAACGGGCCATCATCAGACAACCTATTTGATGATCAGAAACCAACTGATGTTGGACCATTCGGATAAGCGGGTGATGGATGCCGGTTGCGGCACGGCTATTTTGTCAATCATGGCAGCCAAATTGGGCGCGAAAGAAGTAGAGGCGTTCGACATAGACGACTGGAGTGTCGACAATGCTCAGGATAATATCAAGGTCAATGATTCCGAGAATATCCGTATTCAAAAAGGGAAGATTGCTGAACTTGATTTCGCAGAACCGTTTGACATTATTCTCGCCAACATCAACCGCAATGTGTTACTGGACGAAATCCGAAACTATAGTGATCACCTTCAGAAAGGCGGTCATCTTTTAATAAGCGGATTTTATGCGCATGACATCCAGGAGATTTTGCGTGAAGCTCAAGCGCAAGGCCTCACTGAAACACGACGCGATGACAAAGACGACTGGGCGTGCCTGCTGCTGGTGAAAAAATGATTTCCTAATTTTTCGACAGCCAACCTTCGACCGTTTCGACAAATTCTTTCGGTTTCTCAGCCTGGACCCAATGGCCAGTGTCCAACGTCTTCATTTCGACCATCGGAAAAATCGGCTGAATCTTGTCGATGTCGTGGTCTTTGATGTAAGGAGATTTCGCGCCGCGAATGAACAGCGTCGGTTTTGTGAACGTCCCCTTGAACTCGAGGTCAAGGCCAATCTTAGGTAAATTCTTGTCGATCGATTTCAAGTTTAACTTCCAGCCAAAACCTCCTTCAGGTTTACGTTGGAGGTTCTTCAAGAGAAATTGTCGCACCTCGGGCTCGGGAACGAATTCAGAAAGCTTTTCGTCGGCCTCTGTCCGCGACGTTATCGAGTCAATCGGTATGGCCTTGAGCCCTTCAAGAATGGTGTAATGTTCAAGATTGTATGGTTTGGGAGCGATGTCGACAACGATCAGCTTCGACAACTTGGTTGGGTGCGCAAGGGCAAAGTTCATCGCGACCTTTCCACCCATCGAATGGCCGATGACAATGGGGTCTCGCAAACCATGGTCGTCGATGAATTCCACGAGGTCACTGACCATCACCGGGTAGTTGAAGGCGTCTTCGTGCGGTGACTGGCCGTGGTTCCGCAGATCGAGAGAAAATACATGGTAGTGAGCGGATAATATGCGGGCCTGTGTCAACCAGTTATCAGACGACCCAAAGATGCCGTGCATGATTACGATAGGCTGACCTTTTCCGAGTTCGCGAAAGAAGAGTTTCATGTCGACAAAAGTATGCCGGATTAACGGAATTGGGAACACGTTGACTTCATTTGAGGATCGGACCGGTTGTTTCCGACCGAATGCCGTGTTCTCGTCGTCCTGTTCCCGGGATCGGCGCCGGCATTTAAAACCAGTTCCTCCCTTTATTCTCGGGAATCGGCTTATATATTTGAACTTTTGTTCAGGATGGATTTGATTAACGACAGGTACACGATCCAAAGCGTCGACTTGATGAAGCTCGTCAGGGACTTTGGCTCGCCGCTCTATGTTTACGACGCCGAGAAGATCATTTTTCAGTTCAAAACCCTGCGCAATGCGTTTGGCGACTCAGATGTAAAGATTAAGTATGCCGCGAAAGCGCTGACCAATATTTCCATCCTGAAACTTCTCAGACGCTTCGGTTCTGATGTTGACGTCGTGTCGATCCAGGAGGCGCACCTGGCGCTGCATGCCGGGTTCGAGCCTTCACAAGTCATGTACACCCCCAGCGGAGTCGCTTTCGAAGAAATCATGCAGGCTGTTGACATGAAATTGACCGTCAACCTCGACAATCTGCCCATGTTGAGGAAGTTCGGTGAAAAGTATCGCGACTCGTACCCTTGCTCCATCCGGCTTAACCCGCATATACTCGCGGGGGGACATTACAAAATGTCTACAGGCCACAGCAATTCGAAGTTCGGGATTTCGGTTTACCAGTTGCAGGAAATCCAGGAAGTGGTTAAGGCGCATGACATGAGGATAAACGGATTGCATATCCATACCGGGTCAGACATTACCGAAAGCGAAGTCTTTCTCAAAATGGCGGAGATCCTGTTCGGTGTTGCCCGCGAATTTCCACACTTGCGATTTATCGATTTTGGAAGCGGGTTTAAAGTGCCCTACAAGGACGACGACATCGTAACAAATGTCTACGACCTGGGATTGAAACTGACAAAGGCTTTTAACGCGTTTTGTCAACAGTATGGACGCAAACTTGAGATGCATTTTGAGCCTGGAAAGTTTATCGTAAGTGAGGCCGGCTACTTGTTGGTGACTGCCAACGTTGTCAAACCGACACCTACGGTAACCTTTGTTGGTGTCGACTCTGGCCTCAATCATTTCATCAGGCCCATGATGTATGATGCTTATCACGAGATCGTGAACATTTCAAATACCACCGGCCCGCAAAAGCTCTACACGGTTGTTGGTTACATCTGTGAGACTGATACGCTGGGTGCTGATCGCAAGCTTAGCGAGGTGCGTGAAGGCGACATCCTCGCGATAAGGAACGCTGGCGCTTACGGGTTCTCTATGTCGTCAAATTACAACTCGCGACTCCGGCCGGCCGAGGTGTTGATCCTGAATGGGGAGCCGAACCTGATCCGCGAACGCGAAAAGCTTGAGGACCTCTTTCGAAATCAACGCGAGATCGACCTGTAG
>CAZLWX010000005.1:0-39197 GCA_964563295.1 uncultured Roseivirgaceae bacterium | reverse complement strand
CGAACGCGAAAAGCTTGAGGACCTCTTTCGAAATCAACGCGAGATCGACCTGTAGAGGCAAACGATTCCTCCTTTCCCGGCCAGATCAACTATTTTGGAGGCAAGTTCGTTATTTTAGCACCTTATTTGAGACTATGTATTTGAACACGGCAAAGCTTCTGCTGATTTTTTTGTTCACTTCGGTGCTGGGATATGGCCAGATTCTAAAGCCGGCTAGCTGGACAACGGAAACATCAAAAACAAATGTTAAAGTCGGCGATGAGCTCGAACTCGTCTTCAGGGCCTCCATTGATGAGAAGTGGTACATGTACGCCAATGATTTCGATCCGGATTGCGGCCCGTTGTTGACCGAAATTCAGTTCACGGGAAAAACCAATTTCGAGCTCGTCGGCAATACAGTGGCTGTCAATCCCGAGGACAAACATGATGAGATCTTCGACTGCGATGTCAAAATATTCAAGAAGAAAGCGGAGTTTCGACAACGGATTAAAGTCACCGGCTCACCGCTAAAGATTGAGGGCTCGATTCAGGGGCAGGTGTGTACCGAAATTGATGGTAGCTGCATTCCGTTTGAGGAAGACTTCGTGTTCGAGAACATAAAAGTGCCCGGCTCGACCCTGGCTCCGAAGAAAACCACTCCAAAACCTGAAGCCAACTCACCTGGAGAATCTAAAGAACAGGCTAAAGCCGAGTCAAGCGCTGCGGATGTTGGATCAGACACGAGCGTATCCGCGCAGCCGCCAATAGTCGCGGATTTGAGCGCAAAAGGACCAGTCCTTGATCGGTCGATCCTTGAAGGGGAGCCATCTTATGGGAATGAATCCTTCTGGGCATTGCTGGCTCTGGCCTTTGTCGCCGGCCTTGCGTCGTTGATAACCCCCTGTGTTTTTCCGATGATACCGATGACCGTCACTTTCTTCCTCAAGGACACGCAAACGCGCAAGGAAGGAGTGAAGAAAGCAATCTGGTTCGGACTGTCTATCATCGTCCTGTATTCTTCGGCGGGGACATTGTTTGCCATAATCCTCGGTCCGGAAGGGCTTAATGCGCTGGCGACAAACTGGGCGCTCAACTTGTTTATTTTCCTGGTGTTCATCGTATTCGCCCTCTCATTTTTTGGTCTATTCGATATCAATGCTCCCTACAAACTGGTGAACAAGATTGATCAGCGCGCCGAAAGAGGCGGCTTGTCCGGTGTATTTTTTATGGCGTTCACGTTGGTGTTGATTTCCTTCAGCTGTACGGTGCCCATTGTGGGAAGCGTGCTCGCGCTGTCAGCAGGCGGGCAGGTATTGAAACCCATCCTGATGATGCTTTCGTATTCGATAGCCTTTGCGTTGCCATTCGCCTTCTTCGCTTTTTTTCCTGAAATGTTGAAGAGCATGCCGAAGTCTGGAGGATGGCTCAACTCGGTCAAAGTTTCGCTCGGATTTCTGGAGCTCGCGCTGGCTTTCAAGTTTTTCAGTATCGCTGACCAGGCCTATCATTGGGGCTTGCTCGACCGGGATCTTAACATAGCTATCTGGGTAGTGATATTCAGTATGCTTGGATTTTATTTGTTGGGCAAGATCCGGCTGCCACATGACTCACCACTCGAGAAGGTTTCCGTGTCGCGGCTTGTGCTCGCGATCGCGACGTTTTCTTTCGTCATTTATCTCATCCCTGGATTGTGGGGAGCACCGCTTAAAGCGCTTGCGGGCTATCTGCCGCCAATGTACACGCATGACTTCAACATCATTTCTCCCGACAGCGACGAACAAAACAAGATTTGCGACGAACCCAAGTATGCGGAGTTTCTGCACTTGCCCCACGGCCTGACCGGATATTTTGATTACGAACAGGCGCTCGCCTGCGCACGTCGACAGAACAAACCCTTGTTTATCGACTTCACAGGCCATGGCTGCGTCAACTGCAGGGAGATGGAAGCGATCGTGTGGTCTGATCCAGAAGTTCTCAGCAGGCTGAAGAATGACTTTGTTGTGGTTGCGCTCTATGTCGATGAAAAAACTGAACTTCCGGAAAATGAATGGTATACTTCCACATATGATAACAAGGTGAAGAAAACTATCGGCAAGCAGAACGCGGATTTGCAGATCACCCGGCTGAATAATAACGCGCAACCGTTTTATGTTCTTGTCGGGAAAGATGAGCGCGTTCTGGCGTGGCCGAAAGCCTACGACAAGAGTGTGAAAAATTTTGTCGATTTTCTGGAATCAGGAAAAAAAACATACAGGGAATTATACCTGAAGTGACGTCTCCAAAAATGTGAGTTCAACTGGCGAGACAAGATACAGCCGCTTATTTTATTTGAATAAAGATCATTTTATATTTGTGAAAAGGTTGAGGCAATTGAAACAGGTCGGTTTGCTAATTTTTTAAACCCACTATATTTGAAACACGACTCATTTTTTAACCTTTTTCAAACAATGTTCAGGCGCTTTCTAGGATTTTTTCTCGCCGTGTTGATGGCGGGTGGTCTTGCTCTTTATCATGCCGTTGACGACCCCGTCGCCGCCGTCGTCGATCCGATTGCTATCCCCGATTCCATCGGGTTGGAACCTGTTCCTGAACCCCGGCTTGTGTACGGAATGATTGTTCGGGACGATCACGAGGTGATCGAGAACAAGATCAAACGCAACGAGCGCCTCGGTGATATTCTCATGGAATACAATGTACCTGCTACGCTTATCCATCAATTATCCAATATATCAAGGAAGATATTTGACCCACGCAAGATCGCGGCAAATGAAAAGTACACCGTCATCGTCAGTCGTGATTCGGTGGTGCAAGCCAAAGCACTTGTATATGAACCTAACCCGATCGAATACATTGTCTTCAAGTTTGGCGATTCGCTTTCTGTTGACCTCTTCAAACGCGAGGTTACCACGGTCGAGCGCGCGATTTCCGGCGTCATTCAGTCCAGTCTTTCAGAGGCAATCGTCGACCTTGGTATCTCCAACGAATTGACGAACCGCTTTGTCGATATCTTCGGCTGGCAAGTGGATTTCCAGCGGCTTCAAAAAGGCGACAAGTTCAAGTTGATCTACGAAGAGAACATGGTCGAAGGCCAGCCCATTGGCATCGGTCAAATCCTTGGGATATTCTTCGAACACTATGGCAACGAATACTACGCCTTTCCATTCGATCAGGGTGATGGAACCGATTACTTTGACGAGGATGGAAAGAGCCTTCGCAAAGCCTTGCTGAAATATCCGATTGAATTCACGCGCATTAGCTCGCGCTACAACCTGAGGCGGTTCCACCCTGTACAAAAACGGTACAAGGCCCACCTGGGCACTGACTTCGCTGCACCGACCGGAACGCCGATCCGATCGGTCGGTGACGGAATTGTGCTGGAGGCGCGTTATAAATCCAACAATGGCAATTACGTCAAGATAAAGCACAACGGCACCTATACGACGCAGTATCTGCACATGTCAAAAATTGCGTCAGGTATCAAGCCAGGAACCCGTGTCAGACAAGGTCAGACCATCGGCTACGTCGGCAGCACAGGCCTCGCTACCGGGCCTCACCTGTGCTATCGATTCTGGAAGGATGGAAGGCAGGTCGATGCGCTTCGCGTTGAACTTCCACCGTCGCAGCCCGTGGCGGCAGATCGTATGGCAGCGTTCGAAGCTGTCGTAGAACAGATAACGCAGAAGCTGAAGGCCATTCCTTTTCCTGCGGAAACGGTGGAATCGCTTGCTTCGCTACCGTAAAAACTGGTAATATTTTTGTACTCATCACGCAGGGTCTGATACTATTCCCTGCTTTTTTCTGTTGAAAGGAAGGGCGTTTCCTGAAGGTTATGAAGACTTCCATCTACGTTATCCTTGCCCTAAGTGTCTTTTCCTCCGCATGGTCGCAGAAAGTCGGATTGGTGTTGAGTGGAGGCGCGGCGAAAGGTCTGGCCCACGTGGGCGTGCTTAAAGCGTTAGAGGAAAATGACATTCCCATCGATTATGTCGTTGGTACCTCCATGGGCGGGATTATTGCCGGCTGCTATGCGGCGGGAATGAGTCCTGAGCAAATTGAGAATCTCGTTCTCTCCGATCAATTTCAGCGTTGGGTTAACGGACTCCCCGAGACAGGATTTAACTATTTCTTTCATAAGGCTGAAGACGATCCCGGTTTCCTCAAAGTAAACCTCTCACTCGATTCGATCTTTAACTTCCAACTGAATACCAGCCTGGCGAGCGATGTGTCGCTCAACTTTGTGCTTGCCGAAAAAATGGCGATGGCCTCGGCGATTTCGAAAAACAACTTCGACAGTCTGTTCGTGCCTTTGCGGGTGGTGGCTGCTGACATTTTCACCCAGAATCAGGTGGTCTTGTCTGACGGACGCCTGAGTGACGCGCTGCGTGCAACCCAGACGGTACCCTTCTTTTACAACCCTATCCGCGTGGATGGTAAATATCTCTTCGATGGCGGAGTGTATAACAATTTTCCTGTCGATGTGATGCAAGACACGTTTCAGCCAGACGTCATTATCGGGACAAACGTTTCCACGAAAGTGTATAATGAATACCCCTACGGTGAAGATGAAAAACTCATCACGAAGTCATTGCTATTGATGCTCCTGGACAAGTCCGATCCCGCGAGCATCCCTCCGAATGGCATTTACATACAACCCGATCTCGATGGCTATACGTCGTTCGACTTTGGCAAAGTGAAAAGCCTTATCGACAGCGGCTACAATCAAACGATTCGCCAGATGGAAGAAATCCGGTCCAAAATCGGGCGTCGTACCACTTGCGATGAACTGACAGCGCGACGAAACGCCTTCAACAACAGGAACCCGGCATTCCGATTTTCGAATATTGCATTTAACGGCTTCAGCGCGAACCAGCAACGATACATCCGGAGGATCTTCAAATTCAGGAGCAACCGTCCCCGGCCATTCTACCTCAATGACGCCAAGAGTGGTTATTTCAAGCTTGTTTCGGAAGACTATTTCAGCAACGTTTATCCCAATATTGTGTATGACAGCGCGCAGCAGAATTTTCACCTGATGCTGACGCGGAGACCGCAGAAAAATTTCCAGGTGGACTTTGGCGGTGTCATTGCCACACGCGATGTGAGCTACATTTACATGGGTCTTAACCTGTACCATTTCAAAAGCAATCTTTTCCATCTCTACGGTGGATTCCAGGCTGGAAACTTTTACAAGTCGGCAACCATCCGAACGCGCATCGACTTTCCGAAGCAGTTCTATCTTGAACCCGAAATAGGATATGATAACTGGGATTTCCTCGAGAGCGACGACTTGCTGCGCGAGATCTCCACGCACACTGTGCTTCGACGCATCAATCGCAAGTATCAGGCGAAGATTGGGATACCGGTAGGGAATGAATTCCGCAGCATCCTGACGATCGGTGGAATCAACAATATCGACCGTTACGCCAACGGCACGGTATACGTCAGTTCTGATACCCTCGATGAATTGAGACTGTCAGGCTTTCGTTCCGAGTGGTCTTTCACTTCCAACACCTTGAACCGTAAACAGTATGCCTCGGCAGGCAGAGCGTACTCGTTCGCTGCGCAATATTTCGATCTTCGGGAGACTTACGTTCCGGGAAGTACATCCGTTCAGCAGGATGAGGTGCGCGCACGGCATCAATGGTTTAGACTGAAGGCGTCGGCGGAGCAGTATTTTAACGCAGGATGGTATCGGCCAGGCTACTATGCCGAGGCGGTGTTTTCGAATCAACCCTTTTTTCAGAATTACTATGGAACACTGGTGAATGCGCCGGCTTTTGCTCCACTCATGGACAGCCGGAGCCTCCTCCTTGAGAACTTTCGGGCGTTCAACTACATCGCGGGCGGCTTCCGCAATGTGTTTTCTATCCGGAACAGGCTGGATCTGCGCCTGGAAGCCTATGCTTTTAAGCCCATCGAAATTCTTCAACAAGGCATCAACCAGGAAGCCCAGGCTGTCAATGACCTCCGCGCCGTTTATTTTGCCGCGACCGCCGGCCTTGTGCTTCATTCACCCCTCGGGCCGATCAGTCTGAGCGTTAATTATTATGATGACAAGGATAATCAGCTTGGGGTTCTGCTTCATGTCGGGTACCTGATGTTTAACAAGCACTCCGTCGAGTAAGGCACTGCGCAATCGCCGGCCGCTTCGTTTGATTGGCCCGTTTGGGGATTTTTCGTCCGCTTTCAACCCGACAATTTTGATTTTTTTGGCTATGTTTATCTCTTAAATGTTCCCCTAACTAGTTGCATGAAGCGGTATTTACTTCATTTGGTCTTCTTTATTGGCATCATTTCCGGTGCCAACGCCCAGGTTGTTCAATGGGCATCGAAAGTCCTCGATTTTTCCTCTGAATTGACACCCGTACAATACTCGGCAAAGCAGGTGCTTGGTAAACCCGATGTCATGCCTGCAGGTGGGCAGAGCCCAAACGCCTGGGTCCCCGACAGGCCGAAGCGCAAGGAGTTCATCAAAGTCGGATTTGAACATCCGATGAGCATACGCCAGATCGCTATTGCCGAATCGCATAACCCGAGCGCAATCTACCGGGTGCTTGCTTATGATGAAGCTGGTCGGGAGTACGTCATCAATACTCTTAATCCGATGGCGGTTCCACTCAAGGGACGAATGTTAAACCTTTTTGTTGAACAGACACCGTATAAAGTGGCTGCCGTCAAAGTCGAATTCGACGGCGCAGCGCTGCCTGATTATTTTGGAATCGATGCCATCTCGATTGCCAATTCGGGCTATCCGATAATCGCCGACATTCCCAAGCTTCAGCTTTTGAGATCGGGGATCATCATTGAATCGCTTGACAAGAACGTGAACAGCGACTATAGTGAGTTGAATCCTCTCCTCTCACCCGATGGCCAGACACTTTACTTTAGCCGCAAGAATCACCCCGGAAACATCGGTGGCGTTAAGGACAACGAAGACATTTGGTACTCGCAGCTCGACTCGATGGGAAATTGGAGCCTTGCGCAGAACATGGGACCGCGGTTCAACAACGAAGCTCCCAATTTTGTCAATGCCATTCAATCCGTAACCCCCGATGGA
This sequence comes from uncultured Roseivirgaceae bacterium, assembly GCA_964563295.1. Classification (GTDB taxonomy): domain Bacteria; phylum Bacteroidota; class Bacteroidia; order Cytophagales; family Cyclobacteriaceae; genus Chryseosolibacter. Next base: position 32,161 of record CAZLWX010000005.1, on the reverse strand, counting down.
CGATCTGCCGTCATGCTCCTCGGCAACAAATATGGTCCTAAGGGGAAAATGGTCGCGGGGGTGTCATTGAGTTCTAATGTGGGCGGAACATGGTCCGATCCGGTTCCCATTCAGATCGACAACGACTACAACTTCAATGAGAAGGCCAACTACTTCCTGACGAACAATCGGCAAACACTGATCATGTCTGTCGAGCGCGAAGACTCGGAGGGCGATCGTGACTTGTATGTGTCATTCATCAAAGATGACAGCACGTGGACTGAACCGCTCAACCTGGGAACGGTGGTCAACACAGCAGCTGAAGAATCAGCGCCGTTCCTGGCATCCGATGATGTGACGCTGTACTTCTCGTCGAAGGGATTCAGTGGCTACGGAGGCAGTGACATCTACGTCTCGAGACGTCTGGATGATTCGTGGACAAGCTGGTCGGAGCCGGAGAACCTCGGTCCCGAAATTAACTCGCCCCTGGAAGACCTTTTCTTCAACATTCCGGCAGCAAGCGACTTTGCCTATTATTCGCGGGGCGTGTCTGACACCAACACGGACATTTATCGGGTGAAGCTTCCCATCGTCAACAGCCCGGAGCCGTGGGTGGTCGTTCGCGGCAAGATTGTGGATAAGACCACTGGGGCAGCGCTGGCGGCGAAAATTATTTATGAACGATTGCCCGATGGACGTGACCTCGGCATCGCGCAATCGAATCCCGGCACAGGCGAGTACGAAATCAGGTTGCCTGCAGGTCATCTGTATGGCGTGCGCGCCGAAGCCGACAACAAGATCTCAGAAAGTCAGAATCTGGACCTGAGAAACATCACCAGTGACCAGACCATCGAGAACACGGATTTTGATCTTGCACCTATTGCTGTGGCGACAGTGGAAGAGAATGCAGTGATCACCCTGAACAATGTGTTTTTCGATTTCGACAAAGCCGAGCTCAAGCCTGAGTCATTTCCCGAGCTCGATCGAATCGTTCAACTGATGAGCGAAAAGACCGGCATGCAAATTGAAATTGCCGGTCATACCGATGCCACAGGTCCCGAATCATATAACCTTGGATTGTCGGAACGACGCGCCAGGTCGGTTGTGCGCTACCTCGGGCAAAAAGGAATTGACGAAGCACGAATGATTGTCCAATTCTTTGGCGAATCAAAGCCTTTAGAATCCAACAGCAACATCGCCGGGAGGCGCAAGAACCGAAGGGTTGAATTCAAGATAGTCAAGATGTAACTTTATTGCATGAAGAGCTGTACTTTTTACTCGGTCATCATATTCTCGTTCGTACTTTCAGCGACTTTCGCACAGGATTTTCCGGATACCCTGGTCGTTGCGCAGGGGAAAATTATCAATGCGGCAACTGGCGACCCGGTCGTAGCCCGAATTACCTATCAAAGCCTGCCGTATGGAAGCAGGATCGGCGTAATAAACAACAGCAGCTACTCTTTTCCCTTGTTTGACCGTGAGCGGTATTCGATCACCGTCGAAGCGCCGGGATTCGCGCCAGCCAAATATATGCTTGATCCGGCGACGGCGAACGATGAATTAAGAGTCATACAAGACATCCAGCTCTCCGACGGCAGCAAACCAGACAATCGCGTCGCTGGTCACGTCATGCGACTCGACAACGTGATCTTTGAGGTAGGTAATGCGCGCATCGACCCTGAGTCTTTCAGCGAACTCGACCTGCTGGCAAATATGTTGGATGAAAATCCGTCGATGGTCATTCAGCTGGAAGGACATACGGATTATGTAGGTGATCCGAAGGCTAACCTCCGACTGTCGCAACGAAGGGTCGAGTCCGTGAAGGACTACCTCGCCTCAAAAGGCATTTCACGGAGCCGAATGAAGACAAAAGCTTTCGGAGGTTCACAACCATTATCACGTGATGATACTCCCGAGGCCCACCGATTGAACCGCCGGGTGGAAGTTAGAATATTGGCGAACTGATGATCCGAACTCCCGCGCAGCTCCCGTGGTCCGGTTATTTTCGGCTAACTTAACACGTAAACCGCACCTTTGATATGCCCGCGCTCATTGAGACAACCCAGGTTATCGATGATGCTTTTGATAGTATCAGGCGACGGGCATTCAAGTTGAGGAGCGAATCCGTCCGCATGCGGATCGAGCGATTGCGGAAACTGAAATCCTGGATTCATGCTAACCGGCCGGCTATTCGCGAGGCCATGTTCAAGGATTTTTCAAAGTCGCCGGTCGAGGTAGATCTGATCGAAGTATTTCATGTTTTAGGGGAATTACGACTCGCCATCAACAACCTCGACCAATGGGCCAGGCCGAAGAAGATCGATGCGCCGATAACGATGCCTGGCACGCGATCGTACATCCAGTACGAACCGCGTGGAGCGTGCCTGGTGATGGCACCCTGGAATTACCCGTTCAGCCTTGCCGTTGGTCCATTGGTGTCAGCCCTCGCAGCGGGGAATACTGTAATTATCAAACCTTCGGAGCTGACACCCCACGTGTCGACACTGATACGGCGGATGGCGAAAGAGGTATTCGAAAAAGACGTCGTCACTGTTTTTGAAGGTGGACCGGACATCGCAACCAAATTGCTCGCCCTTCCCTTTGACCACATTTTTTTTACCGGAAGCCCTGCGATAGGAAAACTGGTAATGAAAGCTGCTGCGGAAAATTTGACTTCGGTGACGTTGGAACTGGGTGGCAAATCCCCATCAATCATTACAGCGTCGGCCACCATCAGGGACGCCGCGAAACGAACGGCAGTGGCGAAGTTCGTCAACAATGGCCAAACCTGCATAGCGCCCGATTATGTGTTGGCCGACGCGAGCATCGCCGATCAGTTTATTCGCGAACTCGTCGACCAGACGCGCCGTATGTTTTCCGGTAACGGTGATTTTGAGCATTCTTCCGACTATTGCCGGATTGTAAATGAAAAACATTTCGACAGGCTGCGCGATCTTATCGAAGACGCGGTTAACGCCGGCGCCCAGGTGGAATGGGGGGGAAAACTGGATCGAACAACTCGCTTTATTCATCCGATGATTCTCACACAAATTCCAAGGGAGGCGCGAATCATGAACGAGGAAATATTCGGACCCGTACTGCCCGTCATCGCCTACAACGACCTGCAGGAGGCTATCGATTTTATCAACGCCAGACCTAAATCACTCGCGCTGTACGTCTTCAGCAGCGACCGGCAAAGCAAGAAGAGATTGCTGACGGAAACGAGTTCGGGAGGCGTTTGCGTCAATGACAGCGGGCTGCATTTTCTCAACAACAACCTGCCGTTCGGCGGCGTTAACAACAGCGGTATTGGAAAAACACACGGATACTTCGGCTTTATGGCATTCTCAAATGAAAAGCCTGTTTTGCAGCAAAAACGCGGTTTTACGTTCGTGCAACCCTTCTATCCTCCCTATACCCCCCGAACTCAAAAACTACTGGATTGGTTTTTGAAGTTGTTTTGACGCGCGGGACAGAGAGTAGGATTCGACGCTCGTTTTGTAAATTTGATCCTCTAAAATTGGTGTTTCATGAAAAAACCTCTGAAGTGGACGTTGATCGTTCTGGGTGGATTGTTCATCGTCATCATCGCTGCGGCGATAATTCTTCCCATCGTTTTCAAGGATGACATAAAAGCAGCTATCGAGCGGGAGATTGCCAAGTCGGTAAACGCCGATGTGGTTTTTGACGAAGTTAACGTTTCACTTTTTTCAAATTTCCCCAACCTGACTGCCGGGCTGACGGCTCTCGGTGTTATGAACCGCGCGCCATTCGACGGGGAGGTGCTGTTTGCGACCCGGAAATTTGAAGTCGAGGTAAACCTGAAGGATATCCTTTTCGGTGATGAATTGCGGGTTAAGGGAATTACACTGATTGAGCCGATCATCAATATCAAGGTGCTGCCTGATGGACGGGCAAATTACGACATCGCTATACCTTCGGCAGATACAACGACCGCGCCCGAGGAAAGTGGAGAATTCTCCTTTGGGATCGACCACTGGGAACTGGTCAATGCAGACGTGACCTATGATGACCAATCCATTCCCTATACGTTGAAAATGGCTGGACTCAATCACACCGGTAGCGGAGATTTTACGCAGGATGTGTTCGACCTTCGGACGCACACGGTGGCAGACTCGGTGTCAACGTCTTTCGACGGCGTGGAATACCTGACCAACAAGCGGGTCGAAATTGATGCCACCCTCGGAATCAGCGAGGAATTTTCGAAATACACATTCAAGGAGAATACGGCGAAGGTCAATGATTTTCTGATGAGCTTCGACGGATGGTTCAAGATGAACGAAAATGATTTCGGCATGGACCTGACCTTCGAGAGCCCGGAGACTGACTTCAAAAGCCTTTTGTCGCTCGTGCCAGGAATGTATTCAGGTGATTTCGATAAACTCAGGACTGAAGGAGAACTTTCATTCAAAGGCTTTGTAAAGGGAACGTACAGCGACAATCAGATGCCGGCGTTTAACCTAAATCTTTTGGTAAACAATGCCATGTTCCAGTATCCGGACCTGCCCACCGCGATTCGCAATATCAACGTCGATCTTCTGGTAGATAACAAGGACGGGGTTATGGAAAACACCGTCGTGGACCTCAAGAAGCTCAGCCTCGATTTCGGCAACAATCCGGTTTCGGCGCGCGCAAAGATTGATCGCCTTTACCCCACCCGCCTCAACGCAGAGGTTTCTGGCAAGTTGAATCTTGGCGAAATCACGTCTATGTTCCCGATGGAGGGTCTGGAAATGAAAGGTAGCTATTCGATGAACCTGAAAGCTAATGGTGTATATGACAGCCTTAAGAAACTCTTCCCTTCAGTGGATGCCAGCATGGCGCTTTCAAACGGGTTTATCAAGTCTGCTGACTTCCCCATGCCATTGGATGACATACATTTTACATCCAACGTCAAAAACACATCCGGTAGAATGGCTGAGACGGTCATCAATGTTAATGACTTCAGCATGTTGATGGATGGTGAAAAAATGGCCGCCGACCTGCATCTTGAGAATCTGGACGATTATACCTGGGATCTGAAGGTCAATGGCGTACTCGACCTGGAGAAGATCACCAAAGTATTTCCGGTAGAGGGAACCACAATAGCCGGAAAGGTAAAGGCGAACATTGAAACGAAGGGAAAATATTCGGATGTCGAAGCCGAGCGATATGACCGGCTACCGACGAGCGGCACCGCGTCAATCGCAAACTTCACGTATAGCACCAGTGATATGCCTCCTCTTGCGATAAGCCAGGCATCGATGAGCTTTGATCCCCGGAAGGTGAATTTGCAGCGACTAATAGGAACCATTGGCCGAAGTGACTTCGATGTAAGCGGTGCACTCCTCAACTATTTTGGCTATGTGATGGGCAACGACGTGATCAAAGGCCAGATGAAATTTACGTCGAACAACCTCGATCTGAATGAGTTTATGACGGAAGACGAATCGACTGATTCTGAGGAAGATACAGAGTCTTTCGGCGTGATACCGGTGCCGAACAACATCGATTTTGTGCTGACCTCCAGCATTAAGTCTGTGAAAATGATGGACCTTAATATCACGAATGCGGCAGGGGATATTATCGTCAGAAATGGAATTGCTGATTTGAAGAATCTGAGCTTCAATATGCTCGGCGGAACCTTCGTCGTCAACGGGTCATACGACACACGCGACCTTGATCATCCCAAGTATGACATGGCGCTCAAGATCCAAAACGTATCGATGCAGGATGCAGCTCAGGCTTCCTCCCTTGTAAGAACCTATGCTCCTATCGCCGGGCTTGTCAACGGTAAATTCTCATCGGATTTTTCGGTTGGGGGAGAGCTTCAACAAGACATGATGCCCAACATGGCTACTGTCAGTGGCGGAGGGCTCGTAAAAATTGCGCAAGCTGCGTTGAAGAATTCCAAACTTATCTCCGGCGTGACATCCGTGACGAAACTGCAGGACACTGATGAGGTTACCCTTAAGGATGTCCTCATGTCAGCCACGATTCAAAATGGAAAGTTGAGCGTGAAGCCGTTTGATGTGAAGTTTGGTTCTTACAAGACAACCGTTGCAGGCAGTACCAACCTCGACGGTACGATCGATTATACCTTGAAAATGGATGTGCCCGCGGGTAAACTCGGCACCGAATTCAATACGCTGGTATCCCGGTATACCGGGAGCAAACCCTCAGCGAATTCAACTATTCCACTGACCATTGGCCTGGGAGGGAAATACGACGACCCCAAGCCGCGCCTCGTTATGGACGACCAAAAGGAACAGGCGAAAGAGGCGCTGACCGATGCGGCCAAGGCAGAGGGCACCAAGGCCCTTGAAAAGGCGGTAAAGGGAACGGAAGCCGAAAAGGCGTTGCAGACAATTTTGGGAAAGAAAGATTCCACGGGTTCAGATACCGCCAAATCGACGATACCAGTCACCAAGGAAGAAGTGCAGGAAAAGAAAGAAGAAGTGAAGCAAAAGGTTGAGGACGAAGCCAAGAAAAAGATTCAGAATCTGCTGAAAAAGAAGAACAATTAACCGGAGTTAATTTAATTTCCCTTGATTGACGGCACGTCCTTGATTGGTTGCCCGTAACCGGCATTTTGTCGGCAAAATACGGTCTTTGACGGCCTCCATCTCCACTTGCCATCATTCCCCACCTTGCGGGAATCTCACCTTGTATTCATGGCCGAAATGTGTTTGCCATGAAAGCTTTGTTGAGGATTCTGTTTATTCTGTTGCCATTTTTTTGGTCTATCCTGGCGCTGGCTCAGCCCGGCAAGGATCGTGATTGCTTGTCAACTTGTTTTTCCACTGAGGTTATCCGTGCGGAAAAGATTTCGGAGACCTGCACCTCCTACGAGTGGAGAATATCCTGGTCAGGGGAATGCGCACATGCGCTGTCGCATTTCTCAGTGGCTGTGCCGTGTGGTACCATCAGCGATTTGTCAAACTCCGAAAACTGGAAGCAGAAATTCGGAACAGACCCAACGACCGGGTTGGCCGGATTTAAGATTGATGACATCCAGGAATTTGGAAAAACTGGTCTTGCGGCGTTCACGGTGAAGTTCACTTTGTGCTCATCATCAGATGAGTGCGCGTTGGCGTTAAGTTGTTGGCAACCCCTGGTCGCCTACAAGGCCGCCACTTGCGTCAACTACGACACATTGACCATCCCCTGTTCGCAGCCGCTGGCTGCCTACCTTGAGAAGCAGGATGTCAGTTGCTTTGGGGCCAATGATGGCGTTTTGAGTGTGTTGATCGAACAAGGTACTGAGCCGTTTTCATTTCAATGGTCTAATGGTCAGGGCACAGCATCCGTTTCAGGTCTGGAGGCAGGATCGTATAGTGTGAAAGTCATTGATGCCACGGGTGCTGAATTGGTGCTGGAAGACTCCATTCAGCAGCCGCCTGCGATTTCAGTTGTTGGGGAGACGACCAATGCCAGCTGTTCGGGAGTAAATGATGGGTCGATTGTAATTGCGCCATCCGGTGGCGAGGGTGAATTTACGTTTCTATGGAGCACGGGGGCTACTACCAAGGACATATCCGACATTCTGCCGGGAAATTACACTGTGACTGTCACCGACAAGGCAGGATGTTCGGCGGAAGAAACATTTTCCGTCGGCAGAAACACCGAGATCATCATCGGCGTCGAGCAAACGAAGCCCGGCTGCACCTCTTCCGATGGCAAGCTCGACATCACGGTGAGTGGTGGAGAAGAGCCGTACACTTATATGTGGTCGACAGGATCGGAATCAGAGGATATCGATAATCTCGTTGCCGGGTTGTACGATATTACGGTGACCGACAGCTGGGGCTGTAGCGCGCGCAAGTTCATCAATCTAACGGCATCGAATCCCCTCTCTTTATCGTTCCAGGTGGCTAAGACAGACTGCGACGAGCCGACCGGAGCAATCGACCTGACTGTCACGGGCGCCACGGCGGACCTCACGTATGCGTGGAGCAACGGAGAGACCAGTGAAGACCTCGAGGGCTTGCCGTCCGGGAAATACACCGTCACCGTCACCGATGCGAATGGGTGTTCCCGAACCGGGGACGCCCTGGTTTCTGAGCGTTCGTTCATGGTTTCAGGAACAGTGGACAAGCCATCATGTTCTGGCGAGAGTGACGGATCGATTCTTCTTGATGATCCGACGGGAGGCGAACCTCCATACACCTACGAGTGGTCGAATGGGTCTACGGAGAACGAACTGCATGGAATCGGTTCAGGCATATACACCGTGGTTGTCACGGATGCCAATGGTTGCACGGGCCAGGCCTCATTTCTGGTGAGCAACCCCCCGGCACTCACTGTTGAAGCCGTAGTTACCAATACCGATTGTACCCGTTCGTACGCCATTGACCTGACAGGTTCTGGCGGAAGCGAGCCTTATGACTATCGATGGAACGACGGATCAAATAGCGAAGACCGCGAGGGGCTGAGCGCCGGCACCTATACCGTTTTAATAACCGATGCCAATGGTTGCACGATGGAAAAGACGATTGAAGTTGAAGATGCGGGGTCCGTGTCGTGCCTCATTCTTCCTCCCGGAGAAGCTCCCGCATGTGGCTCGCCTGGCAATATGCTGAAGACCGACATAACAGATGCCGATAGCTATTCATGGTCCGTTGCCAGTGATGATGGCAGTTGGGTGATCGAGTCAGGGTCTACTACTCCCGAGATTATGTATCAGGCAGGGAATGACAGCACTTCGGCGGTATTCACGCTGACAGTGACCAGGAATGGTTGTGAGCGCACGTGCACGTTGGAATTGCAAGCCTGCACCTCAACGGGCGACGGCTCTGGTAATCCGCCGGATGATTCGGGTGATGAAGGCGATCCTGAAACGGGCGGAGACCAGCCTTGTGATGAATGCTTTTCGACGCAGCTTAGCATTGTTTCCAGCACAAATTCATGTGTCGAGTATGAGGCCGTCGTAAATACGAATGGGCAGTGCAGGCATGAATTGTCGCACTGGACTATTGCCATTCCCTGCGGCACCGTCAGTGCCTTATGGAACTCCGAGGGCTGGAAGATGGAGGAGGGACGGGATCCTACAACGGGATTATCAGGCCTGAAGGTGGACGACATTGATGGATTTGGCAAGTCCGTAGCATCCTTCACCGTTCGATTCCGGGTTTGCTATGACGCCTCGTGTAATGCTTCCGCGTGGGAACCTGTGGCTGCGTACAAGGCTGGGCTATGCGTTGGCTATGATAGCTTACAGTCTCCCGCGATGGAATCAACGATGACCGTCGAAGTTTTTCCCAATCCTTTCCGCGAGAACGTCACATTTGAATGGGTTGCCGAAGACGACGACTTTGCCACCGTGCAAATCCTGGATCAAGTTGGTCATCCGGTAGAACTGGTCTTCTCAGGATCGATGCAAAAAGGGTCGACCTATCGCGTCGAGTGGTCGGGACTGGGAGTAAACACGGGTATCTACTACTACAAGATGGTTACCCGCGAAAAGACCTATTACGGAAAGTTGTTCAGAAAATAATTTGCAGATGGATTCCTGGATCGATCTTATTGTCGGATGTTTCTTGTTGGTTTACCTGGCTATGAATGTCGTGTCCCTAACGCATATCGAGCGAAACGATGTGATAAGCCAGAAAGCGAAGGTGTACCTGTCGTTGACGATCATTTTTGTTCCCCTGGTTGGAGTATTTGTTTATTACTTCTATCACTTGCGTGCCAGGGAAGTCAGGGTATTGCGGGAAAGAACAAGGAGGGGATAAAAGTCCCCTCCCTCGTTAGTTCGTGAGTTGTATTTCTTCGCCCTCGCGATTGAGGAATTTGTATTCAACAATCGCCATTGAGGTGTCTTTGACAAGTGAGATCCAGCGCTTGTATTTGAAGTACCACCGCATTCTTTGAGAGATCAAGCCCTTGGTGAAGTATGCGTGAAGGTAAGGATGTACCGCCAGTATCAGCTCCTTTTCGTTTTGCTTTACCAGGAGATGTTCCAGGTTCTTTTCGATCAGGTCGGATGTGAGTATGGATGCTGAGATTTTCCCGGTGCCATTGCATGTCGGGCAAACTTCCCGTGTGGCGATGTTCATCTGGGGACGCACACGCTCGCGGGTGATCTGCATGAGTCCGAATTTAGAGAGCGGCAGCACGGTGGACTTGGCCTTGTCGTCCATCATGGCTTCGCGCATGACTTTATAGATGAGTTTCTTGTGCTCGAGGTTCCTCATGTCGATGAAATCGATCACAATGATTCCTCCCATATCGCGCAGGCGCAACTGTCGTGCGATTTCTTTTGCCGCTTCAACATTGACGGACAAAGCGGTTGTTTCCTGGGATTCTTCGCGGGTGGACTTATTCCCGCTGTTGACGTCGATCACGTGGAGCGCTTCTGTGTGCTCGATGATGAGGTAGCCGCCGTTTCTGAGGCTTACCGTTTGACCGAACGCCGATTTGATCTGTCGTTCGATGCCGTAGTGCTCAAATATTTTTGCTTTGCCGTTGTAGTATTTGACGATCTTCTCCTTGTCGGGGGCGATCGTTCGGATGTATGCCCGGACTTCGTCATACATTTTCTTGTCATCGACGTGAACGTTGTCGAACGATTCGTTGAGAAGGTCTCGCAACAATGAGGAAGTTTTGTCCAATTCGCCAATTACTTTTTCGCGCGGGTGGGCATGTGGCAAACGCGTCATGCCTTCCTCCCAGGTTTTCACCAGGTTGCGCAAGTCGCGGTCGAGTTCGGCTACTTCCTTGTTCTCCGCAACTGTTCGGATAATTACGCCAAAATTTTCAGGCTTAATGGACTGGATCAGTCGCAGGAGGCGTTTTCTTTCCTCGCTGCTGGTGATCTTCTTGGATACGCTTACGGCGTTGGAAAACGGTACCAGTACCAGGTATCGTCCCGCCAGTGATAACTCACAGGATAATCGCGGCCCTTTTGTGGAGATCGGCTCCTTTACAATCTGCACCGGTAACATTTGGTTCTTCGACAGCTGCTGGGTGATCTTCCCGTGCTTGTCGATGTCCGGTTCCGGGTGGAACTTGTCGAGTCTTGTTCCGTTGATCTTTTTTCCGCGGACCAGTTTGGTAAACTTCTGCAGTGAACTAAACTGCGGCCCCAGATCAAGGTAATGCAGGAAAGCGTCTTTTTCGTAACCCACATCGATGAAGGCTGCATTCAATCCCGGAACCACTTTCTTCACGGTTCCCAGGAATATATCACCCACGGTGAACTTGCTTCCTTCTGCTTCCTGATGAAACTCTACAAGCGTCTTGTCTTTAAGAAGGGCTATACGACATCCGTCCTGAGTTGCACTAATTATTAGTTCGTTACTCAAAACGTAGAATGGTTAAATTAAAAAAATGATGTCTATAGACGGCAATGCCGGAATTACTTCTTCTTATGTCTGTTCTTTCTGAGACGCTTTTTTCGCTTATGCGTCGCCATCTTGTGTTTTTTCCTTTTTTTTCCGCTTGGCATAGTTGATGTGTTTTTTCTCCCGCACAACCTGCGGGTTTAGTGAATGATTATTTTAATTCCTCCAGATACGAATCCACGGTCGCTTGCACAGCCGGATCCCTATCCAATCTTTTTACTTTTTCGAATTGCTGCCTGGCTTTCCCGGTTTCACCTTTGTTCATCCAGGCGATCCCAAGCAACAGGTTGCCTTGAATGTGATCGGGATTCACTTCGAGCAGTTCTTCCAGCCGTTCTATTGCCCGGTCGTATTGGCCCGACTGAATGGAGAGCATGCCCATATTGAACAACGCTCCTTCATTTTTCGGGTCGGCCTGCAACACTTCCCGCAGCATCGTGATGCCCTGCATCGGATTTGGCGACGTCAGGTATGTCATCGCCATCTTTGTCTTGACATCCAGGTTCCGGGGCTGCGCAGTCAACACTTTTTGATAATACTCCTGGGCTTTTCCTGCAAACGTGGCCTGCCTCGCGGGATCTACCGCCAGCGTATAAGCCTGGTAGTAGCTGTCTGCCGCCTTCAGCCAGCTGCCCACGTCATTGAAAGACCTTGCAGCTACCTCGGCATACCAGCCCGCGCTATCAAACTGACTTGCAGTATTATACAGGGCTGCCAAAGAGTCGGCAAAGATAGCATTTTTTTCATTTTCCGCATCCGCCTGAATCAAGGCCCGGTAATGTGCGATCTTCTCTCTCACCTCCACCGGAGTCTGGGCGAAGTCCTGAATGTGGGATGCGATGGTGTCGGCGTTACTCGTCACCATTTCATTTTCGTTCTCCACTACACTCTTGGGGAGTTGAAACAGCAGGAAGATGAGTATCGCGCAGCTGACAATAAGGATCAAACGCGTCTTATTCATAAAGCGCAATAATCGAGGTCAAAACAACAAGACACGGGGCTATTTTTCCGCCAGCTGCTTTACCTTTTCGCTATTCTTGATCTTGTTGATAAAGATCTTGGCGGGCTTGAAGCTCGGAATAAAATGTTCGTCGATGACAAGGGCAGTATTTCGCGAGATGTTCCTGGCAATTTTCTTCTTCCTCTTCTTGTTGATAAAACTTCCAAAACCACGGATGTAAATATTGTTGCCGTTGGACATGGAGCTCTTCACCACACTAAAGAAAGCCTCAACAGACGCCGTCACATCGGCCTTGTCTACGCCTGTCTTTTCTGCGATCTCGTTAATAATATCTGCTTTGGTCACGGTAGTAGTTTTAAGTCAATTTTTTTCCGGGAGGGGCAAATTTACTTTGCCTTCCCAGATTAAAAAATGAATATTGAAAAAATTGATTATCAGGGGGATGGACAAACGTTATTTTTCTGAAAAAGTCGTTAAGTGGTACGAAAACAACCGGCGAGAGCTTCCCTGGCGCGCCACCAAAGACCCCTATAAGATCTGGCTTTCCGAAATAATCCTGCAACAAACGAGAGTTGATCAAGGACTGCCGTACTACCAGCAATTTGTCAGGCGATTCCCAACGATAGCAAAACTCGCCGCCGCTTCACCTCGTCAGGTATTACGCCTCTGGCAAGGACTGGGATACTATACCCGGGCCAGGAACCTGCACGCGTGTGCCAAAGTGGTGACAAAAAAATACGGCGGCAACTTTCCGCAATCATACGACGAGTTGCTGACGTTGCCCGGCATCGGAGAATACACGGCGGCCGCAATAGCATCAATCTCATTTGGAATTCCGGTCGCCGTTGTTGACGGTAACGTCTTTCGCCTGTTGTCACGTGTCATCGGGATTGACACACCGATTAACTCTCCAAAGGGCAAACGTGAATTCAGTGCTCTGGCTAATGATCTTATCTCGCATGACCACCCACACTTGCACAATCAGGGCGTGATGGAGCTCGGTGCCCTGGTTTGTACGCCAAAAAATCCAAAATGTGCCAGCTGTGTTTTTTCTGCCGATTGCTTTGCGCGGAAAAATGGATTGCAGGAACACCTTCCGGTGAAGATACGGTCTCTCAAAAACCGCAAACGGTATTTCTATTACGTGGTCGTTGAGAAAGGTCGCTCACTGCTCATGCGTCAGCGGCAGGAAAAAGACATCTGGCTTGGCTTATTCGATTTTAATCTCATTGAGAAATCAAGGCCATTGTCAGTGCAAAAAATCATGACCGAGGAACCGCTCAAAAAGCTCATCGGCAAGACGGGGAATGTACGGGTTTCGGGACTTTATAAACATATTCTCAGCCACCAAACAATCTTCAGCCGCTTTATCGTTGTAAAGACTCGCAAAAGTGGCAGGGTCATGGAAAAAAATGCTGCTTTTTATTCTTTCCGTCAAATTGCGCAGTTGCCGAAACCTGTCCTGGTAAACCGTTTTCTCGCCGATGAATACCTTTTATAGTTAGCTGAAAGGTGGTACTTTTGTTACCCTTACAAACCCTTAAGAGTACAATATGTCTGGAGTAAACAAAGTCATCCTGGTTGGTCGTCTTGGCAAAGAACCGGAAGTTAGAAATCTTGATAACGGCGCAATGGTGGCCAACTTCTCGCTTGCAACGTCAGAGTCTTACAAGGACCGCACAACCGGTGAGCGGAGGGAGACGACCGAATGGCATAATATCGTGCTATGGCGCGGGCTTGCCGAAATTGCTCAGAAGTATCTTCACAAGGGCGACCTGGTTTACATTGAAGGAAAACTTAGGACCCGGTCCTGGGAGAAGGAAGGCGTTACCCGGTACACAACCGAAATTATTGCCGACAATATGACGATGCTGGGAAGCCGCGGAGGCGGTAACAGTGCCGGTGATGCAGGCAACCGAAGTACTGAACGGACAACCAGTGAATCTGGTGGTGGCTATGTAGCCCCCACGGCGGACTCAGGTTCCGATGATCTGCCATTCTGATGTTGAACTAACGACTACACCTCTTGGACGAGCCTCCCAGTTATAGCTTACTGCATATCTTATCAGACCAAAGTCTGTTATATTTTTTGATCACTGCCCTGCTGCTGATTCTGTCCGGCTGGGTGTCAAGTCTTGAAGCAGCCTTCTTTGCGCTGAAAGCGGAAGAGATCGAGCGCTGGAGAACCAGTAGCAGCAAACGGGAACAAATTGTATCGAAACTCCTGAAGGATCCGCGGTTGTTGCTGACTGTGCTGACAACGTGCAAGTATGCACTCCTGGTTGCTGCGGCGGTGATAACTATGGCCTCCTTTGCATGGAACGCGGAGGTTAGCGCCTCACGCCCGGCGTTGCTAATCTGGATGGTCCTGCTGGCACTTGGTTTTGGACTGTTCGGAGTTATCCTGGCTAAAATTTATGGCAGTGCGGTCGCGAGCAGGATAGTGAGTAGAAATGCGCGGGCCGTTGCCGGACTCGTGGCATTGCTGCGTCCGATTGTGGCACCCATCCTTCGAATGTCGTTGAGTGTTGAACGAATCCTGCTATCGAAGTCCGAACAAAAATCCGTTGAGGAATTCACCAGCGCGCTTCAGCTGGCAACGATCGATAACGAGCCCGTCGAGGGCGAAAAAGAGATCCTCGAGGGGATTGTCAACTTCGGTACCCTTCGCGTGAAACAAGTCATGCGGCCGCGTACGGAAATCTCATTTGTCGACGTATCGGTCAACTTTCATGAACTGATGGAATTCATCCGCAAATCGGGGTATTCGAGGATCCCCGTCTGCGATGGCTCTCTTGACAACATCATCGGGTTGCTTTACATCAAGGACCTGTTGCCTTTCCTTGGAGAAGGCCGGGATTTTGATTGGCGAAAGCTCATTCGGTCGGGGTATTTCGAGCAGGAATCGAAGAAGATCGACTTTCTGCTGAAAGATTTCCAGGAAAAACGCGTTCATATAGCATTGGTGGTCAACCAGCAGGGTCGCACGCTGGGTTTGATAACGCTGGAAGACATCATCGAGGAAATCCTTGGAGACATCAATGATGAATTTGATGAAATCGGGTCCCGTTATCAGCGCCTGGACGAGCACACGTATGTATTCGACGGCAAGACCTCGGTATACGAATTTTGTCGCGTGTTGAACGTCAATCCCGGAATGTTTTATCCCTTACGGGGGATCAATGAATCGCTCAGCGGCGTTATTCTTCAGCATAACAGGACGATGCCGGAAGTCGGAGAAAAAATCACGATGGGACCACTGTCAATGGTTGTGGAGGCAGTTGATCAAAAGCGCATAAAGAAAGTTCGAGTGGAAGTCCATGAACCGAAAGTGCAATAACATAAGCACCCGAAAATGCCCCGGTTACGTCTTCCGGGTTACAGTTTTACTGGTTGTTATTTTTGCCGGCGCATGCGATCGCACCTACTTGCCAAAGCCGCTGGGATACAATCGCCTTGAACTGCCCGAACCATCCTACCGACCGTTGCCTGACACGTTTCCATACACCTTCGAATACTCGATACACGCGCGACTGCTCGACGACACTTCGCGATTGAACGAACGATACTGGATTGAGTTGTATTATCCAACCTTGAATTCCACTATACACGTCACCTATAAGAAGGTCAATCACAGCCAAAAGCTTCTGCAAGAATTCCTCAATGACGCCTACACCCTCACCGCCAAACATCAAATCAAAGCCTACGCGATCGATGAGGTTATCACCCGAAATGAGGCCGGCCATACCGCCGTCATTGCTGAACTCGAAGGTGAGGTACCGAGTCAATTCCAGTTTACCATCACCGATTCAACCACCAATTTTCTTCGCGGTGCACTGTACTTCAATACCAAAGTCCAGAATGATTCGCTGGCGCCGGCCATTGAATATATGAAGAAGGATGTGATGCACCTGATCAACACCTTCGATTGGCGGAAGCACTGAACATGAAATAATCTTTCTTTATTTCTCTTCCTTTATGTGCGTATACTTGTAGGATGCTTACCAGTAAACGAGCCAAGTTCTCACTGCCGAAGAATATCACCTACCTGAACTGTGCCTACATGTCGCCGTTGATGAAGAGCGTGGAAAAGGCAGGTATCCGAGGGCTGAGGCAGAAGCGCAATCCGGCTGAAATTTTTCCGGATGAGTTTTTTGCCAACAGTGCCGCATTGCGGGCTGCTTACGCGAAATTGATCGGCGCCACGCAGGACCGGATCGCCATTATTCCTTCTGTTTCTTATGGAATGGCTGCGGTTGCGGCGAACCTGCGCCTGGAACGAGGACAGAACATCATTGTGGCAGCCGAACAATTTCCGAGCAACTATTATGTCTGGCAGCGGTTGTGTGATGAACAGTCGGCAACCTTAAAAGTTGTTTCACCGCCCGCCGAACTTGCAGATCGCGGCCGGCGTTGGAATGAACGCATCCTCGAGGCAATCGATGCATCAACGCGAGCCGTCGCCATCGCGCATACCCATTGGGCCGATGGAACCCGGTTTGATCTATCTGCGATCAGGAAACATACGAAAGACCGTAATGCTTTGCTTATCGTTGATGGGACACAATCCGTTGGAGCCTTGCCGTTCGATTGCGCAAACATCAATCCGGATGCGCTAATCTGCGCGGGCTACAAGTGGCTCTTAGGTCCCTATTCGATTGCCCTCGCCTACTTTAGCGACACCTTCAGCGATGGGCGTCCCATTGAAGAAACGTGGATTGGAAGACTCCGCAGCGAGGATTTTAGCGCGCTGGTCCAGTACAACAATCAGTATCAGCCCGGAGCAACGCGCTTCGACGTCGGAGAACGGGCGAATTTCATCCTGGTACCCATGCTGCTGAAGGCTATTGAGCAGATCGACCGATGGGGTGTCGATAACATTCAACAGTACTGCGCGCAGATCTCGGGAGCAGCTATCGAGGAGTTGCGATCGCGCGGTTTTTGGATTGAAGATGCCGCCTATCGCGCTAGTCACCTGTTTGGCCTCCGGGTTCCATCATCAATCGATGTTGAACGGATCAGGAGCTCGCTTCAGAAGAACAAGATACACGTGTCGTTCCGCGGAAGTGCCATCCGCGTTTCTCCGAACGTATACAACGATGCCTCCGACCTGAAGAGACTGGTCAAGGCGTTGACGAAACTGTAACAGGTGGTCAATGCAACTTTCGCTCATCTCAACTGTATGTTTGTTCAGGGCAACAAATTTGCCAGCCGGAAATTCAAGCTTTCACGTTGGCCTTACGGGAATTTCTTCATTAAGTTCGTGATCAATCATCACCCATGAGACAGTTCTTCTGGATACTCGCCATTGCGGTCACCACACAGGTTACGGCCCAACAGCAATACTCCTTTGTGTTTCTTCACAAGAAGCAGCATGTGGATACGCTTCTGGATGCGGAGCTAGAGAAACTCATGGAGGGCCACCTGGCAAATATTGAACGACTCGCTAGCGAGGGCAAACTGCTTGCAGCGGGCCCGTTCGGTGGTGGTGGAGGGCTTTTCATTATGAACAGCGCAAGCAAAACGCAGGTTGAAGAATGGATCGGTACCGATCCTGGAATAAGGGCGCAGCGATGGAACGTCGAAATACTGCCTTATTTCCCCGTCTACGGCGGCGTATGTGCTGTGACTGAACCTTATGAAATGGTGACTTATACATTCGCCCGTTACAGCCCGATTATGTCGAAGACCACGGCTTCCTCGTACGGTGATATTATGAAACGGCACGCTGCATACCTGATGGATCTTCGTGGAACAGGTAATGTGGTAACAGAAGCGAACTTTGGCGTGAGCGAAGGCGGCATCATTGTGTTGAGAGGTGATGTCCAGGAGGAAGTATTGCAGTTAACCCCGGGCGTGCTTGAGGGACTCATGACAGCGGAAATTCGTCCCCTGTATATTGCTCGCGGCAGCTTCTGCGAAAAAAAATAAGTTACCCCTCCGTAGCTTCAAGGTCGCGGGTTACATCTGCGGCGAATGAACTTTCCAGGATAATTTCTGAGAGTATTTGCCAACGCGCGCCATCGTGTTTGAGGATAGAGATCTTGTCGGCGATAAATTCTGCTTTATACTCCCGCGATTTGAAGTTGTCCCACGCTTCGTGGTAAGCCTGTTTCTTAAGATCCCGAAAGGCCAGCGTGAGATGCGGACGGTAAGGTTCGTCGCCGTAACTCGCGTTGAAAAGGTTTAGTTCAGTCTTGCAAAATCGTTCAAGCGATTTTTGAAAGTGCTGGAGCTGCTCGCTTTCTGCGACATTGATGAAGATTACTCTTGGTGGAAAAGACGAAAAGTTGTCGAGGCAAACCTTGATGGGAGGAAATCGTCTCGCAAACTGGCAGAATTTCCCGATCAGCCTCGCCTCTTTCTTTTCCGGCATCCAAAATGGCATGTGAAGGGTGATATGCGGAGGAGATTTCAGCGCAGCCTTGCTGTTGAACCGCTCCGCGAACAGTTCGCGAAGGCGTTGTGCGTCGCTAAAGACGGGCTCCGGGGGAACGAACGCGATGAAATACTGCTTCTGGCTTTCCTTCTTTGCCATACGAAATCTGTTTCCCGGTGAAATCCCCTCAAAAAAATGTTCCTGAGAAGTTCGCTTGGTTACTGGAATAGATCAGGATGCTGATCATCCCATTCCGTCGCTTCCTGGTACGCACGGCCGACAGCGACGACAGCCGCTTCTCCGAAGAGTTTTCCGAGGAAGCAGATCGATGTTGGAGAGCCGCGTTCATTGAACCCGTTTGGCAGCACCAGGCATGGGTGCCCCGTTAGGTTTGTTGTCAGCAATTGAGATCCTCCGAATGTAGGCGTGACAATGACGTCAAAATCTTTGGTGGCCTCGTGGTATTGCTCAATCAGTTCAGACCGGACGCGCGACGCATTAATATATTCCACGGCGGGGATGAATCTCGCCGTGCGAAAAACATTCGGCCATGCCCACCGGCGTTGATTGGATAAAAGGGAGTCGCGGTTCGAACGGGTCAGGGCGTCAAAGGATGCCGCCGCTTCTGCCGTCAACATTATTCGCACGGCGGATACGGGTATCCCTGTGGGCAGCTCCACAGGAGTAAGTTCAATGCCGAGCTTTTTTAGTGTTTCCAGGACTTTCTCGTCGTTTGCCTTGGTGTTGTAGTCGGCCTCGAATGCCGATTTTAGGTAACCTACCCGGAGTTTCCTGATGTCAGCACGACCATCGTAGTTGAATGCAGCGGTCCTGACGTGTTTGTCAATGCCATCGGGTCCCCGGATGGCATCGAACACCAATGCACAATCGAGCGCCGATCGGCAGATGGGACCGATCTTGTCCATCGACCAGCTCAATGCCATGGCGCCATTCCTGCTCACGGCTCCGTAGGTTGGACGCAATCCTGTCGCACCGCAGCGTGTCGACGGCGAGACAATGGATCCAAGAGTCTCCGTTCCAATGGAGAAGGCGACCAGGCCTGCCACTGTCGCAGATGCCGATCCGGCCGACGAGCCACTCGACCCTTGCGCGAGATTCCAGGGATTTTTTGTCACGCCCCCGTACCAAATATCTCCCATTGCGAGCGCGCCCATCGAAAACTTCGCCACGAGAACGGCACCGGCTTCTTCGAGCTTCTTGACTACCGTGGCAGTTTCGTCTATGACCTGGTCGCGATACGGCTCCGCGCCCCAAGTGGTGTGGGTGCCCTTCACTGCGAGGAGATCCTTCACGCCATACGGAATGCCATGCAATGGCCCGCGGTACTTTCCTTTGGCAATCTCCGCATCGGCCGCGCGGGCCTGTTCGAGTGCAGTATTTTCAAGCAGTGAAATGACACATTGAAGCGTGTCACCGAATTTCTTCAGGCGATTGAGATAAAGCTCGGTCAGCTCGACAGAGGTTATTTTCTTTGACTTTATGAGGACTGCAAGCTTGTGAACCGGATAAAATGCCAGCGCATCGCGCGAGGCTGGAAGGTTGACCTCATGAGGAAGAGCCCAGTCGATTGGCCTTTGCAGTTGTGAAACAACTATGCCGGCCGGCAGAGGGTCGAACACCAGCGACATCGGCACGCTGTTGTCCAGGGGAAACTGATGCAGCGCTACAATGGACTTTTGAAGATCCTGGAGTCCGCCGAGCAATGAATCGCGCTCTGCCGCAGTGAAGACAAGATCATAATAGGGCTCTATATCTGTTGTGGGATACCGTTCCTGACCGAACGAATTGGTAATGCCCGACAAATTAAGCACAACGACAAAAAGCACGTAAATTGGCTTGCCATTAATTGCATTCATGTTTCTTTTCTTTGGATATAAATCTAATGAAAGAACTAACAAAATAGCGTGGAGATGGAAGCGAATGAAGTGACGTATGATCTATTAATCATCGGTGGTGGACCTATCGGCTTGGCCTGTGGTATTGAAGCGAAGAAATCACGGCTCAACTACCTGATCGTTGAGAAGGGTTGCCTGGTCAACTCGCTATTTAATTACCCGCTCAACATGACGTTCTTCTCTACCTCCGAGCGATTGGAGATCGGGGGAGTCCCTTTTATTTCACATGGACCAAAGCCAAACCGATTCGAGGCTCTGGAATATTATCGCCGGGTGTGCATGACGTGGGAGTTGAATATCAGGCTATATGAAAAGGTTGTGGGCGCTCAACTGGAGAATGGGTTGCAGGTGGTGAGAACAAGCCGAGGCACCTATCGCGCGAAGGCGATTGTATTGGCTTTGGGATTTTACGACCTGCCCTATCTCCTTAACGTGCCCGGCGAAGATCTGCCCAAAGTCAGACACTATTACGATGAGCCTCACCCGTATTTCGCGCAGAAGATCGTTGTCGTCGGAGCGGCGAACTCGGCGGTGGACGTTGCTCTCGAAACCTGGCGCAAGGGCGCAGATGTCACGATGGTAATCCGCGAAAGCGAGCTTCGCGATAGCGTAAAATATTGGGTAAAACCGGATATCGAGAACCGCATCAAAGAGAACTCCATCAAGGCATTCTTCAATTCCGAGATTCTCAGGATATCGGAACGTTCGGTGGAAATCAAAACGCCAGAGGGACTGAGGACGCTCGAAAACGACTACGTGCTGGCGATGACGGGCTATCAGCCACCGTTTGAGTTCATGAGCTCGCTGGGAATTTATTTTCACGACGATGAATTTCACACGCCTGTCTACGATGACGCGACTATGGAGACGAACGTTCGAAACATTTACCTGGCCGGCGTGGTCTGCGGCGGACTGAAGACCAACAAGTGGTTCATTGAAAACTCCCGGATTCATGCCGAAATAGTTGTCGCTGACCTCAAACGAAAATTCGGAAAATAAAAAATGCCTCCATGGGGTCAGGGAGGCATTCTATATCAAAACAGAGCTGCGACTTAGTCGAGCGCTTCCGCTTTAATCGTGCATTTCAACGTGACTGGAACATTAAATGCTACGGGTGTTTCTGAAAACGTGCCGGCGACCTGGAAGTCGACCTTGTGGACAGACTCCAGTTGCTGAGCGATGGCCTCCAGACCTTGTGTGGTGTAGTCGAGTGTAAACACCTGCCCTTGAGCTCCAGGCACACTTTGAATGTCAATTCCTGCCTCCGCTAAAGCGTTTGAGGTGGATCCCTGGGCGAAGAATGTTCCAATTCCGTTGGAGAAGATCACGTTGGTACCTTCGGGGGAATAATTGGTGACAGTGTATTCCACCGAGTGAACAGTAAATTCTTTGATCTTGTCCTTGTACTTGTCAAAGTCGGCGTTCTTGGTAGCGTCGATCGTTCCGGTGCTGAAGTAGGATACGGACTTGCCTTCCGAATCAAGTTTTTCGTCAATCACAAAAGTGTGCTGAATCTCGACCTCGAGGGTTATGTCGTCAACTTTTTCCAATAGATCGCAACCAGCGAAAAGGATCAACACTGACCCCAGCAGGGCTTTTATGCCGTAATGTTTCATAATCAGGTTTTTGTGGGTTATTAAAGGAATATTAACTAACGGGATTGCTAAGGTAATGATTTCTGTGTTCTTTGTCTTTATACAAAATGATTAAGAATGGAAACCACCTGCGAAGGATACCCTCCTCCAAATAAATTGACGTGTACCAACAAGGGGTACAAATTGTAGACATCTGAGCGCTCATGAAATCCCGGCTCAAGAGGATAAATTTCGTTGTAGCTCTCGTAAAAATTTGAGGCAAATCCCCCGAACAGCCTTGTGAATGCAATTTCAGCTTCGCGGTGACCGAAATAAACTGCAGGGTCGATCAAACACGGGTCACCATTTTTTGTAGTGATCAGGTTGCCGCTCCACAGGTCGCCGTGGAGCAGGGAGGGCTGACCGGGTGGCAACAGCGAACTCAACTTTTCAAAAAGACGATCGAAAGCCTTCACGACCGACGCATCGAGTGCACCGTTTGAAAGAGCAAGGTCCAACTGTGGTCGCAATCGGTGCTCAATGAAAAATTCGTCCCAGGTTGGAGCAAAAGGGTTTCGTTGTGGAAGAGAACCAATATAGTTGTCGTGATCCAGACCAAAATCGTTGGCAGTGACGCGGTGCATAGCTGCAAGTCCCGCTCCCAGGTCGCTCCAGTACGACTGACCGCGATGACCCTGCTCGATAAATTCCAATACGATGAATTGATGGCGGGCCGAGGTTCCGAAAATAATTGGACGTGGAATCTTTAGCCGACAGGATCCTGCGAGAAGCTGAAGCCCTTTCGCTTCTGCTTCGAACATGCCGGGGTAAAGGTCATTATCATTCCACTTTATAAAGTAGTCGCCGCTGACAGTCAGGAGCTTGCCTCCATTGTTGATGCAGCCGCCGCTTGAAAAACTGAAATGCTGAAGAGTAGTCTTCAATTCACGAGTGAGCGCCTCCCGGATGTCACTGGGTATCGAACTGATCATGCTATTCGGCCAATGTTATCCGTACGCCAGCGTAATAGTTTCTCGGCGGAGCTGCATTAAAATAACGCCCACCCAACACGGCGTTGAGATCGTTACCAAGACTGTATTCCTGATCCAGGGCGTTGTCAATGCCAGCGAACAAGTCCAGCTTGTGTTTCGATTTGACCGTAGTTTGGAAGCCGAGGCGTGCACCCAGTAGAAAATATTCATTAGCAAACACCTCATTGGCATCATTCAGCGGTATGTGATCGACGTAGTTGCCGGTCAGGTTGGCGTAGACTTTTCGCCTGAAGGCGATGTCAAGTCCAAAGCTGTTGGTTGTCGGAGGCACGCCCGTGAGGTAATTTCCCGAGTAATCAACGTCATCGACGACATAGGATGCAAACCGGTAGTGGTTGTAGCTATAACTGTCCCAGATTTTCAGATTGGTTATCACGCCTTTGTCTCTCTGAATGGGATGATAAGTGATCATGGCTTCGATACCACGCTGAGAGGTGCTCCCGGCGTTTATGAAATAGTCAGCACCATCCTGCAGATGCTGGACAACGATAGTCTCGCGCAACCTAAAGTCGTACAGCGCAACGTCCACATACAATTTCTTGTCGGCGAGGGCCCCGCGCATGCCGATTTCATAATTTGTTCCACGTTCCGCTTGCAGGCCGGCATTGAACTCATTTGTTGATGGCCTGACTTCGGCCAGTGATGGTGGTGAGAAACCACGGCTGACATTGGCGTACAGTGAGAGATCATCGCCTAACTCCTTCAGCAGTGCCACCCGGGGGGAAAAAAACGGACGGAATGATTTGGAAAGCTCGGGTTCCGGCGCCGGGAGCTTGCGCAGAAAAGTATATTCGAGCGTGTTTAAGCTTCCTCCCAAGGTAACCAGGAACCCATGACGCAACCGGAGTTCCAGTTGAGCGAAAAATAGCGCTGTAGTTGATGTCAGGTCGTCATCTGTCTGGACAGCACCGCGCGTTCCGAGTTCGTTATCGAAGACGGTAAGTGGGCCAGTGAATGATTGTGTTTCGGCGCCAAAGGTGAACTGATTCCTGGCCTTGTTGTCGAGCGCATAATGTGTCTGCATACGCACGCCGAAATTCGTTTCCTTTCTGACCTCATAATTTCGGATTGTCGGGTTCTCAAAATCGGAGTACGAACCGAAGAACCCTATGCGTGTTGACCAACGGTCATTCCAGTTGTGGTCAAAGTTTAGCCCAAGGTACGGTGTTTGATTGTAGACCGCTGCCTTTTGCTCAACGGCGCCGCGATTCGGCCCGGCTGGTGGTCGCGCCTGGCGAGGATCGTCGTTGTACTGCGCCAGCGTCAGCGCTCCCGGTGTTTCGTAGAAGAGATTGGAATAAAAGAACGTTGCGGACATCGATCCGTCTTCCAGCGGCACCTTAACATCGCCGTTGACGACGTATCGTTTCATTTCCGTTTGATCGCGGTAGCCGCCGTAGGATTGACCGGCAAAATGGATTCGCATTTCAACGCGGCGGTTTTGGAACTGGTGAGACAGTTGAAGGCGGTGCAGCCCGAAACTTCCCGCGACAGCGGAGACTTCCGACTGATTTTGCTGAACTGTCGGGCTGCGCAAAAGGATCACCCCTCCGGTGCCTGCGCCGTACAGGCTTCCTCCCGGCCCTTTGATGATCTCCAGGGTTCCGATCGAATTAAAGTCGAGCAGATTCAGGTATGTGTTGCCTCCGCCATCGGTGAGGGGTAGTCCATTCCAATATGCCTTCACGTTGCGAACGCCAAAAGGCGAACGCAGCAGACTGCCGCGTATCGAAAAGCGGTAGCTTCCGGGTGACCGTTCTTCCATGCGAACGCCGGGTATCGTGTTTACAGCCGGCAGAAGATTGGTGTTGTTGAACCGATCAAGGTTTTCACCAGACAGGTAGGCAACTGCGGCGGCTACATCTTCGATAGGTTTTTCCGCCGAGTAGGCCTGGATGAGCACGGGCTCGAGTACTTGAATGGAATCAGCGCGATTGACCTGCGCATAAGCATTCACCACCAACCACAGCAGGGGAAACGTATATCCGAATCTCATGACTGTAAAAGATAATGAAATCTATGAGAAGTCAGTTCAGCGACGCCATTATTTCATCGACTGATCTGGCGTCGGGAAAAAATTCAAGGAGCCGCAGCATCACGCGGTCAACCAGCGTGTCCGGGCAGGAGGCGCCACTCGTGAGAATGATGTTGACAGGGCGTTTTGCCGGCATGAAATCCGAAGTGACGAGCTTTTGCTTCTTCTTGTAATTATAATGATGGATTTCCGAAGCGGATTTTATTTCGGATTCGGAGTTGATAAAATAGGTCGGAAATTTGCGTTCACACAGTTCGACGATATGGGAGGTGTTGGAACTGTTGTATCCGCCGATGACCACGGCGATGTCTGCATCTGTTTCCAGTAGCCTGTAGGTAGCATCCTGGTTGTCATTGGTGGCATAGCATAGCGTGTCGCGCGTGTCGGCAAAGTGGTTTTGCAAGTCGCCTTCGCCATAGCGTTGTATCATTAGCTTCCTGAGGAAGTCGGCTATCGCTTGTGTCTCGGAAGCCAGCATAGTGGTTTGATTGACTACACCGATTTGCCTTAAATCCCGTTCGGGATCGAATCCTTCTGAATATTTCCATGCAAACTCCTCAAAAAATTCTTCTCGCGCCTTTTCTCCGAGGACATAGCGGCCGAGCCGGATCGCGTCATCCATGTCTCGAATAATCACTGACGGAGCCGACTGTGAAGAGCGGGAAAACGTGGCGCGGGTTTCTTCATGGCCGGGCTTACCATGGATAACCACGGTATAGTTGCCGGTGCCAAGTTTCTGCGCCCGGTTCCAGACTTTTTCGACAAAAGGGCAGGTGGTGTTGTATTTATGAACTTCAACACCTTTGTCCAGCAGCAAATTTTCTATTTCGACTGTCGTGCCGAATGCAGGGATGATAACAACGTCATCCGAGCGAACTTCGTCCCAGGGAATGAACTGACGACCGTCGGTATCCATAATGAAGCTGATTCCCCTTTGCTGCAGGTCGTTGTTGACCTGCTGATTATGAATCATCTGACTGAGCAGGAAGATGCGCTTGCCGGAATTTTCTTCGAGCGCCCTGTAGCTGATTTCTATGGCGTTTTCAACTCCGTAACAAAATCCAAAATGACGCGCAATGTAGAATCTGACTGGCCCGAAATCGAGCAACGATGGACTAAAATCCTGCTTGCGCACATCCCGGACACGGCGCATTTCCTTCACCTTGCCCGTAATGGGCGACCGGTAATATGCCGGGATGTCAAACTTTTTGATGGTGACTGGATTTTGGGGTAAAGGTAAAAAGATTCCCGCTTGGGAGGATTGCCCCTTGTAACAATACGTGGGTGGAAAAAAGAAAAGATCTGCCGGTGAATGCCGGCAGATCGATTATACTACGCAGCTCTTGAAAGTTTGTCTTCCTCGATTGTATTTTTTCTAGGTTCTTTTTTCTCGAGGTCAAACCACATCACTTCAACGAGATTTTTTTTGATGTACTTCAACACTTCTACCACTTTGCCATCAATTTTACTGCGAACACGTTCGCCCTTCCTAAACAATCTTCTCATAATCTAGTTCAAAACATGCTATCACTTACATCCTGAAGGCGTAGTTATATTCCTTGGCTGAATCCTCATACTTGCCAGTGAAGATAACCAGTTCGCCTGATCTCTTCTTCTTCAGGATTTCGTTAACATCCTTAATGGATGCAACTGGCACATCATTGATTTTAGTAATGATAAATCCTTCCTGGATATCGGTGTTGTGCGCTACTTTGCCGTCGCCGAGGTTGGCTACCCTCACTCCGCTTTCAATATCAAGATTTTCCAGCACATCTTCATCAACTTCTTCCAATTCCATGCCTAAAGCGGCTACGCCCCGTTCTTCAGGCTTGATAATGCCCGTTTTTCCATCGCGATTTTTCAACACTACCGGGAACGTCAATTCCTTGCCCTTGCGGTTTACGGTGATCTCCAACTTGTCGCCCGGACGGTGGCGTCCAATGTACTCGGTTAAGCTGTTGTTTGAGCGAATCGGAACATTGTCGATCTGTACTACCACGTCTCCCTCGCGAATACCAGCCTCTTTTGCCGCGCTTGATTCTGTCAATGACGAGACATAGGCCCCTTCACGTACGGTAAGGTCATATTGCTCGGCAAGGCGGCTGTTCACACTTGTGATCGACACACCTAACCAGCCGCGCTGTACAGCGCCATAGCGGATCAGGTCTTCGACAACCTTGCTGACGATATCAGAAGGTATCGCAAAGCCATAACCGGAATATGAGCCAGTAGGACTGGCAATCGCCGTGTTGATGCCGAGCAACCCTCCCTGCAAATCCACCAGCGCGCCACCACTATTGCCTGGATTAATCGCGGCATCGGTCTGGATGAACGATTCGATCCCGGTGTTGCCTTGCTCCGTAGCGCGGCCCAAAATGTTGATGCTTCGGCCCTTTGCACTGATGATTCCCGCCGTCACGGTGGAGTTCAGATTAAAGGGATTGCCCACTGCCAGCACCCATTCCCCCACGCGCGATTTATCTGAATCCACGAAAGAAAGATAAGGCAAGTCCTTCTCGTCGATCTTCACCAGGGCCAGGTCCGTATCCGGATCCGTACCGACAATCCTGGCGTTATAGGTGCGGTTGTCCACCAACGAAACCACTACCTCATCGGCACCCTGCACAACGTGGTTGTTCGTGACAATATATCCGTTCTCATTGATGATTACTCCAGACCCTGAACTTTGGCTCGGACCCTGTTGCGGGAATTGAGGGCCGAAAAAGTCGCGGAATGGATTGTATTCCTGGCTCTGTCGATAACCATTGCCTTCACTGGTGGACCGGATGTGAACTACCGCAGGCATTACCTTCTCGGCAGCTTCGGTGAAATCCAATGGAACCATCTTGCCTTCATCATCCACGGAATACGCAACCTTTGAAGTCGGCAAGTTGGCGACATATTCGAGCTTTACTCTCTCTGAATCTCTAACCAGGAACTCATAAGAGGCAACCGTACAAACGCTCCCCAGTACGGCGGCCAGGAAAAGTGAACTAAATTTTCTCATAGTACCACTGCTTTTTTTCATTGAACATCATGTTTATACTCAAAAACTGCGCGATCCGATCCGGACGGCAATTTTGTCAGTTTTCCATTGATTTTTAGGCATTTGCGGCGTGACGGCCTGACTAAACGGTAGTTCCGTAGCTTAAGTACGAAATATTTCGGACTTTGTTGCCCTGTCCCGCCGAAACCTGGCCATACAGGTGAAGTCCATTGTTAAGGATTTCCATCGACTACTCATTCAACATTCGTTCCAGATCCATCGTTCGTAACACTCCTGGTGGAAGCGGGCGAGGATACGGATCTTCGCAATTCTAAATTTCTTTCGCGGCCGTTGGCTTGCCAGGTTTTTACTTAGACCTTGCGGGGCGGACTTCTTAGTCATAGAATATGAAGATAGCATCGACACTCGGCATCCTGCTGTTGATTGCCGCCCATGGTTTCTGTCAGGAAAAGGAATTTGAATGGTTGATTGGCAAATGGAAAATAACAGGAAAGGATGTTTACGAAACCTGGACGCGGGCTGACGATGGTTCCCTCGCCGGGCTTTCCTTCAAAGTCACTGGAAGCGATACGGTATTTACAGAGGAGATCAAGCTGGTGTACTACGGTGGTACATATCATTATGTTCCCGACGTCGCAGGACCACAGGGGCCAATCGATTTTCGCATCACCCTGCTTGAGGCAGATGGGTTTGTTGCTGAAAATCCCCATCATGATTTTCCCACGCTAATACGCTACCGGCATCTGGCTGAAACTTCCGGCCGGCGGATCGAGGCCAGCATCGAGGGAGGCGGGAAAGTAGTGCTCTACAACTACGAACGGGTCGAATGACTGACCGGATTCGGGCATTTTGTTCAGCGCGATAAACTTTTTTGGAAAATACTGCATCTCCCATACAACACGGGAATCATTTATCCCGTAAATGGAGGTAAATGGAGCAGCTTTATTCATCATGGTCAGGGAAGTCGAATGAAGAGGACGACAATGGTGATAACCGTCTGCTCAAGCGTCTGAGAATGGTCCTGCTGTTCTGGCTGGTATCTTTCATCGTCACCATTATCTGGTTTACCAACTCGCCGGCGTTCTGACGTCCGTCATGGTTTTTGAATACTTTTGCGAGTCAGTTCAAAAACAGTGGCGATT
This sequence comes from uncultured Roseivirgaceae bacterium, assembly GCA_964563295.1. Taxonomy (GTDB): domain Bacteria; phylum Bacteroidota; class Bacteroidia; order Cytophagales; family Cyclobacteriaceae; genus Chryseosolibacter. Next base: position 2,771 of record CAZLWX010000005.1, on the reverse strand, counting down.
TCGGGCGAAATAATCTTAAAGAAAGGTAAGGAATTTTCATTGCAGCGCTTCCACCCCTGGGTTTTCTCGGGGGCAATACAGCGCATTCAAGGTAACGTGTCCGATGGGCAATGGGTTGAGGTGCGTGATTATCGTTCGACACCGCTCGGGTATGGCCATTACCAGGAGGGCAGCATTGCCGTGCGGATGATGTCGTTTGGCGAACCTCCCGCCGCCGATTTTTGGAATCAAAAAATCAGAGCCGCGCTACGCACGAGAAGGATCGCCCGCCTTCCGGATGAAGGGACAAACTGCTTCAGGCTTGTCCATGGCGAGGGCGATGGTATGTCGGGATTAATAGTCGATTACTATGATGGCGTCGCCGTGATGCAAGCCCATTCCATCGGCATGCATCTGGACCGCGCGCGGATCTCGGCTGCTATTAGCGAGGAAGTGCCCGGGGTAAAGGCCATCTACTATAAAAGTCAGAGCACTCTTCCGGAAAAAATCCGCGAGGGCGGCCAGGATGAGTACCTGGTAGGGATGGGAATAGTGCCGCATATCGTACTTGAAAATCGCTATAAGTTTTATGTCGACTGGGAAGAAGGTCAAAAGACTGGATTTTTTATCGATCAACGAGACAACCGAAGATTGCTTTCGGGCTTTACTGCGGATAAAGTGGTGTTGAACACATTCTGTTACACCGGTGGCTTCTCCGTGTACGCATTGGGTGGTGGCGCCACCCTTGTTCATTCCGTCGACGCATCGCAAAAGGCCATTGATGTCGCGCGAAAAAATATCGAATTAAATGGATTCAGTGGTGGCCTTCACCCTTGTTATGCCGCTGATACCTTTGACTTTCTCAAGGACCGGCAGGATCAGTATGACGTGATCGTTCTCGACCCGCCGGCGTTTGCCAAGCACCGCAACGCCCGCCACCAGGCGGTGAAAGGTTATCAGCGACTCAACGCAGAAGCTATTCGGGCCATCAAGAGCGGGGGTATCATCTTCACATTCTCCTGTTCACAGGTCGTCGACCGGCAGCTCTTCTACGACACGATTGTCTCGGCGGGAATACAGGCAGGCCGAAATATCAAAGTACTGCATCAGTTGTCGCAACCTGCAGATCACCCCGTTTCGATGTTTCATCCGGAGGGAGAATACTTGAAAGGGCTGGTGTTATATGTCGAGTAGACTTAATGCCACTCTTTTGTCGACCGGTGTGAGATCATCTGCCATACGTCGTCCTTGCGCCTGAATACTCTGACGTAGTACAAATAATATCGGCTAACCTGGTGGTTGGATTCACGCGCGACCGAAAGCTTCCCCGAAAGAATGGCGACGTCGCCGTGCAGTTCCACAACGGTGGAATCATGCTCGCGTGAGACAAATCTGGCGTCGCCCATGTTGCGAATCGACTGGATCCAGCTCTGCTTAGAATCCACAAGTCCCGTGCTGTGAGTAAAAGCAAAATCGTCGGCGTAATGTTTTTCAAGCACGGAGAAGTCCTTCTTGACAACGGCCCGGTCGAGGGCGCTATTCACCTCATCCACTACCCTTGCCTCGCCTTCCTTTTGCGGCTGCGCAAGACTTTCGGATGCTGAAAAAACAAAGGCGAGCACGAAGATGACAGTCGACAACGTTCTCATACAACAACAGGTTTTGACTTTCAATTGCGCTGGGGTCGATATCCCGACTGTTTGAAAATGCTTTGGGCGTCTTGCATTGACATGAGTTCTGGCAATTCAACATCGGGATGGGAATCCATATACGAGTTCACGATTTGCCAACCGACCCATTGGCCGATGCGGCCTGGACATTCTTCACCGACTTCAAGGGTTTTGGGTCGTTCGCCGAGGTATCGCTGTTTCACCAGGTGGCTCGTTTCGAACAGCACGCGATCCTGCAAAAGACGCGCCCAGATCAGGTCCTGGTGGGCTCTCGCGCCGCGGGTCTCCTCCGCAGTGTACCAGGTAAACACGCTGTCTGGCACACATGGAAGCATGTGCTTGGCAAAATAATAGGATTTACCATAGGCGATCATGTCGGCCAGGATGGTATTGTCATTCTCGTTAAGCTGGTTGTAGCGACCATCGATTCCGTAAATCAGCATACATGACGGTACAATATTCTCCTTGACGTATTGTCGAAGGAGGTACTCGTACGTATTTGGTCTGTACCGCGCGCCCGGGCCGAGATAAAAATCCAGGCTGACGATGATGAGTGTATCCGAAACAAAGAGGTCCGTTTCAAGAAGTCCCGAGATCAACGTCTGAATCTTTGGAGGATTGAAATCGGGGTAATAGTATTTCATGTTGGTGAAGGCTTCCTCGAATGAAGCCTTTAGTTCCGACAAATCGCCAAATACTCTTTTCGTTTCGAAATACAAGGTGTCGAAATGCGGGTTGGTAACACGGTTATAGATAGCGTTGATGAAGACGGAGTCGTCCGGATACAACGTCCTTTGGAACACGTAATCGCGAAGCATGGGTTGTCGCGTAAGGAGATCGACGAGCTGCGATTTCGAGCGAATGTTGACCAATGAGTCTTCGAATTGTTCGAAAACCACATCGACGTCTATCCCGGCGACATCTGGCCGAAAGACGCATTGTTCTGCTTCCTCACCGCAGCCGAAAAGTATAACGCAAACGGCAAGAAAGGCGAATAGAAATCTCATCGCGCAAAAATATGGATTTTGGCAGAACAGCGACCGCTATGAATTGTCAAACGTCAGCCTGTCGACCGGAGTATTCCGCGTTAGTCTGAGACTGCGAATTTTTTCACCAACCGTC
>CAZLWX010000004.1:0-69690 GCA_964563295.1 uncultured Roseivirgaceae bacterium | reverse complement strand
TTGTTAGTGCAGTGAGAAGTATTTTTGGCGCAACCCTATACTCCTCAGTTAAATCTAGACTATGAATTGGTTTACGGAACTTTTCTCCAGCACGCTTGGGAGAAAATTAGTCATGGCCTTAACGGGCTTATTCCTGATCTTGTTCCTGGTCGTTCATTTGGCTGGAAATCTCCAGTTAATGTATTCGGACGATGGCAAGGCGTTTAATATCTATGCGCAGTTCATGACTTCCAATCCGTTGATCAAGACGATCAGCATTGTTAACTACACCTTTATACTGTTCCACATTTTCTGGGCGATCCTGCTGACCGTAAGGAATAGCGCGTCCCGCGGACCGCAGGGATATAAGATGACCGTCAACTCGTCGCACTGGACTTCCCGGAATATGGGAATTCTCGGAACATTCATCTTCATTTTTCTTGTCATTCACTTGCGTGGATTCTGGTATGAAATGCATTGGGGCGGAATTCCGACCGCCAACTACGATGGTGTTGAATACAAAAACCTTTACGCTGTGGTGGACGCCGCTTATTCGCAGTGGTGGTATGTCGCGATCTACGTTTTCAGTATGCTGATGCTTTCCTTTCACCTGCTGCACGGATTCGGAAGCGCGTTTCAGACGCTGGGTCTGAACCATGTGAAGTACAACGCGGTGATCCGGTTCGTCGGCGTTGCGTTCGCGTTGATCGTACCTACATTATTTGCGCTGATTCCGGTGTACATGTATTTTCATTGACCAAGTTTTCAGAATATGAAATTAGATTCGAAAATTCCTGAAGGACCACTGGCCGAAAAGTGGTCGAAGCATAAATTCAATCTGAAGCTTGTCAACCCGGCAAACAAGCGGAAATATGAGATCATTGTGGTCGGCACGGGCCTTGCGGGCGCATCAGCAGCCGCATCCCTCGCCGAGCTTGGGTATAATGTGAAGTCGTTCTGCTTCCAGGATAGTCCCCGACGTGCTCACAGTATCGCTGCCCAGGGGGGAATCAATGCAGCCAAGAATTACCGCAATGATGGCGACAGCGTATACCGCTTATTTTACGATACGATCAAAGGGGGCGATTACCGCGCACGGGAAGGAAATGTGTACCGGCTTGCCGAGGTCAGCGTCAATATTATAGACCAATGTGTCGCACAAGGCGTCCCGTTTGCACGGGAGTACGGAGGGTTGCTCGACAATCGTTCTTTCGGAGGTGCGCAGGTGTCCCGCACATTTTATGCGCGCGGTCAAACCGGCCAGCAGTTGCTGCTCGGCGCTTATAGTGCGCTTAACCGTCAAATTGCCGCGGGTAAGGTTAAGATGTATAGCCGTACAGAAATGCTTGACCTGGTCGTCGCCGATGGCAAAGCGCGTGGCATTATTACACGCGACCTGGTCACCGGAAAAATTGAAGCGCACAGCGCCCATGCGGTGTTGCTGTGCACGGGCGGTTATGGCAATGTTTTCTACCTGTCAACCAACGCCAAAGGCTCAAACGTAACGGCGGCATGGCGGGCGCATAAGAAAGGAGCACTGTTTGGCAACCCCTGCTTCACGCAAATCCATCCCACGTGTATTCCGGTGTCGGGCGATCATCAGTCTAAGCTTACGCTGATGTCGGAGTCGCTGCGCAACGACGGTCGCGTGTGGGTGCCGAAAACAGCGCGGCCGGGATTGAAGGCTCGCGATGCCGTGAATATTCCGGAGTCGGAACGGGATTACTTTCTGGAGAGAAAATACCCGTCCTTCGGCAACCTCGTCCCGCGCGACGTTGCCTCGCGCAACGCCAAGTATGCGTGCGATGAAGGCAGAGGCGTGGGCTCGGGCTTGGCCGTCTTCCTGGATTTTGCGGATGCCATAAAGCGCGAGGGCCGCAAAGTAATCGAAGCACGTTATGGCAACCTCTTCGAAATGTATCAACAAATAACAGGCGATAACCCGTACCAGGTGCCGATGATGATCTATCCGGCAGTGCACTATACAATGGGCGGCCTGTGGGTGGATTACAACCTCATGACCTCTATTCCTGGGTGTTACGCACTGGGCGAAGCAAACTTTTCCGATCACGGAGCGAACCGGCTTGGCGCGAGCGCGCTCATGCAGGGGCTTGCCGACGGCTATTTCGTGATACCGTATACCATTGGCGATTACCTGGCCAACCTGGGTTGGAGCGACCGCGTCGGTACCGACCACCCGGCGTTCCGTGAAGCGATTGAAAATATCAATACGAGAGTAAGCAAGTTGCTGAGCGTGAAAGGAAAAAAGACGGTTGATGAGTTGCACCGGGAGTTGGGGCTTACCATGTGGGAATACTGCGGCATGTCGCGCAACGATGCGGGCCTTCGCAAGGCCAAGACACGCATCCAGGAGCTGCGAGAGGAATTTTGGCAAAACGTTAATGTGCTGGGCAGCCATACCGAACTCAATCAGGAACTTGAGAAAGCCGGTCGCGTCGCCGACTTTATGGAAATGGGCGAGCTGATGGTCGACGATGCCCTTCATCGCACGGAAAGCTGCGGAGGACATTTTCGCGAGGAGTCGCAAACACCCGACGGCGAGGCGCTTCGGAATGACGATGAGTTCGGATATGTGGCCGCCTGGGAGTATACGGGCGAAAACCGTCAGGAAGTGATGCACAAGGAGGAACTCGTATTCCAAAATGTCAAGCTAACGCAGCGGAGCTACAAGTAGATAACATGTACGTGTCAGTATAAGAAACATTGCTATGAGAATTACACTTAAGGTCTGGAGACAAAAAAACAGCAATAGCAAAGGTGAGTTCCGAACATATCAGCTCGACCAAATCTCGGAGGACATGTCATTCCTGGAAGTGTTCGATGTGCTTAATCATGACCTGATTAAGAAGGGGGAGGAGCCCGTGGCCTTTGACCACGATTGTCGCGAAGGAATTTGCGGGGCATGCAGTATGTACATCAATGGCCGTCCGCATGGACCCCTTCAGACTACGACTTGTCAATTACACATGCGCACGTTTAAGGATGGAGCGATGATTACCGTAGAACCCTGGCGCGCAAGTGCATTCCCGGTAGTGAAAGACCTCGTTGTTGACCGCTCGGCATTTGACCGTATCCAGCAAGCCGGTGGATATGTTTCAGTGAACACGGGCGGCGTTCCCGATGCCAATGAAATACCGATTCCCAAGAGGAATGCCGATGCTGCCTTTGATTCCGCAGCCTGTATTGGTTGTGGCGCTTGCGTGGCGGCGTGCAAAAACGCTTCGGCGATGCTTTTTGTGAGTGCTAAAATTTCACAGCTCGCTCTTCTCCCGCAAGGACAGCCCGAGCGCAAGACACGCGCTGAAAGAATGGTTGCTCAAATGGATGCCGAAGGATTCGGTGGTTGCTCCAATACGCTGGCATGCGAGGCTGAATGCCCGAAAGGAATCAGTGTCAGCAATATTGCCCGCATGAATCGCGAATTTTTCTCAGCGAAGATCGCATCTCAGAATAAGTGATGGAACCCGTCGCTGGAGAACCTGTGCCGGCGCGTGCCGTCAGTTTTCGGAGGCCATGTGAAACAACGGCTTCTTCTCCACGGTATCGTCTTCGATCTCCTTTACAGAAGCAAGATTTTTCTCGATAAACTCGTTGTATTCGGAGGCAATCCGGTCGTACTCCTCCCGGTAGTTGTTCACCCTCTGGTCTGCCGTGCGGATTGTTTCCGACAGGCGCTGTAGCGTAGAGTTATAGCCGAACTCCGGCTGCGATTCCGCCAGACTGATCAGGTCACTGATGAGCGCATTGGACGCAAAATCATACTCTTCGATGGCATTGAGATTCCCCATGGATTCCTGAGTATAGCGTGAACGCACCAGTTCCTGAATCCGCTCTTCGTAGACTTTAAGATCCTCCCGCATAGCCGGATTGGAAACACCCAATTCGTGTACCAGGTTACGCATCGCCTTCAGCTTTTGATTGTCATCGCGCATCATCATATTCCATGCCGCGAACATCCGATCCTTCAGCTCAAGATAGGTTTCCGTTAAAGAGTCTGTTCTTGTAAAATGAGTTGCCTGCCTTTCCTGGTTCTCACCGCACATGGTGAGCAGCATGGCACTCAGCGAGAGAATGAAAGAGGGTAGTTGTCGACGTATGCGCATTTCGGGCTCCCTAAACTTTGATTTACGCGAATATTGAAAAAATGTTGTCTTTTGCAGGATTTTCCTTCAAAGCAGCATCAGAACACGTCTTTCTCTAAATTGGTTTGAACTGCTCGAACGCTTCCTGGCATTGGTTGCAATAATGTATCGCCCGGCACAGTGTTGCTCCGAAAGCATTGCGCAATTCTGTATCGGTACCGTTGCAACGGGGACAGGGCGCGTTCTCAAGCACATTGATGTCGCCAATCAACGTCGCTGGTGGCGGAGGTGCCAATCCAAACTTCCTGATGGCCTGCCTTCCTTGCTCGCTGATCATGTCTGATGTCCATGGCTCCCGGAATGATAACTCTACCTCGACCTTGTCAAATCCCTTTTTCTGCAGCGCAGATACAATCTCGTCTCTCATGACCTGAATGGCCGGACAGCCTACAAACGTCGGCGTAAGAATGATCTTCACCATGTCATCGTGAAAGCCGACGTCCCGGATCACGCCAAGGTCAGTCAACGAGAGAACGGGGATTTCGGGATCCTTGATCTCTGCGAGACAAGCATATATCGCGTCGCGTGAAATATCGGACTCAGGTGGAAACATAGATCACGTCAAAGGAGCCAGGGATAATTTGATTCAGGTGGTGCTTCATGTGCTTTACGTAGTCACCGGCGAGCCATCGCAGATCATGAAGTTCGGCAACTCCGCCTCGCCCTGTATCGCAGTGACAGGCGAAGTTTTTTTCGGGCATGTTTCGCAACACCGCGACGATCCTTTCATTTATCGCCTTCCAAAGCAAGATCACGTCGGCTTTGCTCATGTCCTGATAAGCATTTGCAGACACCCAGAAGTCCTGGTTATACGCAATTACCGGCGGACTGCTTTCATATTGGCCGCATATGAATCGCCTCAGGTTGTTCTGCGCGGAATCTATGAGATGGCCCAGCACCTCTTTTTTGCTCCATTTATGCGGTAACGGCTTTTCCGAAAATTGAGTTTCCGGTATGCTTCGGAATTTTTCCCCGAAGGCGTCAATGATGGCAGTGAGTTCTTCGATTGCAGCTTTCATAAATTACCACTCAGCGGTGGGGTCGATCTTGAATACTTCCGACATTTCATCGAGCAAGGGTTGGAGGTATTCGCTGTGTTTACCCGTGCGTCCGCCGTTGACGGCGTTGAGCGAATCAAGGTCCGGAAGGGTGAGCCGTGTGTCTTTCAAAATGCTGGCGACGGTGGCCTTCCATTGCTGCTCCACGGCCCTTTCGCCTGCAAACACCCCGTCGTCGATCAGGTCCTGCTCAAATGGAGATTCCTCAAAAAGGCCCAGGGCAAAGGGCACCGCGTAGTCCAGTGACCGCTGTAGTCTGTCAACGCTTTCTTCCGTTGCTGTGCCCAACTGACGTATCCACGTGTTGGCGTGCATCGTGTGATATCGCAACTCCCCGCGAATTTTATTGCAGAGTGCTGCAATGGGTTGGAAAGAACTGCTCGCGAGCAATTCGATCCGAATGGCGAGGGCAGTGTCGTACAAGAAATGCCGGATTAGGCTGAAGTCGTATTCGCCGTTAGGAAGTTCACTAAAGATGGCATTGTGAAACTGACTGGCATTGCGCATAAAGGCCAGCGTATCGGGAGGCTGTTCGCCTAGCTGATGTAATATTGAATATAACGCGTGGCTCTGGCCGATCTTATCCTGCGCCATCGAGGAAAAGGCAATGTCCTCTTCCAACAGAGGGCCGAAGCCGGTCCACTCGGAATGCCGGTGGCCGATAATCAGCTGGTCATCGGCGACCTTGTAGATCAGTTCTTTGAGGGCTGTTTCATTCATAGCTTAACCCGAATCTTTTCATTTCTGCCTTTCCAGGAATTGTTTCAGCTTATCGCCACCCTTGTAGTCAGAAGCATCCCGAAATTTTTTTTCAGGGAGCGTTGACCAAAGATCCCGCTCCTCGGACGTAGTGAAGCGGATATCGCTCGTCCGGATTGCCCAAATATTGAAAACGAGTTTTCCCTGGCCAAGAAGTTCCCTGGCTACATGCATGGCTTCGGCGGCTGAAGGAGCGCTGACTGACCCGGCATGTATATGTTGTTTTCCTCGTTTGAGTAAGTGGTAGATTTCGTACGTAGCCGCATCGGCGCTGGTTGACAGGTGTTCTCCCAGGATGTCGTAGGCGCTTTGAGCGCCTTCCGTCATGGGAGACACGTAGACGTTGCGTGTGTCAACAACACAAAGCGATGTGCAAAGAAATCGCCGGGTGAATGCTTCCTTGGCAAGGACAAAGGCCATTTCGATATTCGGCGCGTGTACGATACCTTCATGCTGGAATGGCTTACCCTCCTTGGGCTGCACAAAGACCTCAAAGGTGCCAAACTGATCGAGCGGAGCCTTGGGTGCGATCAGGGATGGCACGTCTATTTTAGGCAACCGGTTTACTCGTGGATCAAGCGAATTCAAGGGTATAAAAGTTCAAAAGGCCATTGACGGCGGTGAAAACTACAAAAATCATTTATTTCCAAAAGCGAAAATCCCTACAATTGATTATGTATGAAATACTTGCATATCATGTGGGCGCTGGATGTGCTGGCGCGCTATTATCCTAAGTTCTACAGTCACGAACTTTTCCTGCTCGCTGATGACATCTTTAAATGGATAAACAACGAGCTGCCGAAAGATTCGAGCACGCTGGTGTACCTCGAGGGCTGCTTCCAGTCACCTGCCGAAGCGCTTAAGTCGGTCTGGAAAGAAATCCAGCTCCTGGCCGGCCCATTCCTGAACCTGAACTGAGTGGTCATCGCTAGGCCAACGGCGTAACGTAGGCGCTTTTTGCTGATTTCAAGGCTTCGCGCACCCAACGACCACGCGCTTCCGCAATCCGACGCACCTCCAACCGCTCCTTATTACATGGCCCATCGCCATTTATGACACGCTTGAACTCGTCCCAGTCGGGCTCGGTGTAGTCCCATCTGCCCGTCTCCTGATTCTTTCGAAGGGCTGGATCCGGAATTGTAAAGCCGAGTTCCCGGATTTTGGGCACGTACATATCAAGGAACTGGTTTCGCATATCGTCGTTGGTGGCCATCTTGACCTTCCACTTCATCAATACCTCCGTATGCACCGAAATCTTGTCGGGTGGTCCAAAGAAGTGCATCATCGGTGTCCACCATCGGTTGATAGCTTCCTGGAACATCTGTCGTTGTTTTTCGCTGCCTGTTGCCAGGTAGATCACGCAGTGGTGTCCGAATTTCAGATGGAAGGATTCTTCCGCGCAAATGCGTTCGAGTGCGCGGCAATAAGGGCCGTAGCTGCCTTTAGCATTTGCCAGCTGGTTTACGATCGCGCCGGCATCGACAAGCCAGGAGATAAAGCAACTGTCAGCCCATGTAAAGGCCGGATAGTTGAAAATGTTTGAATATTTGGATTTGCCGGAGATGAGGTCCTCGATCATTTGTTCGCGCGACTTTCCGAGCGTTTCGGCGGCGCTGTAGAGGAGCTGGCCATGTCCGACCTCATCCTGGACTTTGGCCATGAGCGCCAGTTTCCTTCGGAATCCAGGCGCCCGGGTGATCCAGGTGCCTTCAGGAAGTGCGCCGATAATTTCGCTGTGAGCGTGTTGCTCGATCATCCGGATCAGCTGCTTGCGGTACAGCTGCGGCATCCAGTCAGCTGGTTCGATCTTTTCCCCGCGGTCAATACGAGCCTCGAATTCCGCCAGCTTTACCGGATCTTCTTGCGCAATGCTGTCGGTCTTTACTCCCTCGAATGTGTTTCCTCCACCGTACATACTGAAAAGCGATAATTGGATGTTCCCGTAAAGATAGGGAAATCCAAACACTTGTTAGTATAACCGGGTTACTTTGGATTTTGTTTCAATCCATTGACGAGCATGTCGGCGAGTTGCACGCCGAGCTCAATGGGCTCGATAATGCCGCCGGAGGGATCATACCACATCGGCATCCAGTTGAGGGAGGAGAAAAGGGTCATCACCGCCAGCTTCTTATCGATTGTGCTCTTGAACTCTCCATTGCGAACGCCTTCTTCTATGATCGTCTTGAAGCGATTGATGTAATTGATCCTCAATAGCAGGAAGTCTCGAAGGTAAGGTTGGCTCAAGTGACGATGCTCATTCATAAACACGGCAGATGCCGTAAGGTCTTTTGCCATCACCTGGATGTGGCCGATAATTCCCATACGAAGTTTTTCGCTGGCTGAAACTTGTTGTCTCTCCACTTGCTCCAGCGATTTTCTGAATTCTGCCGCCATGTCGAAGCACAGGCTGCGAAGGATTTCTTCTTTTGACTTGATGTGCGAGTACAGGCTCGCCGCCTCGATGCCGAGCAATTGCGCCAGGTCGCGCATGGATGCCGCCGCATAGCCTTTTTCCTTGAACAGCTCGGCAGCTTTGCGAATCACCTGCTCTTTCCTCGATAAGTTTGCTAAAGCCTCCGTCATAAATCAAAATTATGGAAAATATGTTACAACGGGTACTGGATCGCCCAATTGATTAACTTTATAGGCGTTCAGTATGGACTTTTTTACCATCAGCCAATACTTCAACAAGCTCTTCAGTGTCTTGTTCATCATTCTATTGCTGCCCATTGCGGCGTTCATTGGCGTTTACTTTTACCTTACGGTGAATAGCAGTGTTGCCAACCACACCGTCCAGGTCCATTTTTCACTACTTTCAATCGTTGTCGTTCTCTGGGCCCTGATCTTTTTGTGGTTCAATAAAAAAATTGAATCCGTTCGATCCGATCAAGGCCTGCGCAAGAAACTTGAAAAATATTTTCGCTTAACAATCGTTCGTTACATACTCGCCGGATCCGCATGTCTGGTGCTGGCGTATGGATTTTACCTTACAGGCGACGACATGTACACGTGGGTGTTTGCGGGCTCGCTGCTGATCCTGGGGATCTTGTGGCCCACATCCCAAAAAGTCAGCCGCGATCTGAAACTGCGCGGCGATGAACGGGAAATGGTGTACTACAAGAAAGATCAGCTCTAATAGTCCTTTATTTCCCGGTTCCTGATCCGCAAGTTGAGGACGCTTTCGCTCAGTCGATAGTCCATAGTCCATAGTCCATGGCAGTGAGGTGGTAGTGCCCTGTGTTGTTCGGTACGACTAGTCCCGATGCTTCGGGAGACTGGGGGCGAGTTTCACCTCATGACTTGGAGCGGCGGAACCCGGAACGAGGAACCCGGAACTAAAAGATGATCCCAAAGCTCACCGCATTAAGTTGAGGCCCGCGACCTGCTTTGAACAGTTCGTTCATGTCATAGTTGACGAAGAAGTCGGTCGCGCGGAAGCCCAGCTGGAGTCTCGCTCCGTAGCGAAGGTCGTTGAGATAAAAACTATCCCTCGTCTTTTCACGACGGCGTTCGCCCTCTTCGTCGATGTAACTGATCTTCGATTTGCTTCCGATCCGGTAGCCGGCATACGGACCAATACCAATCCTGAATTTGCTGCCGTAGCTATCCCAGATTCGTGGCCGGCGGCCGTGGTCACCGAAGTCAAGAATGGGGACAAGGGAAAAATTGAGGTAAGTGACCCGAAGCTTGCTCCTGAGATAATCGTAGTCCGTGTTGACATCGTCCTCAGTGAAAATCACTGTCTCCGGACTTGTTGATAGGAGCGTGCGGTCATTTGCGAATTTGAAATTGTACCAGCTGATACCGAGGCCCCACTCAATAAAGAAGTTGCGTGCCGCGCGTGTCCGTTGAAGGGAATTGATGCCGACATACCACGAGCCCCATGGCCTGACCGAATGGTTCACATCCCGGTCGGGGAACTGATCTTCGCCGGTCAGATAATTGTTGATTCCCAGGTCGAAATTTGCCGTGTGCCAGGTATTGCCCACGCTGCGATGGTGGGTCCAACGTTCGTGCTCATCCCTTTCATCATCGTCTTCGCCCTCCCAATGCTCGTTGTCTTGTTCAGACTCATAGTTGGTGTCGGATTCCACGGGTGATGAGGCAAGGGCAGTGTCTCCGCGCTCGATGCGGTTGAGGATATCGCGGAAGAGTCCCTGAAAATCGTAGTACCTGAGGGTCTCAATATCGCTCTTGTCGCCCACCGTCAGCACCACTTGGCTGGCCTTACCCAGGGAAACAACTACCGTATCGGCAGACTGGCCCCATGCGCCGGCGGTCATCGTTATTGCCAGCGCCAGAAAAATCGTTTTGTCCATGATTACTTGTTTTGTGTACGTTGCTTCTCGCCTCTGAAGTTCAGGGCGAAGATTTCATCCTTCATCTGCCGGAGGTCAGCCATAGGACTCGAAGTTGTCTTCAGTTCATAGGCCTTGCTCAACAGCTTCTGCAACGTAGATGGCTTTCCGTTATCGGAGGTTGCTTGGGCCAGCGCTTTTTTATCAAGATATTTTTCATTTACCTCCTTTGCTGAGTAGATCAATACGATTCCATTTTGGGCAGAAGAGGTTTCAGAACGGTGCATCAAAGATGGCTCGCGCAATTCTACAAGCGCAGTAACCGGCCGGCTGATTTGCGTGAGACGGATTTCTGGAGGAGTAGCGGAGCGTTCCGGTAGAACAGGGGCTGTCACCCCTCCCTTGCCGGGTGCTGGATACTTTTCCTGAACCGCCGCCGGGGTGGGGGTTGTGGCGGGCAAGTTTTCAACTTCAGGTTGAGTCGTAACTTGTTTCGGCGACTCTTGCACCACAGTGAGTTGTGTTTCCGTTTGCGGCCCTGTGCTCGTCCATATCAACGCGGTGGCGGATGCCAGTAAAATGAGCGAGGCAGCTACCTTCATGAAAAGAGAATTGTTATTTTTTTCCTCCAGGTTCTGTTGAAGGCGGGTCCATGCCTCGGGCGATACCGGCATGCGGTGGTTGGCGAGCTTCTCGCGAAACAGGCTATCGGGCTGTTGATTCTTCATTGCTTACTTTTCTTTGTACTGCCTTGTCATGTTCCATCAGCATTCGCTGGAGGTATGCACGAGCCCGGCTAAGCTGTGACTTCGATGTATTCTCACTGATGCCGAGATGAGCGGCAATCTCGCTGTGCGAGTAGCCATCAATTGCATACATATTGAAGACTAATCGATAGCCGGCGGGGAGTTCGTGGATCATCTTCAGCAGATCTTCGGCTTCCAGGTGGTCGCTGAGGTGTTGATAATCGGGTTCCAGATCCGCCCGGTCAATGTCGGTCTCCAGGTACATGGTCCGCCTCTTCCTCAAGTGGGTCAGCGACTCGTTTACCATGATCCTCCTGACCCAGCCTTCAAAGCTTCCCTCTCCCTTGTATTGGGAGATCCGCTCGAAAACTTTGGCGAAGGCTGTCACCATGACATCTTCCGCCTCCATGGCGTGACGGATATACCGATAGCACAAGGCGTACATCCTGGAAGAATAAAGGTCGAAAAGTTGCTGTTGCGCAGTCGAGTCGCGCTTCAGGCAACCTTTAACCAGATCTTCTTCTTTGGCCCGGTATATCTTGAATTCCATTATGGGTTCTGGAGCGAAGATGCCGTTTTTGCCTGACTGGTTGCGTCAAGGGTGAAATTTTTTCCAGGCTAACGCCTAAATGTGCACAGTCCACGGTCGACAGTCCACAGCAGGTATGTCCTGGATCGGTTGACCGTTTTTTGACCAACTTCAAACTACAAACTACAAACTACAAACTACAAACTACAAACTAGTACGCCGCTTTGTAATTGACAACCAACTCGATCACCGTGAATTCATGCTCCGTAACAACCACAGGATTGACGGCCCCCCGCTGGTCGTAAATGTTAGCGAACAAGCCGTCCTGTTCTTTAGTAAATACGGAATACTCTCCCGGAGGAAGCTTAATTCTGAACGTTCCATTCGACTTGCTCTTTCCCACCGCAACCAGGCGTGACGGAACTTCAGCGAAAAAGCCGTCTTTCATCGTGGCGTCGTTCTTGTTGACTAATTCGTAAACATGGATTTCACGCGCAACGGCTGTGCCGGGAGCCTGTTTCCGATCGGGACCTGGCATCTGGTTTCCCTCGACCCACAAAACCTTGCCGCAAATGCCTGACTTTTGACTGTAAGCCGTTGTGAGACAGGCGATAAGCAATATTCCAATTGCAAATTTCATGATCAAAGCTAAGATCCCGATGGCAAAGGGCCAACAGGCTCACCCATATCGCGATGGGGCGAAGCCTGCGAAGTTTATGCGATTATGAAAATCAGGTAAACCAGGATGATGAGCAGGAGGAATATCATTGATTTATCGGGATTTAGGTTAATGCCGTATGATAGACGTTCAGATGCGGAAGAATGTTACACCAGGAGTTCAATCTCTGCGAATTATCCTGGGATTGCCCCGGTGGTCAATGTCACTGGCAACACCTTGCTCGATTTCAAGATTCCGGCGCACGTTTACCCGCGCACTGGAAGCGCCCACAGCCTCGACAATGGCATCATTGACTTCCAGATCGTAGGCCCGAAGTCGTGAAGCGAACTCCAGCCGCGCGTTCATCCGGTCGGCGTTTCCAGAAAGCTCGGCTTGGGAATTTCCTGTCAGGTTAACATAGAGGCGCTCGGTGCTCATCTCGCCACGAATGCGGACCGGCCCGCGCGCCTCAAGCTCAAACTGCTTGTTTTGGAAATTGTCAAATCGTATCGATCCAAATCCGGTTGCTTCCAGTCGCTCCAGCGTCGGCATGGTGATATTGATTCGGGCCTCCTGGATGTTCAGGTCCTTGATCTTCCAGTCGAAGTCGCGCTGGCCATCGTACTCGATCATCAGCGTATTGCCGGAGCGAAAGATATTATAGCGTGATTTTTCTCTATCCGATCCGATAACCTGAATATCATATCTGTCGCCCTTGATGATCTTGACGTCGAACTTGCCGGAGATTTCGACCTCGTCAAAATTACGCAATGACACATGGTCTTCGTCCTGGTCATAGTCGCGCGAAACGCGGTCAGGGCAGTCGATACACTCGAGTCCATCGGGTGTCATTTTCCATTTATAGTCTTCGACCCTACGGAATGGCTCGGACCCGCAGCATGGAACGTACTGCGTTATGAAGCGGGCCATCTCCTCGTCCATCACAAACGGGAAATCGTATGGTATATAGAGCGTTATATTCAATCGCTGGGCGCGGAATATCGCATCACTCTTGAATTGCAGGTTACTGTCGAACGAGAAGACCGAGTCGCGAACGTCGACCTGATATTGGACCATTTGCGCGTTCTGAATGGCCTGGGCGCGACTGATGCCTTGTGCTTCGAACTCCTGGACGAGCCTGAAGTTCTTTTCATCATGACCGCGCAAGGTGAGATTCGTCGCGTGATAACCGTCTCCGCCGACTTCATTTATCCGAAGGACAGCAGTGCCGGCGTTCACCTGATATTTATTCTCGACGCGATATTGACCGTCCTCACGGAAGGCGAACACGATGCGAGGAATACCGACGCTTAACATTGCGGCGCTGATGAAGAAGAGGACAAACAACGTCCACCCGACCGTGGCAGTGAAGACAATGCGCTGGGCGATTATCGAGACTCCCAACAGGATGACAAAAATACTGGGCACCATGCCACCGATGAACGCAGCCAGGGCCGTCCAACCGGGAAAGGCGCGAACAAATGCATCCACGGGAATTCCTACTTCATGCATGTCGGCGATCCATGGAAGGGAGAAAGTCGCAGCCGAAAATATTCCAAGTAAAACACCCGCGGAGATAAGAATACTCAATGCCAGAGCGAGGCCGGTCATCGTCACAACGATGCCAATGGCAACCCGGATCACATCCACCAGCGGGCGGAGGATACTTCCCAACGCGGTTATGATCATGCCGACGAGACGGAAGGGAAAAAGGATGATCCGCGTCAGTGTGCTCTCCTCGTTAGCTCCAGTCTGACTTTTTTTTAGAGTGGACTCAATGTTGGAGAGTGTGACGGGTTCACCTTGCATCTGGACACGATCGCTTAGTGTGCGCGCCTCCGGTAGAATAATCCACAATACGATGTAGATAAAGAGTCCAAGACCGCCGACGATGGTAAAGACGATAAACAACACGCGTATAACAACGACGTCCGTTCCCAGGAATGCAGCAATACCACCCGACACACCACCGATAATCTTCCGCTCAGGGTCCCGGAACATTTTCTTTCCGGTGACGGGCTCGTCCAGGTCATAGGATCCCGGTACGACGATCCACATGATCACGTAGAGGATAAATGTGACCCCGTAAGCGAAGAACAGTGCCGCGAACAAAAGGCGAATCCAAAGTGGATCTACAGTGAAGTAATTCCCCAGGCCGGCGCACACGCCGCCGAGGATTTTGCGTTTCTGGTCGCGAAAGAGCTGTTTGGACGCTGTCGATGTGCGGGGAGGGGCTTCGGCGGTTGTTTCCTCTTCGGGCGCCGCGCCGGATGATGCGGATCCGGTCTCAGCCTCTGGGGCATTCTGGTCCTCCGCAGCTTTGAAGTCACTCACACTTCCCATCGTCGTCACCAGGGCGTTCACGTCATCAAGGGTGATGACTTGCTTTTCCTCATTCAACTTCGAGAGAAAAATCTCGGCAATACGGCTCTCGATATCAGCAAGAATCTCGCTGCTGTCCTCAAAAGTCGAAAAATACTTATTGATGGAGTCCAGGTATGCTTTTAATTTTTCATACCCGTCTTCCTCGATGTGAAAAATGATTCCGCTGATATTGATGCTGATATTCTTTTTCATAACGTTCGTGTCGTGAAATTAAGCTTCGGATTTTGAGGTTATCATTTGCGTGGAATGGACAAGCTCGTCCCAGGTCGCGGTCAGCTTTTCCAAAAATTTGCTTCCCTTGTCGGTAAGCTTGTAGTACTTTCTGGGTGGCCCCGATTTGGATTCAATCCATTTGTACTCCAGCAGCCCTGCGTTCTTCAGGCGTGTAAGCAGTGGATAAAGCGTACCTTCTACCACGATCATGCGGGCGGCGGTCAGCTCATCCAACATATCTGAGGCATAGACTTCACCCCTTGAAATTATGTGGAGGATGCAGTATTCCAAAATACCCTTTCTCATTTGTACTTGCGTGTTCTCTAAGTTCATACACCGGCTTAACTCAAATTTCATACGGTTATACGCAGGATGGTACTATGTATGGCAAAGTACCGTGTAAAAAAAGGAAAATATTTGCAAAAAGGCCGAATCCAGCTCATTTTCGATGTTTTTTATTTTTGACGTTAACTTCATCGACCGGAAACTCCGGGCCTCACTTTGTTCAAAAATGGACAATCCTGGAGTCGGAATTGTGCAATTCCGAACCATGTCGCGACTAGGGATTCGTGACTTTCTTGTAATTACCAAGTGCCACTTGGCTGCATTAATCACGAATGACCTCGTAGTATATTTGTGGTCAACCCTGAAGGAGCTGCCGATGAGAATTTGTGCCTTAGTTGCTGTTAGCGGATTTCTTGTTGCTTTTTCGGCGCGGGGACAAATCGGGCAGGAGTGGATAAACTACGATCAGCAGTACTTCAAGATCGCGGTAGCCAGGGATGGAATCTACCGGGTGACAGAATCCGACCTCATTGCCGCTGGTCTACCCAATTCGATCGATCCCGCAAATCTTCAGCTGTATCACCGCGGCATCGAACAAGCTATTTGGGTAGAAGGTCAGGAAGACGGCCAACTCAACGCTGGAGACTTCATCGAATTTTTCGGCCAAAAGAATGACGGCACCCTTGACGCGGAGCTGTACGCTACGCCGGCGTCGCAACCCCATCGCTACTACAACTTATTTTCCGACACGACTTATTACTTTCTTACTGTCGGACCTACCGCCGGCAAACGGATGCCCGTGATCCCCTGGACAGGCCCGAGCGCTACTCCGGAAACGTTTCACTGGAATGAGAAACTGATAATTCTGAAAGATGAATACGCCACGGGCATCACCTATGGTGACGCCGTTAAGTCCGCGTTCGACACGGGAGAAGGGTGGACAGGAGCGCAGATAACCCAGGGACAAAGCCGCAGCTACATTATCGAAAATATTGGCGACCAGGTGGAACCGGCTGGTCTTCCGAAGATCGAAATCCTTATCACCGGACGGGGCAACATGAGCCACAACGTCGAAGTATATGCCGGCCCGCGTCTGGTCACCACGTTGTCGTTCTCCGGCAATACATCCACAACATACACAGATGAACTGTCGTGGAGCGATGTCACGGCCGACGGAAAACTCACGATGACGGTGACGGTTCCGTCCTCCAGCTTGCCGGATCGGGTAAGTGTCGGCTATATGCGGTTGCTTTACCCCGCATCCTGGAATATGGGATCAGTGCCTCAGAAAGTATTCATGACCAATGCCAGCGGGTCCGATCCTATCTACATCGAGATTCAAAACGCCCCTGCAGGTACCACGCTGTTCGACATCACTAACCCGCAGCAGGTCTCCGTGATCGAATCGACCGGGAGTGGAACGCTTAAAGCGACTCTCCCTGGGGCGGGACATCGCGCGATCCTGGCGGCGCAAGGAGTAATCACGCCCGACGTGGTTCCTGCGACATTCTCCGTTATCGACAACAACTCGCATGATTTTGTGATTATCACTCATCCCTTGCTACGGCGCCCGGCGTTGGGGTACACCGATCCGGTCAGCGCCTATGCGGAGTACCGGTCACTTCCGGCAGGCGGTGGATTTAATCCGATTGTCGTCAACATTCAGGATCTTTACGATCAGTTTAGTTATGGCGAGACCTCCCCATTGGCCATTTTTCGGTTCATGAAATATCTGGCGGCGGGCCAACTGCCCGAATACCTTTTCCTGATCGGCAAGGGGCTGGACGTATACTATGGATATCACCGCAATCCTTCGGTGTTCACGACCTATAAGGACCTGATTCCTTCGGCGGGATACCCGGCTTCCGATATGTTGTTCAGCGCGGGGCTGTCGGGTGTCCCTGATGTTCCGGCGGTCGCAACGGGAAGGCTATCTGCGTCATTTCCGCAGGATGTTGCCGCTTACTTGAATAAAGTCAAGGCGCAGGAGGCGGCACCGTTTGACAACCTGCGCCGGAAAAATGTACTTCATCTCAGTGGAGGGATTTTTGGTTCGGAACCACAAGTGTTCCGATCGTACCTGGAGGGATTCGCCGCAATCGCGGAATCGCATTACCTTGGCGCCCATGTCACACCGATCGCCAAGCAGGCTACTGAACTGCAAGTAATCAATGTTGCAGACGAAGTCAACAGTGGCCTTGGACTGATTACCTTCTTCGGGCACTCGGGTCCTACAACAACGGATTTCGACATCGGCCACGTCACCGATCCTGCGATGGGCTACCATAATCCCGGTCAATACCCGGTATTGCTGATGAATGGATGTTCCATAGGATCGTTTTTTCTGAACGGAATCGTTTTTGGAGAAAACTGGATTCTTGCTCCCGACCGCGGGGCGATCGGGTTCATTGCCCACAGTGGGTTAGGGCTGGCATCTGCGCTGAGAAATTACTCCACACTGTTTTACGAGACCGCTATGGCCGACACCGTTTTCATTAATAAGGGCCTCGGCGATATCCAACGAGAGATCGCGGGCCGATATCTCGCAGAAAACGGAAATCAGCCCATCCACGTCACTCAGGTGCACCAGATGGTATTGCTTGGTGATCCCGCCGTCAAATTATTCGGTGCAACCAAACCGGATTTTGAAATCGGCAATGGTAATATTTCAATCTCGTCATACGACGGCGACCCGGTCACCGTATTGTCAGACTCTTTTCGACTCAATGTCGTCGTCCGCAACTTTGGCCAAACCCGCAACAAACCAATCAGAATCAGCGTCGAAAGAATTCTCCCGGATAACTCCCGCGTCTCTTATGATACCCTCGTTGCCAGTCCCCTTTACTCTGATACACTCGCCCTCTTGATTCCCGCGGAAGCGAATAGCGCGGGCAACAACACATTTCATGTTGTTGTTGATGCCGATCACGTTATAGATGAACTGAATGAAGCCAACAATGAAGCGGAAGCTGGATTTTTTATTCCGCTCAGCGGGACACGAAACCTGTCCCCGCCAGAATACGCGATCGTCAACTCGCGAAATGTCGACCTCATTTTTCAACATACTGATCCGCTGGCCGGTGATGCGGAGTATGTCGTAGAACTGGATACTGTCAATACGTTCGACAGCCCGCTATTGCAAACCTATTCAGTTTCAGGCCCGGTGATTGGAAGGCAACGCGTAACGCTCCAGGACACCGATACCACGGCGTATTATTGGAGGACAAAGCTCTCTGATCCGACTGCCACCGACAGCGTCGTCTGGGATGAGAGTTCCTTTACTTATATCCTGGAGGGACCCGAGGGCTGGGCACAGACACATTTTCCACAGTTTACGGGGAACGCCCTGGAGTCACTCGTGAGCGATCCGGAAATCCGCGTGATGAATTTCAAAGAAACTATCACTGACATTGCAGTCCGCACGTTCGGTTCGGCTGCAGGGGAACCTGCCGACTCCGTCAGTGTGAAGATCAATGGCGCGGAGTACAATATCTCTCCGGATTTTCCATGCCGCAACAACACGATCAATCTGATTGCATTCGACCGAAAAACTGCTCATCCCTATCCGGGACTCTATCTGACGTGGGAGGACCTTTTGTTTACATACGGAGGACGAACGTTGATTTGCGGCCGGGAGCCTTTTGTGATCAACTCGTATCGGGCCGATGAGCTCTCCATGGGCAACGACGGTGATCTGTTGCACTACCTTGACAACATTCCTTTCGGTGATTCAGTGATTGTGTTCAATATCGGCGATGCCGCGTATTCCCAATGGCCAGGCGACGCGGTCGACAAGCTAGGCGAAATAGGAATTTCACCAGCGCAGATCAGCTCGCTTGCAGACGGCGAACCGGTGATCATCTTTGGACGGAAAGGCGCTGCACCAGGCACAGCAATGCTGTTGAAGGGCATCGATACTGAACAACTTTCTGCATCGGGAACAGTCACTGGCCGCACCACGTCCGGAGCGATGACTAGCCCGCCCATCGGCCCGGCGGCGCAATGGGATCAAATACTCCCGGCATTTACGGGGGTAGAACCCAGCGATTCGGTGTCATTTGATGTGATCGGCGTAACGGCGAGCGGCACCGAAGACCTTATCTTTCCTGACATGGAAGGGAATGTCGATATCACGAGTATCAATCCTGCAACCTATCCCTTTTTGCGGTTGCGATTCAAGCCATACGACGACGTGTATGTCACTGCACCGCAATTAAAAAAGTGGTTGGTGCTGTTCGAACCTGTGCCGGAAGGAGTGGCCATTTATCGCGGTCCGTCGGAACCTGACACTCTTTTCGAAGGACAGACGTGGGACGGCGATTATGCATTCGTGAATGTGAGCAACAAGGATTTTGCCGACTCGCTCGAGGTCTCATTCAAAATGTCGACAGCGGGGGGTTTCGGCTCCGCTGATTCCCGGATGAAAATCAAGGGCCCCGCTGCCGGCGACACGACGCTTTTTGCGATACCATTCAAATCCGTTGCTCACGCTGGGACAAACGACCTGACCGCATTCGTCAATCCAAATGTTGTGCCCGAACAGAATTACAACAACAACATTATAGCACTAAACAATCACCTTACCATTGTCGCTGATAGTGAAGATCCCGTGCTTGATGTGACTTTCGACGGGCGGCACCTGGTCAACAACGATTTTGTTTCTACCTCGCCGCGGATTCGCATCACCGTATGGGATAACAATCCATACCTCCTAAAACAGGATACGACCGGCGTTGTTATACTTCTGGCGTCGCCATGTGGTGCGGACAATTGCCCCTTTGAACGAGTCTATTTTTCAACCGAAAGGATGAGCTGGCAACCCGAAACGGATACATCGGAGTTCGTCGTAAACTTCAACCCTGTGTTGGAGGAAGGAACGTATACCCTAAGGGTTGAGGGCCGCGATGCGACCGGCAACCCCTCAGGGTCTGAACCGTATTTGATCACGTTTAACGTGGTAGGAATCAACAGTGTCGTCGTTGACCCACCTTTCCCCAATCCCTTTAATTATTCCGCGACATTCAATGTTGTGATTGCCGGCGACACCGTGCCAGATTGGATATCGTTGCAAGTGGTCGATCTTAATGGCAGAACCGTGTATCTGCATCAAATCACCGGTGACGGCTACTACGTGGGTACCAATGCCTTCGAATGGGATGGCAGAACCACAAACGGCGACGCAATGCCCAGTGGACTCTATTTCTATAAGATAACTGTCGGCATGCCCGAGGGGCCATCAGTTACCACTGGGAAAATCGTCCTCGCGCGCTAAAAACTTCATTCCCGATCGCCTTCCGGACAAAAATCATCAATCGACAACCTGCGATGAATTCAGCGCGGCGATACGATGCAGCATGAGCCAGATGCTTCGCTCGCTGCTGGCCCTCCTACGTTGCTTTCGCGCTAGCCTGAACCAAACTTAGGAGGGCAGTGCTCCCGGCGTGCTCAGCATAAGCAATAGCGCACTTGCACAACAGCACAAAGAAACGTTTTGGAATCGGGATTGGAATTAAAGAACTTACGGACTAGTCGATTAGACTCTTCCCCTGACAAGGAATGCCTTGGACCCAAACTATCGATCCCTTCAACAACATTGCTCTTTCTGCTGCGGTGGCGTCGGTGCCCATCATTTTTATTTTTTGGGCACTGATGCGCAATGTGAAGGGATACATCGCAAGCCTTCTCACACTACTGATTGCGATAACGATCGCGATGACCGTTTATAAGATGCCGATCGCATTGGCACTTGCATCAGCTTTGAATGGAGCGCTCTACGGACTGTTACCGATCTGCTGGATCATCATCAGCGCTGTGTTCCTGTTCAATCTCACCGTTAAAAGCGGGCAGTTTGAGATCATCAAAAACTTTATGGCATCGATAACACCAGACCGGCGGTTGCAGGCACTACTTATCGCGTTTTCATTCGGAGCATTCCTCGAAGGCGCCGCTGGTTTCGGAGCGCCGGTTGCGATCTCGGCGGCGATGCTGGTGGGGCTTGGATTTAATCCGCTCTATGCGGCCGCTCTCTGTCTGATCGCGAACACTGCGCCCGTCGCCTTTGGATCAGTGGGCACGCCCATCATCATGGCTTCACGGATATCGGAACTCCCGGAGATGGCCATTTCACAAATGGTAGGCCGTACGCTGCCCATCTTGTCTGTCGTTGTGCCCTTCTATCTCGTGGTGTTGATGTCTGGCTGGAAACGGTCGAAAGAAGTACTCCCGGCAATCATCGTGTCGGGTGTATCGTTCGCGTTCTTTCAATGGTTTGCCGCCAACTACCTGGGTCCGTTGCTTCCCGACGTTATGGCCGGAATCCTTTCCATCTTTTGCCTGATGCTCTTCCTCCGTTATTGGAAACCTCCAACTATATGGAGGTTCGCAGAGGAGCCCGCACAGACCGCGGACTCCTCGTTGCGATATTCACCCGGACAGGTAATGCGGGCATGGGCTCCATTTATTATCATGACTGCCTTCATTATTACATGGGGGCTCGAACCTGTGAAGGCTGCATTGAATCATCTCGCGGTAGTGCGATTTGATGTACCTGGATTGAAGGATGCGATCATCAAACCGGATGGCGATGTGCTGGCAATCAAACCCTACGAACTCAATTACCTTTCTGCCCCCGGCACAGCGGTGCTGCTCGCGGCTATCATGTCCGTTCCTTTTATAGGTATGCGGTACAAGGATGCGGGTGCAGTCTTCTTGTCCACGCTGAGGCAGCTGGCGCTTCCGGTCATAACCATTACCGCTGTTGTGGGATTTGCTTTTGTGGCCAACTACTCAGGGATGTCGATCACCATGGCAACAGCGCTTGCGGCCACTGGGGCGTTGTTTCCATTCTTTTCGCCAGTACTCGGGTGGTTAGGGGTCGTGTTGACAGGTTCGGATACGTCTTCCAATGCCTTGTTCAGCAAGCTACAGGCAACGGCAGCGCATACCCTGGGCGTTGATCCGGTGGTGACGGTGGCTGCAAATGCCTCGGGCGGCGTGACGGGCAAGATGATCTCGCCGCAGTCCATCGCCATTGGCGCGGCGGCAGTGGGCTTGGTTGGAAAAGAAGCAGAGCTGTTTCGATTCACGTTGAAGCATAGTTTCATCATGCTCACGATGATCTGTTTGCTGACGTTAATGCAGGCCTATGTTACTCCCTGGATCGTCCCCGATTACGACACATTGTCGTCAAGGCAGCCGTCTACGTTGGATGCTGTCGGAAGCGGATTCTTCTACTTGGGAGGGTTAGTGGTGGTCGTATTAAGTATCGGGGGAGTTGTATGGTTTATGAATAGAAGGAGTGTGCGGTTAAGGTGACCGAGTTGGTATTAAAGATTCTGCGGTGTTAAATTGGAGATTGGGTACTTACCGTGGAGGCACGGAAGCGCAGAGTGCCGCTGAGGCAACCCTTCGCGTTGGACATGACAAATATTCTGAACCGGACGGATATCATCATTTTCGGGCATGGTGCTCGATGCGCTGATGTGCTCCTCTGCGCTCCTCAGCGTCTCCGCAGTGAAGTGCCCGGTCTTTCATTTAACACGACTCTGATGGTAAAACCCACATCCCCCAACCTCCACATCCGCTCTCGCCTCGAAACATTGTACCCGGATGTGTTTACACGAGACGTCATCGCTGCACTTTCTGTGATGAGCACGTTCAACGTCGACATTAAGAGTGTCATGGCCGAGAGACTCCATCGGCGCGCAGATCGGACCAGGAAGAAGGAGCGGATTGGTTTCTTGAATGCGGACGCTACGATTCCCCGGACGAACATCACCGTCCGCGACGCCCGCGAAGGCAAATTCGAAGGATCAACAATACCCCGCGACCTCCAACGCCAATGGATTCAGGGAACCGGTCCCGCAGCCAAACCGAATGCGCCTATTGAGTCAAGCATCCGGAACGTTGCCTACGCTCTTCTTTCCGGCGCCGATGGCTGGATGTTTGACGGGGAAGATGCCCTTGGCCAAATAAGAAGCATGTCACTCGATAACCAGCGCAACCTGAAGCTGGCTATCCATCGCGACCCGGTATTTCTAAAGGTTGCCGAAAAGGTAGCCGGTGAAATGAATCAGTGGGCGCAGGGTTTCCTTGGGCGCGATATTGTCCCGGACTGGAAAAAACAGCTTGACTTCACAACCATCATCTTTCGCGCGCGCGGTCTTCATCTCGACGATCGACATATCCGCGACGCTGATGGTAACGGAATGGCGGCATCCATTGTTGACACGACGTTATATGTCGTCAACAACCATAAGGCACTGCTGGCGCGCGGATCATCGATCGTGCTTTATCTGCCGAAAATCCAGACTGCAGGAGAGGCCGCGCTGTGGAACCAGATGCTTGATGCACTCGAAAGTCATCTCATGCTTTCACCCGGGACAATCAAAACCTACGTTCTCGTCGAGCAGCTGGAGGCAACGTATCAGCTGATGGAGATCCGTGCCGCACTCGGAAAACATTTTGTTGGGTTCAACACGGGTCGTTGGGATTACATCAACAGTGTTGCCGACGCCATGGCGTGGGACGAGAATTTCATTCAGCCGAACATCGAGGCCATCGTGATGACATACGGTTACATGCGCAACTACGAAGACAGGGTGCGACGTTGCGTCAACACGTCTGATGCCAACGGTAATTTCGCGCTATGGCAGGGTGGGATGGAACCCAACATTCCGGTCGGCTCGCCGGAAGGTGTTGCCGCCAGCATGGAGAAAGCGCTCGCAGGTGCGGCCCGCGAACAGCGCGATGGCGCCAGCGGAAAATGGGTCGCCCACTGGAAGATGGTCCACATTATCCGGCCCGTCTGGGAGAAGGCGGGAGCGGATAACCAGCTGGGGCGAACGTTCCCACGCCTTGGCTATACGCAGAAAGATGCGGATGGACTTGTATTGCTTGAACCGGCGCCGAGAACCGTTCGCGGTGCGCGCAACTTGCTCAGTGTAGCAATGCAGTACGGCAATGCTTTTCTTCAAGGTATGCAGGCCGCCGCCCTTAAGCCCGCCGACTATTTCGGAGATGACAATATTCTGTACCTGATGGAAGACATGGCCACCGGAGAAATCAGGTTGAGTATCCTTTGGGAGTGGGTGAACAAAGGCGCACGACTCACCGAGGACGACCCGGCGACGGGTTTGCGCGCCGGCGACGTATTCGATCGCCGTATCTTTGAAAGGCTGCTCGAAGAAGAGTATGATAAGTTGTTGAAAGCATCGAACCGCGATGTTCACGACGGATCGAAAAGGACATCATTGCCTATCGCTCGCGAGATTGCTAAAGTGTACGTACGCGAAAAGGTCAAGGCGCCCTGGTATATTGATCTGCTCAACATCAATCTTAACAACGATGATCTGGAGGAGGCGCGCCGCCGAATTCGTCTTTACATGGGCAAGCTCACGAAAGAAGGATCGCGAATAACCGGCAATCTGGATTTCGACAAGGTCCCGGCATAGGACTCCGTGTTTTTAATATTCGTTTTGAAATAGATGGCGACCTGCTATATTGCCTGAATTGAACACAGCGCCCCACCAGGCGGCCGATAATAAAGAAACAGATTATGAACCGAAGGCAGATCTTGAAGCAGCTTGCCATGGGCGCCACCGCTGCAATCCTGTTGCCCTCCTGCATTTCCGATCCAAAGAAAGTCTCCATCGCACTAAGCAATCTGAAAATTTCTGGTGACGAGGAAGAACTACTGGCGGCAATGGCTGAGACAATCATCCCGGAAACGGATAAGCCAGGCGCCAAAACAACGGGTGCACATCTTTTCACCCTCGTCATGGTAGACGACTGTGCAGATGCTGAAACGCGCGAAAAATTCCTCAAGGGGATGCGGTCATTCGATGATGCATGCCGAAAGCTGGCCGGAAAGGGATTTCTCGACTCGACCGCTGACGAGCGACTCGAGTTGCTGAAGTTGGTCGAGCAAAACATCGATAATATGGATAACTCGGTTCGCCGATTCTACCAAACAACAAGACGGCATGTGATTCAGGGCTACCTTTCTTCGTCGTATTTCATGACAGAAGTCAAGACGTACGAGCTCGTTCCAGGGGCCGATTTCAAAGGCTGTGTGCCTGTTGATGAACCCAAGATTGTTTGAACATGGCCAACTTCAATATTGACAGCACACAGGACCGCACGTTCGACGCCATCGTAATAGGATCTGGTATCAGCGGTGGCTGGGCAGCAAAAGAGTTGACCGAACGAGGACTTAAGACTTTGGTTTTGGAGCGTGGCCGCGATGTGAAACACAATGTGGACTATCCCACGACGAATATGATGCCCTGGGAGTTCAAGCATCGCAACGAGGTGCCTCAAAAAATCCAGGAAGAAAATCCCGTCGTTAGCCGGTGCTATGCCTTTCGCGAGGATGCGATGCATTTTTTTGTGAAGGACAATGAACACCCTTATGTTCAGGAAAAACCCTTCGATTGGATTCGCGGCTACCAGGTAGGGGGGAAGTCGTTACTATGGGCTCGTCAGACCCAGCGTTGGAGCAACTTCGATTTCGAGGGTCCCGCCCGTGATGGTTTTGCCGTCGACTGGCCCATTCGATACGCGGACCTTGCTCCATGGTACAGTCACGTCGAGAAGTTTGCGGGTATATCGGGAAACAAAGATGGACTGCCCGAGCTTCCGGACGGCGAGTTTCTGCCAGCGATTGAACTGACCTGTGTTGAGAAATATTTCCAGGAGCAGCTGAAGAAGCACTACGGCAACCGTCACCTCATCGTCGCCCGCTGTGCTCACATCACGCAGCCGCAACCGATACACCTTCAACAAGGCAGAGGTCAATGTCAGAATCGGAATCTGTGCCAGCGGGGATGCCCTTTCGGCGGATACTTCAGTAGTAATTCCTCTACCTTGCCCTGGGCGGCAAACACCGGGAATCTAACGCTCAGGCCCCACTCGGTCGTGCATTCTGTCTTGTACGATGAAACAAAGGGAAAGGCGAATGGAGTTCTGGTCCTGGATGCCAACACACACGAGGCGATCGAGTACTATGCTCCAATTATTTTCGTCAACGCTTCTGCATTGAATACCAACCTGATTTTGCTGAACTCGAAGTCCAGGCGTTTCCCAAATGGTCTCGGCAATGACAATGGTTTGCTCGGCAGGTTTGTGGCTTTTCACAACTACCGGGCGCGGATTTCGGCGGAATATGATGGATTAAAAGAGTTCACTACCGACGGACGCAGACCTACTAGCGGATATATCCCGCGATTCCGAAATGTGTTCAAGCAGGAGACCGACTTTCTGAGAGGATATGCGGCAGGATTCAGCGGTGGCCGATATGACGAACAAGGCCACGACGGCCTTGGGTTGGAACTGAAGGAAAAGCTTGCAAAAACTCAACTCGGTCCCTGGCGCGTAGGCTCACACATGATGGGTGAGACGATCCCTAAGGAATCGAATTTTGTCGCGCTGGACGAGACTCAAACAGATGAGTGGGGCATTCCCAGACTAAAGATCTCGGTTGACTATGACGACAACGACGAGAAAATGGTTGCCGACTTTGTTGAGCAATTCACCGAGATGTATACCAGGGCGGGATTCACCAATATCCGCACGAGCGATTCCAGGCAGGCGCCGGGACTGGATATCCATGAGATGGGTGGCGTGCGGATGGGGCGCGATCCGAAAACATCGCTGCTCAATGAGTGGAATCAGTTGCACGCATGTAAAAATGTCTATGTCACCGATGGCGCTTGCATGACATCAACGTCAACACAAAACCCTTCCCTGACATACATGGCGATGACCGCGCGCGCGGTGGACTACGCTGTCAAGAAGGGGTAGTTCCGCAGCCTATTTGCCGGCAAGTTTTTTTCGTCCGACAAAAACGCTGCGTGCGATCGACATACTGGTGTCCTTGAAGTAAATATCGGGTTGAAGGCTGCTGCTCACCACCCACTCATAGAATGCCGTGTTCCATCCTTTGACGACAATGTCCTTGCCGTTTTCAGTGAAGGTGACAGTGACATCGGCATCCTTTTCCGGCGCGAAGTCGTCGGCAAACTCGCTATGGTCTTTGAATCGCACTGCATTGAGGTACTGTTCGACGGCGGCGGAATCGGCTTTCTGTTCACCGATCATCCACGATTTTTCCTTCTCAACGACGAAGCCGGTGTCGGCTGGATATACGAACGCGATGCGGCTCACAAGGTCCTTGTCGAGCCGGATGAGCGTTTGATCGCGCCACTCGGAAAAATCCTTATCAATCTTGGTATCGAGGTATCCGGCAACTGCATATACGTCGTCGGAATCTTCCCTTCGCACATATGTGTCTCCACTGCTCGTTTTCCCGACAAATAACGTCTCTGGTATGTCATTTCCTTTGTAGATACTTATTTTGAGAGCGGTGGTATCGGCGAGCCCGTATCTCTGCCAGTTCTCCTTTTTCCTGGAAACAACGCGCTCGGGTTTGATCTCCGCCAGCGAAGTAAGTAGTGCGGAGACACTGGATTCCCTGGCGTTCACCAGCTTGTCATGCTGAGAAACTTTCCATATCCCGTCATTTTTATGCAGCGTTACCTGATCATCCTTTCTCGGGAAGACGTCGATTTTAGTAATGACAGCGGTGTCGAATGCCAGCGCTTCAGCATCGAGGTTGCTTTCACGGCCCGGTGCGAGAAAGATCTTGCTGCCGGCAAAAATAGCGACGAGAGTCAGCAGCGCGATAATGAGAATCTTGTTACTGAACTTCTTCATTGATGATTGGCTTTTTATATACTGTTACTTCATCATCGTAGTTTTCGCCCATTCTTTTCAGGCGCGTGATGCGATTACGCTGAGCCCTGACAATACCGTAGCCGATGACGAGCAGGACTGGAAACACGAAATTGACGTATTTCAATATCGTCTTGGTCGAGTCTTCAAGTTCGATGATCGGTCGCGAGACCGCCCCGCGCGTCCGCAGGGCGATCAGGCCTGTGTCATCAGACAGCCAATCGATCGAATTGACAAAGAGGTTTACATTGTCCGGTTGCAGCGGCCGTGACTGTTGTGGCGGCCCGTTAACCGGGAAATCGCCATCAGCGATCACCACCATTCTTCCTTCATGCTGACCAACGTTCTCGACAGCAACTGCGACAGGGATATTTTCCCGCGGGAAATCGTTTTCTGTCCACTCTTTATTAATGTCAAAAAACTGCGGCGCGGGTAAAACTGTTGAAAGATTTGAACTGAAGGCGATTGGTGTAATCACTGAAGTCGAGTCGGAGCCAGGGGAAATTTTGATTTCGCTGGCAAATTGCAGCATGACGCTCTCCAGGCCAGTGGTTATCGGGTGCTCGGCAAAAGTCCCGATCACGGGCACGTATGGAAATGAGACATTGGCTTGCACAGTGAAGATGCCGAATTGTTGCGGCACGGACACCGACCCGCACTGCGCATCAGCAACGAAATTGTCGACCACATCAATTCCTTTTTTTGACAGCCAACCCTCGAGACCAGTGCTGACACTCATCCCATAGAGCGACCGAAGATCACCCTGCACACGATTGATGGCCACCAGGAGACGACCACCCCGATCGAGGAACGCATCAACTTTTTCAAGCTGTGAATCCGGAATGCTGTCGGACGGATTAACCCAGGCGAGGGTATTGATGTCAGCGGGAATATCGGTCGTATCCGAAAGCCTGATTTCGCGAGTTTGATACAAGACGCTCAGTTGCTCCACAACTTGGCTCATGACCGATGGCGTCGCTTCGCCGTGACCAGAAATGAAACCGACCGTAGGCTTTTCTTCGACCGAAAGTTTCTTGATTGCTGTAGACAAGTCGTATTCCATTGATGCGCCGGGCTGGATGAAAGGCATGACCTCTTTTTGATCACCGAGATGAATGGTCGCTCCGAGGAACGCTCGTTGTTGCTTGACCTGGTCCTTTTCACGAACGTTAATCAGCACGGGACGAATACCAGCCTGCGTCGCCTCCTGTTCGTAGGAATCTTTCTCCTTCGGATCAACGAATTCATAGATTACCTGGCCGTCGGATGCGTTGGCATATTCGATCAGGAGATCCTGAAAGTCGCGGCGAGTCTTTACGATGTGAGGAGGTAAATCAGTTGAAAAATACGCCTTTATTGTAACGGGTTCGGGCAGGTCGCGAAGAATGTCCTTCGTCGCTTCGCTCAATGTGTATTCGCGGTCCTCTGTGAGGTCGATTCGAAGATGATACTCGCTGGCCAATAGGTTGATTACGATTACGATGGCCGTTACGAGAAAAACCGTGGTATAAATTTTTGAATTCATGATCAAACCATCAGGCGATATTTCGTTTCGTTAGTGAGAATTCGGCCAGGAACAGGCCAATGAAGATGATTGAAAGAAAGTATATCAGGTCGCGAGTGTCCAGCACGCCCCTTGAAATACTTTCGAAATGATTGGTCAGGCTAAGGGAATTAAAGATGTCGCCCAGCCAACCTGTAAACTGGTTTGCCAACGTACCGAAGATGATATGGAAGAACAAGCCAATGAATAGCGCGGTGAGGAACGCCACAATCTGATTGTTCGTGATGCTGCTCGCGTATAAACCAATGCTGATGTACATTCCACTCATCAACAGCAGGCCGGCATAACCACCCGTGATGGCACCGCCGTCGACGTCGCCGATGTTCGCCAGCGTGATGACGTAGGGCAGTGTGAATACAAGGGCAATAGCGACTAGCAGGAATGCCGACAGGAATTTTCCTGCTACTACCTGGCGGTCGGTCACGGCTTTGGTAAGAAGCAATTCAATTGTTCCCGTTTTCTTCTCCTCGGCGAGCAGACGCATTGTAAGTGCGGGGATGAAAAAGAAGAGTGTCCAGTAGGCAACAGCAAAAAATGACTCGAGGCTCGCCTGCCCGACGTAAAAGATGTCAGCGCCCAGGATCCATGTGAAAAATCCGCTGAAGCCGAGGAAAAGGACGAGCATGATATAGGCAATCAGCGAGTCAAAGAACGAGTCGAGCTCGCGCTTGGCGATAATCCAAACAGCACGCATAAATCAATTCATTGTTAAGTTTCTAAAGATATCCTCCAATCGTGTTTCAACCGGGATTGATTCGCTCAGCACCCAGCCGTTGTCGACGCACATCCGGAACACTTCGCGGCGTGATGACTGACCGGGTTTGCTCTGAATTTCAAAGCGATTGCTGCTCAGGTCGAGCGGTGATGCTTTTTCAACGCCCGGCAGACGGTTCAGGGCATTCAATATGGCTGAGGCGTCACCGTCTTCGATCTGGACCTTGACCAGCTCGCTCCCTGTTGCTTGTTTCCGCAATGTGTCTGCCGTGCCGTCAGCGACAATTCTCCCTTTATTAATAATCAGTATCCGATCGCAGGTGGCCTCGACCTCAGGCAATATGTGAGTACTGAGGATTACCGTCTTTTCCTTGCCAAGCTCGCGGATCAACTTGCGGATTTCCACAATCTGGTTTGGATCCAAACCGGTGGTTGGCTCGTCAAGAATCAACACCGATGGATCGTGTATCATCGCCTGCGCCAGTCCGACGCGCTGCCGATAGCCTTTGGATAGTTCTCCGATCTTTTTGTGTTTTTCGGCATTGAGTCCGCACAGGCGGATCATGTTGCGAATGCGGTCGTTGATATTTTCCGATGGAACGCCCTGCAGCGAGGCACAAAAACGCAGGTAGTCGATCACCGGCATGTCAAGGTACAGAGGATTGTTCTCCGGTAGGTAACCGATGTGCTTTTTAAGGTCGTCGCCGTATTGCTTGACGGACTGCTCGCCGAGGAAAACATCGCCTTCGCCTATGCCGAGATACCCTGTAATCATTTTCATCGACGTGCTCTTGCCCGCACCATTTGGACCAAGAAAACCAAGGATCTCGCCAGTCTTGACTTCAAAACTAATGTTGTCGACGGCGGTCTGTGGACCATACCTTTTCGAAAGGTTTTCTATTCGAACATTCATGATAATAGCTGGCTGACGGTCGCGCCAATTAATTTTTAATTAAAAGCTAAGAACGTGGCGCCGATGGATATTGGTCGCCTTTTCGAAAGGTGCAAAAATATAACTTCCAAAAAAAAATGCAATGGTCGTCTCCGTGTTGGGCTGCTGATTGAAGCCGAGAGGCACCGCTGGGTGGTGCGCGGCGAGACCTGCCAGATGGGACAAACAACTACGCAGTCTACAGGGCTGTGATAAATTAAATTCCCGAACCAATTTTTTTCTCTTTGGGCGTTGCCTTCGGCCCAGGCTGTCCGGGGCTTCGCTTCGCTTCGGCCGCTCGTACCTCGCGGCTAAACCCCTACCATCCTTAACGCGATGTAAACTCCGCGTACGCTCAGTCCCACCTGCCAGAAGCAATTAGCCAGACAGTCATCAATTGTATCTGAACACCTGAACACTTCAACACTAATAAAGGCCAACAACCAATATCGGGACCGAAAGCCAATGGCCAACATTCAACCACCTGCCGTCGGCACAATTTTTTTGCACCCGATCTCCGAACTCGCACGGATTCCCACGACGCCTCCGGTTTCGAACTTCACTTGTAGGTCGGTGAAAACGCAATGTTCACGCTGGACGTATTCCCGGGGTGAAAGTTCCCCGTGATAGTTGGCGGCGCGCACGCCGGAACTGTTTGTCCAGGCTTGAAAGAACGGGCTATCAGATAACCCAAAACGTCACAATTATGAATGTACTTCTCATTGACGACGACGCGGACGATATTGAACTGTTTCGGGATGCAAGCCAGGAACTGGGTGCCAGGATCGTCTGCTGGTCCGCAAAAGGAGGAGAAGAAGCCCTTAAACTCCTGAAGGAGGAGCTTCTCATGCTGCCTGACTTCATTTTTCTCGACGTTAACATGCCGTTGATGGATGGGCGGGACTTGCTGTGCATTCTGAAGAACGATTCGCGCCTCAAGGCGATTCCGGTATACATGTATTCGACAACGTCAAATGATGAAGAGATTCGCCTTTTGAAAAACCTTGGAGCGGAGGACTTCGTCATTAAACCAACTCGATTTGACCTTCTCGTGGCGACGCTCGGGTCCGTGTTGCTCAAACGCGGGCAACTCAAACCCGCCTGAAACAGGATTCAAGTTTCTCGTCGATCACAGTCGGCAACTTTCAACCAGCTTTTCGTGAGAGGAAATGACGCAGGACATATTGCAGAATACCCTGGTGCCGGTAATAATCAATTTCCACCTGACTGTCGAGCCGGCAAATCGCCTCAAAATTAACGGACGCCCCATTTGCTTTCACAGCCGATACCATCACGTGCTGCAACGGTTTCAGATTGTCGTTCAAATCGGCAATATGAAAAGTTTCCCGACCGTCGATGCCGAGCTGTGAATAGCTGGTCCCTTCCATGAATTGCAGTGGAAGCACGCCCATCCCTACCAGGTTGCTCCTGTGAATACGTTCATAGCTTTCGGCGATAACAGCTCTGACACCCAGCAGGAAAGTTCCTTTTGCCGCCCAGTCGCGCGAAGAGCCGCTTCCATACTCTTTACCTGCAAGCACCACCAACGACGTCCCGTCCGCTTTATATTTCATGGCGGCATCGTAGACTGTCATTTCTTCACCGGTTGGCAGGTAGGTGGTGTAGCCGCCTTCTCGTGATGCCAGCTTGTTCTTGATGCGAATGTTTGCAAACGTTCCGCGCACCATAACTTCATCATTGCCTCGGCGCGATCCATACGAATTAAAATCCTGTTGTTGGACGCCTCGGCCAAGCAGGTATTTTCCCGCTGGCGATTGAGGGCTGAATGAACCCGCCGGTGAGATATGATCTGTTGTAACGGAATCTCCCAGGAGCAGCAGCGCGCGTGCATTCGTGATCGGTTGTACTGGGGGCGCTTGCTCCGGCAAATTGACGAAGAATGGCGCTTCCTTGACGTAAGTCGATTGCGGATCCCATTGATATGATTTCGCTGTGGGGGCTTCCAGTTTTCGCCATTGATCGTTGCCATCGAAGATCACAGCGTAGTTCTTCTTGAAAAATTCCTTCCGGACCACCCGGCCAACGATTTCCTGAATTTCTTCTTCTGAAGGCCAAATGTCGCGGAGGAATACAGGGTTGCCGTCGCGACCGGTGGCGAGCGGTTCATTCTCCATATCGAAGTCGACACGCCCTGCGATCGCATAAGCCACCACTAACAGCGGCGACATCAGGAAATTCATTTTCACCTGCGGATGAATGCGCGCCTCAAAGTTGCGGTTGCTCGATAAAGTTGCAGCAACAACAAGATCATGTTCGTTCACCGCACTGGCAATGGGCTCGGGAAGGGGGCCGGAATTTCCAATGCACGACGTGCAACCAAAACCAACGGTATTGAATTTGAGCTGCTCAAGGCTTTCCAGCAGACCCGATTCCTTGAGATAGTCAGTCACGACTTTAGATCCAGGTGCCAGGCTCGTCTTTACCCACGGTTTTACGGATAACCCTTTTTTCAACGCATTTCTGGCGACTAGTCCTGCCCCTATCATCACGTCCGGATTCGAGGTGTTCGTACAACTCGTGATCGCCGCTATAACGACAGCTCCATCACTTAAGGGAACGCTTTCTTCCCCAATCTTCAATTCAACTGTTCGAAGTTCGTTTCGTTCAACATCTCTCACTTTTGAAGGTTCGACGTTGCCACCTTCGGTACTCCACCGGTTAAGTGGCCGGTCGGTGAACATGATGTACTTCCGGTGATGGCTCTTTTCCAGGATGTCGCTGATAATGGACTTGGCCTTGTGGAGGCTGATCTTGTCCTGCGGGCGGCTGGGCCCCGAGATTGCCGGAACTACGGTGGAAAGGTCGAGCTCCACAGTTTGGCTGTAGGTAATTCGATCTTCATTTTCCCGCCAGAGAATATTCTCCTTCGTATAGGCTTCTACCAGATCGATTACCTCGCGTGGACGATTCGTCTTGTCGAGGTATTCCAGTGTTTTGTGATCAATCGGAAAGTAGGTGATGGTGCAGCCAAACTCGGGCGACATATTGCCGATGGTCGCGCGATCCGGTACTGAAAGTGAAGCCAACCCCGGTCCGAAAACTTCGACAAATTTACCTACCACCTTGGTCCTTCTCAGTAGTTCGGTAATGGTGAGCACAAGGTCGGTGGCCGTACTCCCTACTGGCAACTTACCGGTAAGCTTAAGGCCGACCACTTCCGGCAACGTAAAGAATTGCGGCTGGCCCAACATCGCTGCCTCTGCTTCAATCCCACCCACGCCATAAGCAAGGATACCCAGACCGTTGACCATCGGAGTGTGTGAATCCGTACCGACGAGCGTGTCAGGAAACGCAATGCCATCGCGCTCGATCACACACCTGGAAAAATATTCGAGGTTTACCTGGTGGCATATGCCCATGCCCGGTGGTACAACGGAAAAATTATCAAATGCTGACTGTGCCCATTTCAGAAAGCGGTATCGCTCGTGATTACGCTCATATTCTTTATCTACATTTCGATTGTAGGCATCCTGGCTGCCGTAATAATCAACCTGCACGGAATGATCGACAACCAGGTCGACGGGTATCAACGGATTGATCTTCGCGGGATTTCCTCCTTTACGCGACATCTCTTCCCTGAGGGATGCAATATCAACAATGGCGGGAACGCCAGTGAAGTCCTGCATCAGTACACGCGCGGGCTTGAATGGGATTTCTTTATCTGGGGGCTTCGGCTTCCACGCGGCAATGGTTTGCACGTGTTCCGCCGTGATCACGTAATCGTCAAAGTTTCGGAGAGCATTTTCCAGCAGGACACGGATGCAGAAAGGCATCTTCTCTATGGCGATGCCTTGTTCGATCAGGGCCCTTAAGGAGTAATAGGCCAGTGTCTTGTCTTTCAGCTTCAGTTCGCGCTTAACGCCTGCAAAGTGTTTGTTGACCATAACATCACGTTTGTTTAAATGGACCGATGGGGAGAGGGCCAATTTACCCATGATTTGGCAGTACCCAGTAACTGTGCACTAATTATTTAACAGCACCGAGCACTGCGACGGTTCCATCATGGCGACCTACCAAGACCGACGATACGATAGTATTAAGAAACAACCCGGTTTCCACAACGCCGGGAATGGCCTTTAATCTTGCTGACAACGTCTCTGGGTCCGAAATTGATTTGTCGAAAGGACAGTCTGCGATCAGGTGACCATTGTCGGTAATAAAATCTTGCCCGTCGACTTTTCGTATCGACGGTGAACAACCCAGAGAACGCAGTTGGCGCAGCGTGAGGGCAGTTGCAAACGGAATTATTTCCACCGGCAGTGGAAAGGTCAACTCCTTGACGAGTTTGGACTCATCCACAACTACGATAAAAGTACTGCTGTTATAGGCGACGATCTTTTCGCGTAGGAGGGAGCCGCCTCCACCTTTAATCAGGTTAAGCCTGCTATCCACCTGGTCGGCGCCGTCGATCGTAATGTCGATTGTAATCGGCTGGTCAGGAACGATGATCGGTATTCCAAGTCGGCGTGCGTGTTCATCTGATCTTTCGGACGTCGGCACAGCCGTTATCGTCAGCCCTTCACGCACGCGCTGGCCAATCTTATCGATGGCGAAGGCCGCCGTCGATCCGGTACCCAGGCCAACGATCATACCGTCGGTGATTTGTTCGACGGCTTTTTCCGCTGCGAGTTTCTTTTGATTCATGAGGGAGCCCTAAAGATACTATTCCCCGTGATAACGTTCGGACCAGGAAGCTGCGATGCCTTCGGCATCGACACGGTTTTCAGAGGGGGTGCGTTTTCTATAAACCTTGCACCCCGTTCGGGGTGCAGGTCGTGAATCCAACTAAGGATGTTTCCGAGACTAGATGGGTCATTAATCCAAATTTAGATCTGCACGGACCCGATGCCAACCGCATCTACACGGTTTTGAGGGGACGCATTTTTCCATCAAACCTTGCAGCCCACATCAGACCCGTCGGCCAAAATCGCATTTAGCGCCGATCCGATGCCAGGCATCGAAGGTTTACAGAAAATCCGTCCCCATTTTGCCAGTGCGACTCTGAAGGAGTCGAAGAAGGAACCAGTCTGGATCGCGACAACGGTGTGCTACGAACCGGCGTTTTGTAAAAACCTGACACCCCGTTCGGGGTGCCAGTCTTAAACGCCAACAATGATGCTATTGAGCCGCTTTAACCAGCTGGATTTCTGCAAACAATTTAACCTCCTCACTTACCAGAACTCCACCGGTCTCCAGTGCGGCATTCCAGTTGAGCCCAAAATCGGTGCGATTGATTTTTCCACTCAGTGTAAAGCCAGCTTTTTTGTTGCCCCACGGGTCTTTGCCGATACCACCGTATTCGACATTGAATGCCACCGGCCGCGTTACATCGCGGATCGTCAGGTCACCTGTGAGCATCAGATCGCCGTTGTCATTTTGTTCTACCCTGGTCGAAACGAATTTCAACTTTGGATAGGTGGCTGCGTCAAAAAAGTCGGGCGACTTGAGATGCGCATCGCGGTCTGCATTCGATGTCGTGATGGAATTGACGTCGGCCTCAAACTGAATCCTGGCCGTCGTGAAGTCGTCGGCGTCGGTGTAGGCTTCGACACTGTAGGTCGTGAATGAACCCGAAACGTTGGTGATCATCATGTGTCTTACTTTGAACCCGATCTGACTGTGGACAGGGTCGAGGTTCCATTTTGTTTTTGTTAGCGTTGCTGTTTCCATATTGTTAAAATGTTTTGGTGATGTAAAAGTAGCTTAGTCCGGTATCGCGGGTCATTGAACTGGATTAAGATCGAACGGCTGCCACAACACACCTGTTCATTTTTGCCCGATTTGACCTCAAACCAAATTTTTTGCAGATATTTCTATTATGGAGACCACGTTACTGCTCGAAAATGTCAGCCGCCATATTACACTGGAGAGTGACGAAAAGGATTTCTTCCTGTCGTTGCTGACTGAGAAATTTATCAGCCGACGCGAACTATTGCTGGTAGAAGGTGATGTTTGCCGGCAAGTCGCCTTTGTTTGCGAGGGAGCGCTGAAGAGCTATAATATTGATAAGAATGGTGGCGAACATGTGCTGAGCTTTGCTGTCCCCGGCTGGTGGATTGCCGATATGTACAGCTTTATCTCGCAGAAGCCGGCTGTATTGAATATCGTCGCTGTGGCGGATGCGCGTGTGTTGACATTGCTTCACGAGGACCGCGAAAAACTTTTTGCGAGGGTGCCCAAGTTTGAGCGTTTCTTCCGCGTTCTTGTGGAAAACAACATGGTTTCCAGCCAGCAGAGAACTATCGATAACCTGGGGTCTTCGGCTGAGGAACGATACCTGAATTTTCTTCGGAAGTACCCCTTCATCGTCGATTGTGTGCCTCAGCATAACATTGCATCGTACCTGGGAATGACACCGGAATTCCTCAGCAAGATTCGCGCGCGGCTTGCCCGTCGGAAAAGCGGTTAGCATCAGTCCTGACATCTTAATCTGGTTCAATGAAAACCTTGCCCATTCCTGGTAATTTTAATTACATAAAGCAGAGAAATTATGACTAATGCAATTCGCGGCTTTCACCACATTACAGCCATTGCGGGTGATGCCAAAAAAAATTTTGAGTTCTACACGAAAGTCCTGGGCCTTCGCCTGGTGAAGAAGACGGTAAATTTCGATGATCCTGGCACGTATCATTTCTACTTCGCGGATGAACGCGGAACTCCGGGAACAATTCTCACATTTTTTCCATGGGCGCGCGTAAGGAAAGGGCGGCAGGGAGCCGGAATGGCCACCGACATCAGCTACTCTGTTCCTGAAGGTAGCCTTGACTTTTGGAAGGATCGCCTGGAGGCTAATAACAGCCGCATCACCGGCATGGGCGACCGGTTTAACGAGCCGTATCTGTCTTTTGAAGACCCGGACGGATTGCCATTAACACTGATTGTCCCATCCGCTCCAGACACGCGAAAGCCGTGGACCACGGAGGCCGTGGATGCGAGCGTAGCCACCCGTGGTTTTCATAGTGTGACCTTAACCCTGAATAACACCTTTGACACAGCCGAAGTGCTTACCGAGATTCTGGGCTACGAACTCGTCGGTCGAGAAGGTAGTCGTCATCGCTATCGGACTAACGCAGTTGAAAACGCTTCCATTGTGGACTTGATTGACGCGCCATCAGAGGCACCTGGTAATAACGCGGGTGGAACAGTTCATCACATTGCCTTTCGCGTGTCGGACGAGGAGGTGCTGATGCGCTACCGCGAAAAGGTTCTGCAAAAAGGTCTTCAGATTACTCCGAAGATCGATCGCAATTACTTTTTCTCGCTGTACTTCCGCGAACCTGGAGGCGTGCTTTTTGAATTGGCGACAGACAATCCCGGATTTGCGATCGATGAATCCGTAACCGATCTTGGGGGTTCGTTGAAATTGCCTCCACAATACGAGCCTCACCGGGAGAAAATTGAGAAAGTACTTCCCAGTCTCGCTTGAATCCCGAGTACCAACGTAGAAAAGAAAAATGCACGCAAAAAAGCTTCTCTTTAAAGGAACACCTCTTGACCAGGCCGAAAAGGCGTTGATCATGCTGCATGGCCGGGGGGCTGATGCGCGGGATATTGTCGGCCTCGCCGACCATCTGAACGTCGGTGATTTTGCTGTGGTCGCGCCCGAGGCTACAAATTTCACCTGGTATCCATACTCATTTCTCGTCCCGCCCCAACAGAATGAGCCGTGGCTTTCTTCAGCTATCGAGTTGATCAGTGAAGTCGTGGACGACCTGAGGAAACACGACATTAGCGATGATCGGATTTTCTTTGCTGGCTTTTCGCAGGGCGCCTGCCTGACGCTCGAATTTATTGCTCGCCATGCAAGGCGCTGGGGCGGTGTGGTTGCATTCACTGGAGGACTGATTGGAGACAGGATCTACTCCGAGCAATACACGGGCGACTTTAAATCGACACCTGTATTCATCGGTACCGGCGACCCGGATCCTCACGTTCCCGTTGAGCGTGCTCGTGCATCCGCCGATATTATGCGATCGATGAATGCCGAAGTTACACTGAAGATCTATCCCAACATCGGCCACACCATCACCGAGGACGAACTTCGCAGTGCAAATAAATTTGTGTTTGAATAGACCTTGTACTTAGCCCATCATCCTTTAACAAATAAAAAAAGCAGCCGAACCCGTCTTGGTCCGGCTGCTTTCTAGCTGCTGTTGAAACATACCTATTGTCGAAGGAGGTAAGTTTAACGTGACCAAAATTATATCCTTTTTTCTGGCTAAACCAAATCATTTCCAGGAAAAAACCGCAATGTGAGTTCGAAAGATTGCCTGAAATCTGGTATACGCAGCTCCAAAAGCTTTCCCACGCTGCAAGCTCGTTGTCTGCGGCCCTTGCTCGCCGTTCCCCCGCCCCGCCTGCCTGTTCGATCATGATGAAATTCCAGGGGTATATTTTTTATCCCCGAACACCAGGGTCCAAACAAAAAACATCACTATGAAGTTTGAGCAATATGCCCAGGACGGGCGTCAATTTGTAAATGAAGTCGCGACCGAACTTGGCGGACGTCAGGGAACGGATCACGCCGAACGCGTCATGACGGCGGTGCTGCATACCATGCGCGACATTCTATCGCCGGAAGAGTCTCTGCACCTCATATCGCAGTTGCCCATGTTGGTAAAGGCGATCTATGTGAACGGGTGGCATTTCCATCCTCATCATCGTATTCGCACCATGGAGGAGTTTACTGAATGTCTGCTGCTGCAAAATCCAAGAACAGCGCCGCACGATTTCGGAAGCGACGAAATGGCAACATCCAAGACGAAAGCTGTTTTTCGGGTGTTGAGGCACTATGTTTCGGAGGGAGAGATCAGGGATATCATCAATCAGTTCCCGCAGGAGCTTGCAGTGTTGTGGGAGCAGGAACCACAAAAGACGTAAGGCTGATCTCGTTCGGCTGCCGTTTTTCTTCCTCAAAATGAAACGGCCGGTTGCGAAGTGGTCAGACTCATAGCGACTTGCGAAATGGCACACTTTTGTACAATGCTTCAAACATGAAGGATATAAACGAAAGGAGGATTTTATGGCATTAATCAAGAGATCACCACTTGAAACTTCGTTTTTGTCGGACTTTTTTAACGATGACTGGTTTGCAAATTCGGCCCGTCTGGGACGAATGCATATGCCGGCGGTCAACGTGAAGGATATGGAGAAGGGATATGAAATCGAATTGGCTGTACCCGGGTTTGCGAAAAATGATTTCAATATTTCGCTGGATGACAATATGTTGACAATTTCTGCGGAGAAGAAGCAAGAAAAGAAAGCTGAAGAAGACAACTACACCCGGCAGGAGTTTGGATATGAGGCTTTCTCAAGATCCTTCAATCTTCCCAACGGCATTTCTGAAAAGGATATCGGCGCCAGATATGAGGATGGGGTTCTTCGCATTTCCATCGCAAAAAAATCGACAGAGGAGGGGCGAGGGAAGAAACCGATAACCGTGCAATAAAATACAATCCTGAAAAACCAAACATCATGACCATCCTAAGTAAAGCTCGCGCAGAGGCTGACGCTGCGTTGGAAGTGCAAATATTGCCCAGCCGGATAGCTGCCGGTACCTTCATCGGGCGACGTGTTGTCAGCTGCGACCAGGAAGATCTGGGCGTCATCGAGAATCTGATGATCAATGTCCATACAGGCCGGGTGGAGTATGTGGTTATCCGGTTTGAAGGATTTTTTGGCCTGGGCGGAAAGCTCTTCGCTGTACCCTTCCGGCATCTGACGCTTCAACTCGACGACGGTATTTTTCTACTCGACCGAAGCCGGCAAGCGTTTGAAAGCATGCCCGGCTTCGACAAGATGCATTGGCCATACACCAACAGTCATTTCTTTAAGCGACTGGATATGCTGTGGGGTTCAAATGTTGCGCTCCAGGTTTGA
Source organism: uncultured Roseivirgaceae bacterium (assembly GCA_964563295.1). Taxonomy (GTDB): domain Bacteria; phylum Bacteroidota; class Bacteroidia; order Cytophagales; family Cyclobacteriaceae; genus Chryseosolibacter. The sequence goes on along the minus strand of CAZLWX010000004.1, from coordinate 28,776 downwards.
GAGTCACCTTACTGACAGCGATGATGCCTTCGCTCAATTTTTCTTTGCTAAAAATACTCGCGACGCGAAACAATCGTTTGTGTATCACGTTGTGAGATCAGGAGTTGATTTACCAGTTATGAAGGGAGCGATCTTTAAGAATAGCATGCTCGACTATGCGAAAGTGGTGTTGACGAAAATAAGTTTCAGTAAAAAGCTTTTTATAAAGGAATATCGAAAATCATTTCTCTACCTCGACCCGGAAGAGCAAGAGAAATTGCGAGAATGGGTCCGAAATCAGGTTGGAAAGGATTCCGTAAGTGTGGAGTAGGGGACGGGTTGCTGTTGCGGGTTTATTGCTGCACGCCTTTCACCAGCATTTCCATTACAAACACGGACTCCGTGGCCGTTATGAATAATTGATTTCTTTCCCGACCACCGAAGCACACGTTCGCTGTCCAGTTTGCGGGCACATCGATCTGCGCGATCCTTTCTCCATGGGAGTTGTACACCGTGACCCCTTTTCCGGTAAGGTAGACATTGCCGCGCTCGTCCGTGGTCATGCCATCAGAACCCTGCTCCGCAAAGAGCGTGCGGTTTGAAAGTGAACCGTCCTTCGCGATCTCGTACCGATAGGTCTTGTTGCCTTTGATGTCAGCGACATATAACCATTTACCGTCCGCCGTGCCGACGATACCATTTGGTTTTTCGATGTCGTCATCGACGACTACGGCTCGCCTACTTCCCTTGCGCAGGAGGTAAACATTTTCCTTGAGCGAGTGAACCAGATTCTCGTTCCAATAGGGACGCTTGTACAGCGGATCAGTAAAGTAGATGTCGCCATTAGGGTGTACCCAGACATCATTTGGACCGTTCATGGCCTTGCCGTCAATATTATCAAGCATGACCGATATCGACTTATCAGCTGCAATAATTACCAGCTGATTTGATTCGTCGGCGCAGGCAATGAGGTTTCCACTGTTGTCAAAGTACATTCCGTTTGCACGGCGGGCATTTTCCATGTATAACGTCAGCTTCCCATCGGTGTCGTACTTCCAAATGCGGTCATTGGGCTGATCGGTAAAATAGACATTACCTGACTGATCGACAGCGGGACCCTCTGTGAATGCGAATTGGGAGGAAACCAGACGGGGTTTTTCGCCCTGTCGAAAAAGACTGTCGGAGCCGTGTATCGAAAAGGCTGATTGTCTAACATTAGCGTGTCCTGCCACGCAGGCGAGAATGATCCAGCTACAACAAAACGCTACTTTCTTGGTCATTCCGCAATTTATCAGAAATTTGTGGTTGTCACGCCGGAAGCGAAGGCCAAAGGCCAAGGGCCAAAGTTCAAAGGCCAATCCCGATAGTCCCGATAGCTATCGGGATCGGAGCTAAAGTACCGCCTATAAAACACAGGTTGAGAGAGATGTGAGTTGTGGTTTCTTTTGTGGACGAAAAACGAAAGGTTATGTTAAAGTCAATGATTTCCGGATTGGTGATCTTCCTGGTACTCATCTCATGTGCACAAACGGGAAAACAGGAAGATCAGGCTTCGCTCAACCTGAAGCGGATTGAAGGCGCCTCGCCGCGCAATGTGATCTTCATTCTGACCGACGACCATCGGTTCGATTTTATGGGATTTACCGGAAAAGTTCCCTGGCTGGAGACACCGAATATGGACCGGCTGGCCCATGAAGGAGCGTACTTTCCCAATGCGTATGCCACCACTGCGCTTTGCTCGCCGAGCCGTGCATCGATCCTGACGGGTTTGTATTCGCATAGCCACACCGTTGTGGATAACATCGCACCTGACCCAGGCAACCTGACCTTCTTTCCTCAATACCTTCAGCGGGCTGGCTACGCAACGGCTTTTTTTGGAAAATGGCATATGGGTGAGGCGGATGACCGTCCACGACCCGGGTTCGATCACTGGGAGAGTTTCAGGGGACAGGGTGTTTACTATAACCCAACCCTTAACATAAATGGCAAGCAGCAGAAGTATGGCGACTCGACCTACATTACCGACCTGCTGACCGAGCACGCGTTAGAGTGGTTGGAAAAACGCGACAAGGACCGTCCGTTCTTCCTATATCTCTCCCACAAGGCAGTCCATTCGGAATTCAGCCCTGCGAAACGACATAAAGGTAAATACGACAATGCCCCGATAACATATCCTCCTTCGTACAACACATCGAAAGGCCCTGTCGTTGGAAAGCTTAGCGATAATGTGACGATGGAAGCCGAGCGCGGGGCCACCAAACCCTTAAATGGGGCACAATATTACGGCAAAGGCAGGGTTCCCGACTGGCAGAAAATGCAGCGCGAAAGCTGGCATGGCGTCGACTACATGTATCACGGTGCCATCGGCTTTGAAGACTTCTACAGGCGTTATTGCGAGACCTTGTTAGCGGTAGATGAAAGTGTCGGCAAGGTTCTTGAATACCTCGACAAGAATGGCATGACCGAAGAAACGCTGGTCATCTACATGGGTGATAACGGATTCTCCTTTGGCGAACACGGCCTGATCGACAAGCGGCATTTCTATGAGGAGTCGGCGAAATTGCCATTTCTGATTCGTTGCCCCGCGATCTTCAAGGGAGGAAAAGTGATGAATGCCATGATCCAGAATATCGATGTCGCTCCGACCATCCTTGAAGTCGCGGGCCTTCAAAAGCCCGACCACATGCAAGGTTACTCGATACTGCCATTGCTCACCGGCACGGAAACCAAATTGCGCGATAAAGTATTTTATGAGTACTACTGGGAATACGACTTCCCTCATACGCCGACGATGCACGGCGTGAGAACAGATCGATATAAACTCATTCGAAACCATGGCGTTTGGGATACCGACGAGTTTTACGATTTGCAGGAGGACCCCTACGAAATGAATAATTTGATCGCAGCCCCGGAACATCAAGCTTTGATTGAGGAGCTCACGAACGATATTTATGATTGGCTGGAGAGTACCGGGGGCATGAAAATTCCGCTTAAGCGGACCGTTAAAAAGCGTTTTGGCGATCATCGAAATAATGACTAATTCATAATCCAATTTATCTCTATAAATGTTGAATCTGTTCGTGAGAAAGTATAGCGCGTTAACGTTGGCCGCCGTCTGCCTGCTTGCGGCATGTGAGGCTGACCGATCTACAACATCAGATCAACAACCGACGGAAGCACCGGAAGGTATGGTTTGGATCCCGGGTGGAGAGTTCACGATGGGTACAAACGATAATCAATCGTATATCCATGAACGGCCCGCTCACCAGGTGAAGGTGGATGGCTTTTGGCTTGATGCGACCGAGGTAACCAACACACAGTTCCGGAAATTTGTTGAGGCAACGGGTTACGTCACGGTTGCCGAACGAAAACCCGATTGGGAAGAGTTGAAAGAGCAGCTTCCGCCCGGAACGCCGAAGCCTCCCGACAGCCTTCTCGTCGCCGGATCGCTCGTATTCTTTCCGCCGAATGGTCCGGTGAGCCTCAATGACTATTCGCAATGGTGGCGGTGGATGCCGGGCGCCAACTGGAGACAACCCGAAGGCAAGGGAAGCAATCTTGATAACCGATGGGATCATCCCGTCGTCCACGTCGCCTATGAGGACGCGGTCGCTTATTGCCAATGGGCGGGAAAGCGACTCCCGACAGAGGCTGAATGGGAATTTGCATCGCGCGGCGGACAGGAATCAAAACCGTTTGACATGAAGGCCGACCTGGCGCCCGACGGAAAATTCACTGCGAACGTGTTCCAGGGCAGCTTTCCTTATCGCAACATCGTCCTGGACGGTTTTGAGTCGAGTGCAGCTGTCAAGAGTTTTCCTCCTAATCAGTATGGTCTTTACGACATGATCGGCAATGTATGGGAGTGGACCAGCGATCTCTATGACCCCGACTATTATCATGTGCTTGCACAGCAAGGTTTGGCGGTGAACCCGTCAGGTCCCGAACGGTCGTTTGATCCAAATGAGCCCAATATCAAAAAATATGTTACAAAAGGCGGCTCGTTTTTGTGTGCCATGGACTACTGTGCCAACTATCGCCCCAGCGCCAGACAGGCCACCGCTTTTGACAGCGGCCAGTCGCACATCGGCTTCCGGTGCGCAAAAAGTTCTCAGTAGCGGCCGATTTGGCCGTTGAGCCAGGGGTCAAAAAATTAATCGGATACAATTGTCGATTGATTGGCAGAAATTCGTCTACTTTGTCATGCAGGTTCAAAGTTTTATAGAGAGGGTCTTTTCTTTGGCCTGTACTAACCCCGGAAGCAGTTCGGGGTTTTTTATTCCTTTTTGAATGGTGCACAGATCTTTGAATTGTGAACAGATCGCCACAATACATTCCCAAGCGACTTTTCTTGTCGCGCGGTGGCGAATGCACGGGATTTTACTCCTTTCAGATCGTGGAAACCACACGGGATGACGTACTGGATCGGGTGATGGCATTTGCCAATGAATCCCACGGCGATCAGATGCGAAAATTTGCGAAAGAGCCTTACGTCAACCACTTACGACGAGTGATGACCATCTGCGGCGAATACACAAGCGACCAGACCGTACTCGCTGCCGCTTTGCTTCACGACATCCTGGAAGACACGTCTGTGGAAAAGGAGGCTTTGGCAGAGTTTCTTTCGCAAACCATGGGGTCGCGAAAGGCGTCGAAGACCTTTTCACTGGTGGTCGAGCTGACTGACGTATTTACAAAAAAGGACTTTCCCGCGTCCAACCGTCGTACCAGGAAAACGTGGGAGGCGAAGCGCTTGGGAACCGTTAGCCATGAGGCTCAAACAATCAAGTACGCCGACATCATTGACAATGTAAAAGACATCAGTCGTGCAGAAACCGATTTCGAGTTGGTGTTTTTACGTGAGTGCAAGGAAATTCTCAAGCATGCTGACCGCGGCGATGGGCGGCTTCGCCGTCGTGCAATTGAAACGGTTGACCAGTCGTTGCAGGATTATTTCACACGGGCAAACATTCACGCACTTTGAGTTGACCGTGGTCTCTGACTCACGCCTGCTTTTGATGCACCGCTTCCGGAGATACACTGCTGCTGGCAGTGAGCAGTTGGTGTTTCTTTTTGAAATAAATCATTGATCCTGCTATCAGCAGAGTCCCCGCACCCGACAAGGTGTAGCCACCGCGGATGAAGAAGTCGAGCCAGCTGAGATTGGTATAGCCAGACTCTTTAAAGACCAATACACTGATGCTGCCGAGGTATCCAAATGCGTCGGCGACATACATGATGAAGCCCACGGTTCCCGCATATTGAAACGCCGCAATAAGCCGATCGAAAAAGATGCTGTTAAAGGGAACATAACCAAGGTACAATCCCATTCCGATAAGAATCATCCAAAGCGGCGCGCTGATCAGCTTAACTTCAAACAGAAATGTGCCGGCGCCGATCATGATCATGCCACCCATAATCACGAGGTGATTGACGATCAGTGCCCTCATGTTGTTTCGGATGATCATAATGCTCCCCATAATCACCAGCACAGCCATCGATACCGGAGTCTCCGTTTGGGTGTAGATACCGGGCTGGTCTCCGTAGCCCAGCGTTTTCCAAACGTCGGAAGCAAAGTTTTCGCGAAAGTCGCGGAACGCCGTCAGCAGGATGTAGGCCATGACAAAAAGTGCAATTCCCGGAAGGAAGGTTTGAATGAACCGCCGGCGTTCCCGGCCATCCATGGGTTGCCTCCTGGTTCTTAGTTGTTCGTCGAGAGCGGTTGGAGGTGGCACTTTGTCGAGCAACCACAAGAATACAAGCATCGGCAGCAGGAAGACCATGCACGCGGCAAACGGCATCCAGGTTTCAGACACATTCCAATCGGTCATCAGGTACGCGCCGACAGAGCGACAAAGTCCCGCTGAAAAAATAAAGCTCACGGAGAGGGCGGCGCCGAGGACTTCGGTCATGCGACGACCCTCGAGATATCCAAAGACCATCCCCCACACTAATCCCAGCGGAAAGCCGTTCATGAAGAGAAATACAATATTATAGGGGCGTGGTACGAGGGCGAAGAGAAGCCATGCGAGGCCGGCGATGCTCACCATCAACAGGATTCCTGAAGTCCGAGCTTGGGCCTTCAGTTCGGCTATGTATTTGATGCCGAAGAATTTTGCGGCTGCATAGCCCACAACCTGAAAGATGACCAGCCAAAACTTATAACTGTATCCCGCGAAAGCGATGTCATCGAATGTCGCGGCCGTGAATGTCTTTCGAAATGCGTAGATACAGGTGTACAGACAGAAGGCACTTACCGAAGCATATATCGTGAACCAAACAGGGCTGACGTGCCGGAGCTTTTCTGTGATCGCAGACTTAGAGCGAAAGACCATTGGCGGTAAGTTTAACGGACGTCCAGGAACCGTCCAATAGTACCGAAATATTTCGGAATCCCGAATTAAAGAGCATGGATGCACATGATGGAAATCCATTGATGATATCCCCCGGTTTATGCGCATCGCTGCTGATCGTTACCGGGATGTTTCGCTGATGCACCAGTTCCAAAATCCACGGGCTTGGGTATGTCGTTGTTGATTTTCCCAGGTACTGGCCGCGTGTGTTAACTTCCACTATAACTCCGGTCTTTTGAATGACATCCAGCGTATCGGTCACCGCGTCGCGATACCATTGATCCGACTCATCAAAAAGCCGTCGGTTCTGGATTTTGATTTTATCGAGGTGACCGACGACGGCTGGGCGGGATTGCTCAAGCATTTGCCTGGTCAGCTCAAAATACCGTTCGATCGCTTGACGAACGTCGCTCTTAAAGATTACCGATAGCCCTTCAACGAAACTTTCGTGTGAGCCGTCAATCTCCCAGAATCGGCCGTCAGGGAATTGGTCGACAAAATGAATTGATCCAATCGTATAATCAAGCAGGTCGTCATAGTCCGATGGCCCCGCCATGCCGGCAATAAAATCGACTTCAAGGCCAGTGTAGATTTGCAATGAAGGGAAAGATTCTCTTACGTGTGAAGCTTCTTCCAGGTAGCGACCGAGGTGCTGTTTATTCATAGACCATTTACATGGAAACGGCAGCGGTGCATGTGATGAGAACCCTATTGAGATCATTTCGCGGTTGATCGCCTCATTCGCGTAGTCGGTCAATTCTCCAATTCCATCGCAGTACCGGTTGTGCATGTGATAATTTGCCCACATCGGTCGTGAATAAAATTTGGAAGTTAGAGGATTTGCCGGAATGGTCCTAACCCCGTTTGCAATGGTCGCTGGCGGCGGGTACAATTTTTTCAGCCGCAACAAAATATCAAGCGCGCTATGAGAGCTTACCTCTCTATTCTTGTGATGTTGATTCCGCTGTTGACCCTTGCACAAAGGCGAGAGACGGAAAATATCGTCATTGTCACGCTGGATGGTTTTCGCTGGAAGGAAGTCTTTGGTGGGCCCGATCCACGAATCCTCTTCGATCCCAACTATGTTGAAGATACCCTTGTTTGGCAGAGGTTCGGCGATCCGTCGGAATCGGTGAGCCGAAGTAAACTGATGCCCTTCCTTTGGAATGTGATCGGAACCAGGGGGCAGCTCTATGGAAATCGCAAGTTGGATTCGAAGGTGAATTCAAAGAATCCGGATCACCAGTCGTACCCTGGCTATAACGAACTGCTTGCCGGTTTTTACGACCCGATGATCAGGTCGAACCATCCGGAATTTACCCCCAACGAAACTGTCCTCGAATTTATCGACCGGCAATCGGTGTATCAGGGACAGGTTGCAGTGTTCGCGGCTTCCAGGGCCTTGCATTACGTCCTTAATCAGCCACGAACAGGATTATTGGTCGGGCGCACGCCGCAAGATAGTTCAGGCGATGCAATCGTTGATATGCCCAGTGATGCCGATACTTTTGACCGTGCCTTTGCCTACCTCAAAAAAGAAAGGCCGCGGGTGTTACTCATCAGCTTCCACGAAACGGATACATACGCAGACGACAAACAATACGATGCCTATCTCGAAGCCGCTAATCGTGTTGATCGATACGTTGCATCAATGTGGGAGTGGATTCAACAGGATTCTGCATACCGGGATCATACTACGTTAGTGATTACCACCAACCATGGACGCGGCGCGGGTAAGAATAGTTGGATGTCTCACAGGCGGTTCTCAGCTGCAGCGGGGCACCTATGGTTTGCCGTCATTGGCCCCGACACACCGGCTTTTGGAGAGATGGCTGTTCCTGCTCAGTATTATCAGGATCAATTGGCGAGGACGATCGCCGCTTTCCTGGGGCTGAACTTCAATCCACCATCAACACCCGGACCGATTGTACAAACGATGCTATCCGTTCCACCAGATAGTGAGGGTAATGTGTTGGTGGACAAGCAGTGAATAGGTTCCAGGTTCCGGGTTCCTAAGTTTGAAGTTTGTAGTTCGAAGCTTGCAAGATGTGAAGCATTCTCTCTGCCGCCTTCTGCTCCCGATGAGCTATCGGGATCCGCGTCTTTGCGGTAACCGATCCAGTCTGTAATTCACGTCTGCACGTCTGGTAAGGTTACCGACCTCAAAGCTCACGCCATCAAAAAATAGTCCAATCCGTGGTATTCCAATCCACCACTAGATGGACTACTTTCAATGCTGTACCCGAACACCTTATGAAACCATTTATTACTATCGCCATTGCGCCACTGGCCTTGACGTCCCACGTTCTCGCAATCGAAAAACAGCGTTTCCAAAGAAGGCCGTAGTCGCTAACGAAATCATTATTCGTTGCGCAGAGTTTTCGCGGGATCGGTAAGGGATGCTTTCACAGCCTGATACCCCGCACTAGTGACCGCGATAACAATGCACAGCGCTGATGCGATCGCCAGAGGTGCGAGGCCAACGTCAATCCGGTACGCAAAATCCTGCAGCCATTGCGACATCATCCAGTACGCTACTGGTAAGCCGATGACAATGCCAACCGCGACCAGCGTGGAAAACTCCCGTGTGATCAGCAAAACAATGTTGGCGGCTGTGGCGCCAAGCACTTTGCGGACCCCAATTTCTTTTGTTTTCTGGGATGCGGCGAAGGCCACAAGACCCAACAATCCAAGACATGCTATGATAACAGCCAACGCAGCAAATACCAGGAAGACAGAGCTCAACCGTTGCTCGTTGGTATACAAGGCCTGATACTGCTGATCCAGGAATTGATATTCAAAAGGCCGATGAGTGACAATCCTGGAATAGATTGCACCAACGTCGGCGAGCCGTTGAGGAAGATTGCCTTCCGGGATGCGTATCAGGATCTTACTGAATTGCTCTTCTTCCGGAAATATTACGAGCGGACCAATGTTCCTGTGAAGAGAACTGAAATGGAAGTCACGGATGACGCCGATGATCTCGCCTCGACGGTCTCCCATGGTTGCGACCATGCCGATCGCGGAGTCCGGTTCGATAAGAAGAGCCTCCAGCGCGGCTTCATTAAGGATAAAAGTGTACACCGTATCGCGATTTACCCTTTCGCGGTCTTCCCTCGTAAACTTCCGGCCGTGAATCAACTCGAGGCCCACCACATCGAAGTACCCTTCATCGACCAACAACCCCGTCGTAACTACGCCTTGCGTGTTTCCACTGCCGACTGAAATTGAATAGCCGCCCTGGATATTTACCGGCGATTCCGTGCCGCGACCTACTTGCACGGCAGCTCCTTTTGCGAGGAGTTCCGTCTTGAGGGCTTCAAAGACTTCATCGGTTTGACTGTCAAGCGGAAGTACAATAACATTTTCGCGGTTGTAGCCCAGCTTCTTGTCTTGAATGAACTGCAGCTGCTTGAGAATAACCAATGTGCCCGCAATCAGCACCACGGAAATGCCGAACTGAAAAACGACAAGTCCTTTGCGCAGCCAGATACCTTTCCCGGAAGCCTTGAAGTTTCCCTTCAAAACGCTGACAGGCTTGAATGACGTGATGGCAAATGCCGGATACGCTCCGGCGAGGACAGCGATCGTAAAAAGCACGAGGATCGCCACACCCAAAAAACCAGGTTCGATCAGCAGTTCGCTTCGCAGGTGCTTTCCCGTGAGCTCGTTGAAAACCGGGAGGAAGAGATTGGTCATTAGGAAGCCTAGCATGAAAGCCAGGAATGTAATCACCATGGACTCGCCTATGAACTGGGCTATCAGCTGCTTTCGGACGGCACCCACAACTTTTCGAAGGCTAACCTCACGGGCACGGTCAGCAGCCCTTGCCGTAGCTAAATTCACGTAGTTGATGCAGGCGATCAACAGGATCAATGCTGCAACCGCGGAGAATACATAGATGTATTTGATGTCGCTGACCATCTCAGGTTCATCTTCAAAATCCGACTTAAGATAAATGTCTGTCAACGGCGTGAAGTTGTACCTCACATAATCGCTTTCTCCGGTGATCTCGCTGCCGACCGCTTTTTTTACTATTTCGTTGGTTTTATCGAACACCGACGAGATGCTGGCTTTGGGATGGAGCGTTACATAGGTCTGGTAGTTCGCGCTCCACCAGATCGGCTCTGCCTGGGCGGCGCGCAGCGAACTAAAGGAACTCAGGAATTGAAACTGGAGGAGAGAATTGGTTGGCGGATCTTTCACGACGCCGGTTACGGTGTAATCCCGGCGGTTGTTCACGTTCAGGGTTTTTCCTATTGGATCTTCATCGGGAAAATACTTTCGGGCCATGGACTCTGTCAGTACCACCGAGTAAGGCGCGACGAGCGCGGTGTGGGCATCTCCGCTCAGAAGCTCATAAGAGAACACATCAAAAAAAGTGCTGTCTGCCGCATAAAATCTGGATTCCTGAAAAAGTTGGTCGCCTCTTTTTAGAATGTAGGGGTTCCAAGAGGACGGATTGTAAACACGAGTTCCAGTCTCAACTTCCGGGAGTGTCAGGAGTGCTGGCAACAGAGCTGTCGGCGACACGGATGTGCGGGCTACTTGCCCACCAAAACTGTATTCGAGGGAGCCGCGATAGATGCGGTCAGCGTTTTCGTGAAACCTGTCGTAACTCCATTCATGACGCAGCCAAATGACCAGGAGCAGGCACGTGCAGAGTCCCAAACCGAGCCCCGAGACGTTGATAAGCGAATAAGTGAAATGCTTGCGAAGGTTACGAATACTGATCAGCAGGTAGTTTCTTAGCATAGTCGTGATATTATCATAGGGACCGGCCGACCCGAGTAAGGGTTGCGTGATGACGTAAATTATGTAGCGATTTCGTCTACAATCACGTAGTAAGGGGTATTACCTTTGTGATGAATTTAAGGTATTTTGGATTTGGTTTGAGCTATGCGTAAGGCATTTTTTGCGGGATTGTTGATTTGCTGGACCTTTGCCTCGCCCGCACAGGAGCTGTTTTCGGTTCGCACATACAAGGCAGTCGATGGCCTCCCACAGTCACAGGTCAATATCATCCTGGAGGATAAGAATGGTTATTTGTGGATCGGCACGCATGGCGGCGGCCTCGCGCGATTTGACGGTCGTGAATTTACCGTTTACACTACGCTCAATGGCTTGCTCAGCAACATCGTCAACTACCTGAAGATTGACGAACATGAAAACCTCTGGATTGTACATCCCCGCGGTTTGACCAAGTACGACGGCATCTCATTCAAGAAATTCAGTCAGCCTGAGTCCCCCAATACGAAGAGGATTCGAAAAATTTTTGAATACAAGGATACCCTATTCTTTACAACTGCCCTTTGGGAGATGGGTAAGATTCATAACGATTCGGTTTATTATTGGCCGAGGCCGTTAAGAAACGGGATAGAAGCGCGCTACTCGCATATCACTCCCAATCGCGACGTCATGCTTTACTTGAGTGACAGCACATTTCTTGTGCGCTCGTCAACGGGAGATTTTTTCATAAGCCACAAGAAGGATTTCAATCGCCTTCTGGGGATTTTCAACCACAAAGGCAACGTTTGGCTGCGAACTGACAACGGCTACTTTATCGTGGATTTTCAAAAGCGCAGTTTTGTCCCAGCGACATTGCCGATCAGGAACCACATCCTCTACTACGACACAATCAACGATCTCTTCTGGACGAGATATGGTGACGAATTGTTGAAAGAAAAAATCCTGCCTGACGGCGATTTGAAGATTGACACCGCCATGCGCGACATCGATGTAACCCAAATCCTGGTCGACTCGGAAGGGAACACGTGGATGGGAACCGATGGCGCCGGTCTTCATAAATATTTTGTTCAGGATTTCGACCGGTGCAGTTCTGAAAACCTCAAGGGCATTTCAGCTATTCACCAGGATAGGGAAGGAGCCAGCTGGATTGGTTCTATCTCCAAAGGGCTTTGGCGCATCAAAGATGGGAGGGTGACCTCCTACCTCGACCGTCGTGAATTGCATCGCAATGAGATCTTCTGTATTGCTGAGGGTCCCGATGGTACGGTCTGGGCTGGTAGCGGGTACGGGCTCGGAAGATACGATCGAAACCTTGATCGATTTACATGGTTCACACGCGACCACGGTCTTTCGAACGCAACGATCATGAACATCGCATTCGATGACGACGGAAATCTTTGGTTGGGGACCTTTAGCGGCGGGGTCAATTTTTTCGATGGAAAAAAGTTCGCGGCATTCACGCAGCGGCAAGGCTTGAGTTCGAACTCGGTTACGGCACTCCATTATTCTAGCAAATACAAAAGACTCTTCATTGGCAATGAGTTCGGACTTTCTGCGCTGGATAATGGCCGCATCCATTCGATTCCTATTTCGGGGATTGAAAATACTTCCATTTCCTCTATCCAGGCTTATCGCGATTCACTTCTCTTGATCGGGTCGCACGGGGCCGGTATTGTGGTGTACAATCCCAAGTCCCATTCCAAAAGGATCCTGAGTACAGAGCACGGGCTGGCTTCGGACTTCACCTATTTCGCGGCACCGGATCGGGATGGCTATATCTGGATTGGAACTGAAAAAGGGATTACTCGTGTGAAGCTCAATGATCAGCATGAGATCCTTGAAAATCTTCACTATGACTACGACAACGGGCTGACGGGCGTTGAAACCAACACCAACGCATTTTACCTGGGTTCGGGAAAGAAATATTTTGGGTTGATCGATGGCTTGTATCAGTTTAATGATGTCGGCCGTGAAGGCATTCGGTCGTTCGATCTCCATCTCACCAACGTTCAGCTGGCCTACGGCGAGTACGACATCCGGGATTACACTGACAGCCTGATGACATTTTTCAAGATTCCGTACAACCCCCAACTGCCGCCTGACCGGAATCACATTACATTTCATTTTAACCGCGTTGACAAGCGATACCCGAAATCGATCAGGTTCAAGTACAAGCTCGAAAAATTTGATCAGACATGGTCCCAGCCATCGTCGACCAACCAGGTGACGTACAGCAATCTGCCACCCGGGAATTATGTATTTAAAGTGATGGCCACTGACAACCAGGGCAGCTGGGGACCGGCGATCGAGTACACTTTTACTATAAAGACTCCATTCTATCAGACGGCATCGTTTATTGTGGGGATGTTCATTCTGTTCGCGGGCGCCGTTACACTCGTACTTTACCTGCGGGTCAAGCAACGCGTTAACCAGGTGATGATGATGGAACGAATCCGGGAACGCGAGCAGGAGAACCTGCGGAAACAAATTGCCCGCGACTTTCACGATGAGATGGGCAATCAACTTACGCGCATCATCAACTATGTAAGCTTGCTCAAATTAAACGGAAGCTCAAATGGAAATGGAAGTAACAATGGCCAGGACCTTTATGCGAAGGTGGAGGCTTCCGCAAAATACCTTTACACGGGGACGCGTGATTTTATCTGGTCGATCGATCCGGGCAACGACGAACTGTCGAAACTGTTTATTCATATCCGCGACTTCGGCGAAAAGTTGTTTGAGGAAAAGAACATTAATTTCAGGGCTTTTAACAACGTCAGGGATGAGGTACGGCTGCCGTACGGCTTTAGTCGTGAAGCGAATCTGATCTTCAAGGAAGCGATGACGAATGCCTTTAAGTATTCCGGTGGCGAGAATGTAAAGCTCTCCCTACAACGGGTTGATGCCGGGTTCGAGCTCTCGCTGGAAGACGATGGAATAGGCTTTTATACCGGAGAAATACAAAAATCCAACGGTCTTAAAAATATTCGGGAAAGAGCCGATAGAATCAATGCCATTTTACGTATACACAGTGTAAAGAAACAGGGAACGAAGATCGTTCTCCATTTTAAGCTTCATAAAACCCCAAAATATGACCTTGCCCTTTAAAAAGAGAGTACTGATTGTGGAGGACGACCAGGAGATCAGAAACAGTTTCAGCCTGATAGTCAATAGTTCACAGAAATTTATGGTGATCAACGCCTACAGCAATTGCGAAGACGCTATCGAGAACCTGAATCGCGACAAGCCGGAGATCATCCTGATGGATATCGAGCTTCCGGGAATGAATGGCATTCAGGGAACCCGATTGATCAAGGAGAAAAACCCGCATGCGGAGATTATCATGGTAACCGTTTACGAGGACAGCGAATTGGTTTTCGAAGCGCTGAAGGCCGGTGCCTCCGGATATATCACAAAAAGCGCCAACTATATGGAGTTGTTGACAGCGCTGGAAGAAATCGTCAAGGGTGGTGCGCCGATGAGCAGTCGCATAGCCCGCATGGTGATCGACAATTACCATGTCAACCCCAATTCACCCCTGACCAAACGCGAGACCGAAATCTTGCAGCTTATTTCCGAGGGCAAAACCTACACTCAGATTTCCGAGGAACTATTCATTTCAAAGGAGACGGCGAAGACTCACATCAAGAATATCTATTCCAAATTGCAGGTCAACAGCAAGTCAGAAGCTATCGCGAAAGCAAACCTCGAAAAGCTCATCTGATCGACCGCGGTTGGCGGTTGGTCCTGGATCCCGGTAGCTTTCCCTATTAACCATTGGCCGCATTTTGCCTATCGCCAATAGCCTGCCCGCCGAAGCGTTGGCGTAGGTGGGCCAATCGCCAACACCCAACTGCCAATACCAAAAAAAAATCAACCCCGTTGGGGGATAGAATTTTTGCTGTCGGGGCAAAACTTTGTTTACAGATCCTTCATCATCATTCAGGTAGAAACATCTTCATAAGTTTAGGTTAATGGTCCCGTCTACCCGGGACAGAAGGATTAGGGCCCCTCAGACGGAGGGGCTTTTCTGTTTCTGGATGGCACCCTTCGGTCGCGCAAAACGATTACCGCGCAAAGGGTGAAAATTTCTGAAATGATCTACCCGGGGCCATGTGACTGTTGCAGTGGTCACAACATGGCCATGATTTTTTCATCGGAGATTATTGTCCTTTTTTCACACGAGCAGGAGTGAAACGGCTGGTTCATCGGAGCAAGTAATAACACATAGCATCGTGGTCGCGATTTATTCGCTCATTCCAACCCCTAAATGGATTGCCGTAAACCGGGTTAAATCTCCCATTCCAATATACCATTCCTCCCGTCATTTTTTTGGTGTTGGGTTTTGTGAGTTTTGAATCAATTGTCCTTGATCCAATGGACTTGAATTCAATCATCAAAACAAAAATGTTATGAGGAAATTTCTACTGTTTTCTTTTCTGCTAACAACCATGGCATGGCATGGTGTCCAGGCGCAGGACCGGACCATAAGCGGTAAGGTCACGTCGTCGGAAGACGGATTGGCACTCCCCGGTGTAAACGTCATCGTGAAGGGGACTGCCAGCGGTACCGTTACCGATGTTAATGGTGCCTATACGCTGGCTGTCCCCGCCAATGCTTCAATACTGGTGTTTTCCTTTATCGGGTTAATCAGCCAGGAAGTTGACATCACGGGCCGCAGCATCGTCGACATCCAGATGGCTGAGGACGTCACCCAGTTAGGCGAAGTCGTCGTGACGGCACAGGGTAATGTCCGACAGACTAAAACCATCGGTTATTCCATAACCCAGGTCGACAATGAAGAGGCGACCAAAGGCCGGACGAATGACCTGATGACTTCTCTTCAGGGTAAAGTTGCTGGCCTTACCATTTCCCAGAACTCGGGATCGCCGGGCGCATCGTCGCGTGTCGTGCTTCGCGGCTATTCGTCGATTACGGGAAGCAACCAACCCCTCTACATTGTTGATGGCGTTCCGATCAACAATGCGTCTAACGTCAACATTTTCAATGCTCCCAACGACAACTTCAATAATACAGTTGACTATGGTAACCGCGCCAATGATATCTCGCCTGATGACATTGAGTCTGTTTCCATTCTGAAGAGCGCGGCTGCGACTGCTCTTTACGGCTCACGGGCAGCCAATGGTGCTATCGTCATTACAACGAGGAGAGGAAAGAGTGGAGATAAGGCGCGGGTAGACCTGACTACTTCCGCTACTTTCAATCGACCACTGAAGTTGCCTGAACTACAGAACACGTTTGGCCAGGGATGGAGCAGCTATCACCTGCTGGAAGAGAACGGCTCTTGGGGTCCGAGGCTGGACGGTGTTGACCGCCTGTGGGGTAACGTGGTCGACAATTCTCAAAAGATCAAGCCCTACACCGCGCAACCTGATAACCTTAAGGACTTCTATGAAACAGGTTACAACCTGAACAACTCCCTGACTGTATCGGGCGGAAAGGATGCTGCCACCTATTATTTCAATTATGGCAATGTGACAGCCGATGGCTTCATCCCGACCGACAACGATTACATGAAGCGTCACAATGTATCGCTACGCGGTACACTTAAGGGCAACAAGCTTTCGTCCGATGTTTCGCTGAATTATGTCAGGAAGGAAGTGGGCGCCATTGCGACGGGCCAGGGTTCAGACGCTCCGACCATGTTCCAGGAGATTATCCAGGTACCTCGCGACCAAAGCATCGTCGACTGGAGAGACTACAACGACAAGTTCAACAACATCGACAATTTCCATACGCGCTATGCTCAAAATCCATACTTCTCCATCAATGAGAATGGAAACGTGTTTACCGAGAACAGGATTTATGGTAAACTGGCATTCACTTACCAGTTCGCGGACTGGATCAACCTGACCTACCGGTTAGGCGCTGATGTCGCTAATTCTTCCGTTAAGGAATGGACGGCGGTAACGACTCCAACACCTGGGTCGCCGAACGGCACGAAAAACCCGACTCCAGGAACGGTGAATGAAGGAACGCTAACGTCGACGGAGTACGATCACTCGCTACTCGCTAACGCGTTCTTTAATTTGAACGAATCGTTCACACTTGGACTGCTCGGAGGTTTGAATGCAAATGAGCGGTATGCGAGAAATCTGACGACACAGGTCACTGGACTCGATATCCCGGGGTTTTATGACATCTCCAACTCGTCTGCCTCAGCTGTCACTGGATACAACTCCACGTTAAGGAGATTGATCGGAGTGTATGGCCAGGCGGAACTCGCGTACAATGACTATTGGTTTCTTACCGCATCGGTGAGAAATGACTGGTCGTCAACACTGCCGGTGGATAACAGGAGCTTCATCTATCCTGCAGTGAATACCAGCTTCATTTTCTCGGAAGCATTGGGTATCGATGCACGTTTTCTCAGCTTTGGCCAACTTCGCGCCAGCTGGGGTCAAACGGGTAATGATGCAGCACCTTACCTGATTTATTCTACCCTTGGTCAAAGTTCAATCTACAATTACTTCGGAAGCTTGCTGTTTCCTTTCAACGGTGTCAACGCTTTCGAAGTGGGCAACGGAATCGGTAACACGAACCTAAGGCCTGAGATTTCAACCGAGGTCGAGGTCGGAGCCGATTTGCGATTCATGAATAACAGGATTGGTGTTAACGTGTCACTGTACGACAAGCGCACCGATGGTCAGATTTTCAGCGTTCCGGTCGCTTCATCGAGTGGATATACCGGTCAAACGGCGAACGTTGGTGTTGTGCAGAACAAAGGGATTGAGTTGTTGGTGAACTTTACCCCGGTGGAGACTCCTGATTTCCGCTGGGATGTCAGCGTCAACTACACGAAGAATCAGAATAAGATTCTCGAATTGCCTGAACAGCTGGAAGGTGTGGTACTCTTTTCGAGCTATGGCGTTGATTTCAAGCTGAGCGAGGGCCGGCCCATTGGCGACCTGTATGCTTATGACTTCGTTTACGATCCGCAGGGACGTGTGGTGGTGAACGCCAGTGGCATTCCCATCAGCTCGACGCAAAAGACGCTGGTGGGTAATGTCAACCCTGACTTTATCACCGGCCTCAATACGGCTCTGACCTACAAGGGAGTGACTTTGAGCGGAACGCTTGACTATCGTCAAGGTGGGAAATTCTGGAGCTATACGAAACGGCTCACCATGTTCGTGGGCAATGACCCGATTGAATTGTATAATGATCGCCGACCGTTCATCGTGCCGAATTCATCCATTCCCGACGGCGATGGCTATCGCGAAAACGATATTGCCATAGACATGTCGAATATCTCCAACTATTGGAATGCAACCTCTAACCAGACGATGGAACGGAGGCACGTGATGGACAGGACATATTTTAAGGTGCGTGAAGTGGTGTTGAGCTATAATCTCCCGTCATCGGTGGTCGGCAAAACGCCTTTCAGCCACGTCACCGCCAGTGTGCTGGCCCGCAACCTCTGGCTCTGGACACCTGCCGAGAACGGCATGGTCGATCCTGAAGCCACACAATTTGGTAACGACCTCGCCGGGGAGTTTGGTGAATTTGCTGTTGGTCCGTCCGCACGCAGCATCGGATTTAGCCTGAAGTTGGGTATCTAATCAAAAAAGAGAATTACTATGAAAAGGTTAAAATATTTTGCAATGGCGCTGCTCGTGTTCGGGTGCGGCGACTATCTCGATGTGAATATAAACCCGAATAATCCATCAGATGCCGAAGGTAAGTTGGTAATCCCTGCAGCGCAGCAGTCAATCGCGGCCAGGGTTGGCAACCGTTATCGCCTGACGGGGTCGATATGGAGTCAGCACTACACACAAAATAATACTGCGTCACAATACATCCCTATCGATAACTATGACGTGGAGAACCTCAATTTCCTCGAGAATGACTTCGTGGATTTGTGCTCGGGTGCATTGAATGATTTGAAATTTGTCAAGCGCAAAGCGGAAGCGTCAGAGAACTGGCTCAACTACCTCATTGCGCAGACGCTGGAAGCCTATGCTTTTCAGCTTGTGGCGGACCTTTATGATGGTGCCCCGCTGACGGAAGGCCTGAAAGGGGATGAGGGCAACTTCGCTCCGGTATGGGACAGTGGACCGGCAGTCTATGACGAGTTGTTGAGCAGGATTGACAACGCCTTGTCAAAGGACCTTACCACGAGCAACAATGTCAGCCCGGCGGCGAGCGACCTGATTTTCGGCGGCGATGTAGACAGCTGGATACGTTTTGCCAACACGGTAAAGCTCAAGCTCATGATCCGCTTCTCAGGTATTGACCCGGGAAAAGCTCAAACCCTGATTTCCAGTCTTATTAATTCCGGAGCCGAGTTCATCGACGCAGACGCCGGGATCTTTACCTATTATGATGAGCCAAATCGTGGCAACCCGTTGTATGAGGCGGACCGCAGAAACCTCAACACGACTACCAACCTGAAAGCCAGCCTTACACTGGTGAACTACCTGGAAGTAAACAGCGATCCGCGGCTCAACGTATTTTTCGATCCTCCGGCCGCGGGCGGTCCTGTTAAAGGCATGCGTCAGGGCACGAACAGCATACCTTCGACAGTTCTAAACTCAACGACAATCTCTGGTGCGCGAGTACTGCCGAACGATCCGGTGATTTTTATATCCCTGGCGGAAACGTATTTCCTGCGCGCTGAGGCGGCAGCTCGCGGATTCAGCAATGAAGATGACAAGACGCTCTATGAGCAAGGTGTGCTGGCTGCCTTTGACCGCTATGGACTTGACGGCTCTTCATTTATCGCTCCGGGCGGTGCATACGAATATCCTGATGGATCCGTGGCGGAGAATGTCGAAGCGATCATCGAACAAAAATGGATTTCGCACGTGGGCGCGAATGCCATGGAAGCATGGTTTGATAAGCTGAGAACTGGATATCCTTCATTCAGCGCATCTGCTCCGGGCCTGGCCGGGTACGATCCGCTTGCCCCTGGAGCGCCGATCTTTTCATTCCCCGTCGATGCGGTAACGTTCCCCGGTGAGTTTCCGAGAAGGTTGTTGATCCCGGAAGACGAGATACTCAACAATCCGAATCACCCGGAACAACCGGCTGATGGAATTCTTACGGCTGTGTGGTGGGATATAAACTAATGAAATCATGAAGAAGATAATTGCAATGATGACACTGGTTGCGACGCTCGCCGCGTGCAACAACGACCTGGCTACCGAGGGTCTTTCAAGAATTACTTATTTCCCTGAATTTGTCCTGGAAGGTGAAGATTGGTACCTGATTGATGAAGGAGAGGACTTCGTTGACCCAGGCATCAAGGTACTTGAGCAGGGACAGGAGATCCCCTTCACCCAGACCTTTACAGGCAGGTATTCCGGTTACGTTGGTAGTGAGATCGGTTCCGAGCCCGATCAGTACACGCTGACGTACCGTGCGGTGAATCAGGAAGGTTTTCCGGCAACGACGTCGCGGACGGTTGTCGCTGTGAATACCGGCGACCTGGTCAACAGCATTTCGGGTGCTTACTGGTCAGACGCCGTCCGTGTCACGGGTGTGTCATACGATCCGGTGCTTGTGTTGATTTGGGAGGTAGAACCGAACGTGTATGAAATTTCATGTTCGGTGGGGGGCTTCTATGCCGATGGCCGTGGCGATGGCGACATTAGTCTGGCCAGAGGCGGCACCATCAAGGTAAACAACCTGGCGGCGAACGACTTCACCTTTACACCCGCATTTTTCGAGAGCTTTCAACTCAATGTCGCAATCACATCCATGACGGTTGACCCCGCTACCAAGACAATTACGTTTGTTGCGGAAGGGGATTTTGCCAACGGCAAGTGGACCGTGACGATGACTCAAATACAACCTTAATTTGTCAAGAACATGAAAAAGATATTTGTAATTGTGAGCGCTGTTTTGGTGTTTAGCCTGGCCGCCTGTGACAGCGATCTTGATCCGGGTCAGAATGCCGTGATGAAAATGTCCAACGAATGGTGGGCGCAGCTGTACATCCCTGATGGAAGTGGCGGTCTCATTGACCTCGGCTATGGCTATGTCCAATACCTGACGTCGGGCACTGCGTCAGGAACAGCCGACTCCTTGTTCGTGGATGACTTCGGCACGCTACTGGAACTTCGGGCGAAAGTCTTCTGCAATGTGAACAATATGACTTTCACAACGAATGGAACCCCCGTTAAGGAAAGGTACACTGGCGGCACGGTGGCGATCACCAACGGCAAAATCCTTCCGAACGCTGGCAAGTCAGCATCGGGTGTCGTGGTTGACAGCCTGTATTTCGAAGCTGAATTCGACTGGGATCCGGGGCAGACATACGTTGTTGCGGGTCATGCCCGTACCGGCTTCCTGGAGGATGAACATTAATTTGCTGTTTCGTTGACAGCCGACTGATTTAGTAGCCATCCCGATCCGGTGTCGGGATGGCTTTCTTTCAACCCGCTCAAAATGAGAATTCTTTCTTTGATAGTTATAACCACTATTGTCCGCCCGGCAATATTCGCTCAACTGCCTTCACAGTATAACCCGCTCAATATTGGTGGGTCTACATTCGTTTATAAGAACGAAATCCCATTGGTCAAGCCGCAAACTGTAGGCTCCACCTACCTCGATGAGGATTGGACCCTCGCAGCTATAGTCCTTAGTGACGGCAGCATTCTTCGTGGACTGAACATTCGCATTGAAGTGGAACAAAACCAGGTTGAGATCAACTACGACGGAAATGTCCGACACCTGGACCTGACCAGGGTGGAGCGCATTGAGCTGGGCGATTCTGCCAAAAGTGAATGGATACTGTGTGATGCCCGACGCTATGCGGTCGATGCCGAGCCGTTAAAAGGTATCGCCTGGGTGCACCGCGGGACAACATACAACCTTGTCAAACAAGTGTATATCGAGGTTCTTCGGGCCAATTATAATGTTGCGCTGGATGTCGGCTCGCGCGCAGATCGGAAATTACAACGAGAAAAGCTGTACGTTGACTCGGGAAAAGGTCTTGTCCCGGTCAAAGGGTCGTCACGAAGGTTTGCTCAACGCCTCGGAATAGACAAGGAACGGGCACTGTTGATTATCAGCGAGCACGATCTTGACCTGTCCGTTGAATCCGACTTGATCACACTCGTCGATCTTCTCTGAAGAACTGTTCACCCAAACGGTAAGACTTTTACCCACCATTATTTCTTTTTAGTTTTAGCAGGATTAACCTGAACCTGATGAAACTGATATTCTCAATGGTCGCGATCCTGGCAATTGCCGGCACGACACTCGGACAACGAAAGAAGGATCAACCTGTCAATGATGCGGCCAATGCAGTCAGTACCATAGCCGACAAGGTGAAGGGGCTGCAGAGCTTCCCCGGTTTTTTTAACTATTACTATGATGACAAGCAGGATAAGGTCCTCCTGGTTGTTGACAAGATCGGGACAGAGTTCCTCTACGTATACGGTCTCGCCGCCGGCGTGGGCTCGAATGACATCGGACTTGACCGCGGTCAGCTCGGGAGGGAGCGTATTGTCAGGTTTGAAAGGCACGGGCCCCGGATATTCCTGGTCGAGCCCAATTACCGGTACCGCGCCAACACCGACAATTCTGCTGAACGACGATCGGTGGAGGAAGCGTTTGCTCAATCGGTCATCTGGAGTTTCAAAATAGAGGCTGAAGAGGCTGGTACCCGTTTCCTGGTGGATGCGACGGACTTTCTAATCCAGGACGCCCACGACGTAATCGGTACAATGAGGGCGCGGCAACAAGGCAATTACTCACTGGACAAAACCCGGTCGGCCTTCTACCTCGAGCGAACACGCAATTTTCCGAAGAATTCCGAATTTGAAGTTATCCTGACCTTCACCGGCACGCCGACAGGTAACTATATAAGGAGTGTAGCGCCCACACCTGCCAGCTTTACCGTTCGGGAACACCACTCTCTTGTCGAATTGCCTGATGACGATTATACGCCGCGCAAGTTCGATCCCCGGGCAGGGTACTTCAGCATTTCATATTTTGATTACGCGACGCCCATCGATGAGCCCCTGGAAAAAAGATTTCTCACGCGGCATCGGCTGCGCAAGAAGGATCCGACTGCCCTCATGAGTGAACCGGTGGAGCCAATCATCTATTACCTGGATCCTGGAACACCCGAGCCAGTACGTTCGGCATTGCTGGACGGCGCCCGGTGGTGGAACCAGGCCTTCGAAGCTGCCGGATACAGAAACGCATTCCGCGTTGAAGTATTGCCTGCGGATGCCGACCCCATGGACGTACGCTACAATGTGATTCAATGGGTTCATCGCGCCAGTCGCGGATGGTCGTATGGGTCTTCTGTTACCGACCCCAGGACCGGTGAAATCATCAAAGGTCATGTTACATTAGGATCATTGCGTGTGAGGCAGGACTACCTGATCGCCGAGGGATTACTGGCACCCTATGAGCAGGGCAGGCCCGTGCCGCCAGAGCTGAAAGAAATGGCACTTGCAAGACTTCGTCAGTTAAGCGCCCATGAAATTGGTCACACCCTCGGACTTGCCCACAGCTATTCATCAAGTACTGAGCAGATGGCTTCCGTGATGGACTATCCGCATCCGCGAATTGTTCTCGAGAACGGGAAAGTGGTTTTGCGAAAACCGTACGACGACAAAATCGGCGCGTGGGATAAAGTGGCCATCACTTACGGCTACCAGGATTTTCCCGACGGCACCAATGAAGAGGCCGCGCTGGATAAAATCATCGACCATGCCTTGCATGAAGGTCTTACCTTTCTGTCTGATCAGGACGCGCGTCCCACGGGAAGCGCTCATCCCTTCGCTCACCTTTGGGATAACGGCGACGATCCTGCCCAGGAACTTCTGCGCATGCTCGACGTGCGCAAGGTCGTCCTGAAGAACTTTGGTGAAAATAATATTCGGCCCGGCACGCCCTGGGCGCTGTTGGAGGAAGCACTGGTGCCGATGTACATGCTCCACCGTTACCAAACGGAAGCATGCGCCAAACTTATTGGTGGTCTTGATTACCGATATGCGTTGCGGGGCGATAGCCAAAAGATTGCAGAGATGATTGAACCCGAGTGGGAGTTGCGCGCTCTCGATGCCGTTCTCAAGACCGTGGACCCTTCTACGCTGGCTCTTCCCGAATCACTGTTGTCGAATATTCCGCCGCGTCCCCTTGGTTTTGGACGCAGCCGCGAACTTTTCCCGGGGAGAACGGGACTTACGTTCGATCCCCTGGCCGCAGTAGAAGTGGGCGCGGACAATACCTTTAGTTTGTTGCTTGACCCCGCCCGCGCGGCACGTTTGACCGAACATCATGCGCGTGATCCGCGGCATCCATCGCTGGGCGCAGTGTTGGACAAGGTGTTTGACAAAACATTCCGGGCCAAGCCAAACGATGGGTACCTCGGTTTGATTCAGGTTACCGTGAATGATGTCCTGTTGACGCGACTCCTCCTGCTGGCATCGGATCCGGACGCATCACCGGGAGTAAGGTCTGTCGCACATTACAAAATAAATGAACTTGTTTCCTTTCTTCGCGGTAGCATGGCTACGGCGAAAAGTGAACTATGGAAATCACATTACAGTCACCTGATTTTCCGTATCGCCGATTACACGGAGCGACCCCAGTCGTTCAAGCGTGAAAATTTACTGCCTGTGCCGCCGGGTCAACCTATTGGATCCCTGGCTGATTATTGCGGTGCATCATACTGAAAGGTGCTGTCAGTGCGTTTGTTGAAAACGACCTGGAGGCTCGAATATGTAGGTTTTTAGAGCTTTTTTCACAGTATTTCAGCAAACTCTACCGTTAGTTGGATAGGATTATGTCTTTAGAGTGGTTTTCAGGCTCACCATCCTCGCCCTACTACTGATATTGGGATCCGCGCCCGGCATGGCACAAAATCCGGAGGCAGATTCACTGAAAAGGATCCTTTCATCAGCGCCTTATGACACTACTCGCGTAATCAAGCTAAATCAACTGGTCGGCGCGCTCCGGGAAAAAGATAACAATGCGGCGTTGGTATATGCGCGTCAGGCGACCCGGCTGGCAGACTCATTACACTATTCGAAAGGACTGGCGACATCACTCGAGCATCTTGCATGGATACTTTATCGCCGGGGTGATTATTCGAAATCCCTTGAAACGTCGACCCGTGGACTGCATGTCAGCGAGGAGATCGGTGATCTTTCCCTGATAGCGAAGAGTTTGATCAACATCGCCGCGATCCACTATGAGCAGAAGCAATTCGACAAGGCAATCGAGAATTTTCGAAAATCATTTGACGTTGCATCGCGAAACAAAGATAGTCGGACGATGGCCAGGTGCTACAATAACATCGCGTACGCCTATCTCGGGTTGGGTTCGATCGATTCGTCTTATGCGTATGCCATTGACGCACTGGATATGAGTCGAAAAACGGACGATGAGTACTTGTCCGGCTTTGCCATGCGAACGCTGGGTGACGTCGAATTGCTTAGGAATAACCCTCGTGCGGCCTTGAAATACTTTGACGACTGCCTCGAGGTGTCCGTTTCGCTGGGCAACAACTTTCTGAAATCGTCAGTACTACACCGGCTCGGAAATACACACTTGTTGCTTGGAAATACGGACAACGCCATTCGATACCTCAATGAAGATATCGCTATGGCCGAAGACCTCGGATTTAAGGACGAATTGGAACGCGCTTACCAAATGGCGGCGGAGATATATCACAGCAAGAATGATCTGACCCGGGCATATCAATACCAACGGATGTACATCGGTCTGCACGATTCGCTATATAACCAGCGGAGTAGTGAACAGATTGCGTTAATGCAAATTCGCTTTGATACCGAGCTGAAACAGGCTCAAATCGAGCTTCTATTGAAAGAGGATGCCCTCAAGGCTGGAGAAATTAAAAGTCAACGCGGTTGGATCTATTTTTATCTCGCCTGCATGTTGCTTTTCATCGTTCTGGCGTCGGTTATGTTCTATCTCAACCGCAATAGCCGCCGGGCAAAGAAGGTGCTCGAGGAAAAGAACAAGGAGATCGAGCGACATACACATGAGCTGCGGAATCTGAACGCCGCAAAGGACAAGTTGTTTTCAATTATCAGCCATGACCTGCGCAGCCCGGTAGCCAGCCTAAAGGCACTCATGGAGCTTATCAGTATTTCAGGCCTTACACAACAGGAATTCACAGACCTGACTAAATCACTCAAGCGCAACCTCGACTCGGTATACGATGATCTCGATAATCTACTGCTGTGGGCCCAGGCGCAACTTAACGGCTTCCAGGCAATTCAGGAGGAGACCAACGTCCGTGCACTCGCCGAACAGAAAGTCCATCTTTTCAGACAAGTAGCGGAAAGGAAGAATGTGACCATCACCAATAACATCGACGCGGGCCTGTTGGTATTCGCGGACCCGAATCATGTCGGATTGGTGTTCAGAAATCTCCTCGCGAATGCGGTGAAGTTCAACAATCCGGGCGGGTCCATCGTACTTTCTTCAAGACAGAGAGATTTACGAGCCGAAATCTCAATCACGGATTCAGGAATTGGCATCCGCAGTGACGACCTGGATAAGTTATTTAATGCTGAAACACATTTTACGCGTCCAGGAACACATAAAGAGAAGGGCGCAGGGCTGGGATTGTTGTTGACAAAAGAGTTTGTTGAAATTAACAACGGAGAAATTTGGGTTACCAGCGAGCCCGAAAAGGGAACGACCTTCACGTTCAGCCTGCCTACCCAAGGTCAACCGGCGATGATCTGAGCTGTGCAATGTCGGGCAATTTGCTGTACTTTGCGCCCATGCGCTTCAAGAAACCCATTCGATATACCTTTCCCCTAATCCTGCTCGTTGGCGTTTATTTTCTCGGACCTGTTCCGGACGAACCCGAGTTCAGAACGGAATGGCCTCAGGTGCCACTTGCCCCCGCTGAATTGGACTCGTACATCGCCAGCTCAGAGTCTGCTCACAAAATCAAGCCCGATAATGAGGCCCGGATCGTCTGGGCCGACACGCTTCACCGCAAAACGCCTTACAGTATCGTCTACCTTCACGGCTTCTCCGCCAGCCAACGCGAGGGGGATCCTGTTCACAGGCGTTTAGCACGCGAGTTCGGGTGCAACCTGTTCCTGGCACGACTGTCCGACCACGGGATCGATACAACTGAAGCCCTGCAACTGTTTACAGCAGATCGCATCTGGAACAGCGCGAAAGAAGCATTGGCCGTCGGGAATGCCATCGGGGAAAAAGTCATTATCGTAAGTACCTCAACGGGAGGCACCCTTGGATTAATGCTTGCGGCTCAGTATCCTGACAAGGTTCATGCCCTCATCAATCTCTCGCCCAATATCGAGATCAACAATCCTGCAGCCTTCGTGCTGAACGATCCCTGGGGTCTTCAGATTGCACGGCTCGTGATGGGCGGCAAATATATGGACACGGAAGTGGGGGAGGTTCGATCAGCCTTTTGGAATACACGCTATCGATTGGAGGCAGTTGTTCAACTCGAAGAACTCCTGGAATCACGCATGACCAGGTCGACATTTGAAAAAGTAACTCAACCATCGCTCACCTTGTATTACTACAAGAATGATGAGGAACAGGATCCGCAGGTCAAGGTTAGCGCGATGTTGACGATGCATAGTCAGTTGGCGACTCCCGACTCATTGAAAGTGATCAAGGCAATGCCCGAGACCGGAGCACATGTTTTAGGTTGTGACCTGACCTCGGGTGATGTGGAGGGAGTCTACCGCGAGATGCGGACCTTTATCACTGAGGTGGTTGGGGTCTCTCCGATGCCGGTGGCGTACGTGGTCTATCCCAGAGACCGCGCTCAGCACGCTGATGTTAGCCGATGATCAAGTGCTTCACATAGGCGTATGCCAGGATGAATGCCCAGTACAGGCTGATGAACAACACCATGGTCAGGATGCATTTAAGGATCGTCAGGAAGAGATTCTGACGAAAGAACTGCCGATAGGCGACAATCAGATACACCAACAAGATAACTTCGAAAACGGTGACGTTTAGGTTGGCGTATGATGGGAACGCCAGGAACAGGGGGATAAAAATCAACGTTCGAACCACGTGACTTTCTCCAACAATAAAGGAATTCAGCACAAATGTTTCGGCGAAGTAGTACCGGGCCCGTCTGAAGAAAATCCAGGAAAGAAATGCCATGAGGGGAACGATAAGGATTAGCGTAAGGATCTTTCCGTTTTCGTTGCTTATGCGGAAGGTTTCGATCCAGAGGGCAGGCATGTGGCGACCGGCACCACGAGGCTGGTTGCTCCCCATAGCATCAAAATAGCCAGTCTTGTAGCTGATGTAAGCGTGAATGGCCGACGTGATCACCAGAAAGCTGAGCGGGTTAAAATACTTTTTCCGCTTGCCTTCGACGTATTCGCGGGCCACGATGCCAGGCTTGGTGACCAGGTTTCGCACTAACAGCAGGAAGCCCTTGTCAGCATGGGTTAATGCGTGGATGAAATCATGAGCCACTGATGAGAGAGTAACCCTTGCTGTCACGGCTTTCTGGCCGCAATGCTCGCAATAATTGCCGCCGATAAGATTTCCGCAGTTGGTACAATTCATTGCTGATGGGATATAGATTGCAATACTCTTTTGAGGTCTTCAGGCGTATCGATCGCCATGGTATCAAAAGTGGTCACTGCCGTTTTGATGCGATGCCCGTGTTCAATCCATCTCAGTTGTTCCAATGACTCCGCTTTCTCCAATGGCGAGGGCGGCAGTC